>JAQWDH010000020.1 GCA_028705565.1 Patescibacteria group bacterium | reverse complement strand
GGTAACTTGTTATTGACTTTTTAAAAATTTCTGATAAAATTAATCTGATCACAATGGAGAGGTGGCTGAGTGGTCTAAAGCAACACGGTGCTAACGTGTCGTCTGGGCTCTAACCCGGACCGTGGGTTCAAATCCCACCCTCTCCGCCAATTTACAATTTCAGAGTTTTCGGAAGTTTTACGCACCTGCGGTGCGGTCGCCTCGCCCGCAGGCGAGGCGACCGCACCGCCAGATTACCAAGTTTGAACCCGAGTAAAATAAGGGTTTTTGGACAATAAAGCTGGGCACCACCCAGCTTTTGAGTTTTGCGTAGTTGTTTACTATATGGCAATTTGGAATATAACACAATGGAATAATATAATATCAATATATGCCGAGAGCAATATACACAAAAGATCATAATGCGATTGTTGAACGCTTGAAGACAGCTCGTATTAAGGCTGGACTTGGACAGGTTGAAGCTGCAAAGAAACTCGGAAAAACTCAATCTTATCTTTCAAAAATTGAATCAGGGCAAAGACGATTTGATGTATTACAGTTGAAAGAATTTGCAAAGATTTATAATAGACCATTAGAATATTTTGTTAAATAATTTATGTTAGTACAAAAATTCGACAATTTTCTACAATCAGTTGATCTCAAATCCTATCGAGATAAATATAGGCCTATTAAAATCGTGGAAATGGATTTACCAAAAGAAATCCAAGCTATAAATTTACTCTACAAAATATATTGGAATAAGAAAGAGTTTTTGAGTTTTGAAAAATTTTATGAAAAATACCTAAAAGAGTATGGGGCTGATATTAAAAAATTTCAAGAAAAGACTGGGATGTGCGAGAAATGTTTTAGTAAAGGATTGCCCGCGAGAATTTATAGAACATGGGCAAGTATTATTACTCAAATACATGCCGGTTATGTAGCGGAGTCGGTTTTCGGTGTTGGTACAGTTTCAATGTCAGGGGAACTTGATCATCAAGGGGCTGATTTTCAAATTTTGTATAAAGGGAAAATTCTAAATTATCAAGTAAAAAAGAAGTCATTCAGTGGCGAGGTGAGACGCGGTAAAGGCGGAGTTAAAACTAAAATAGCTGGCGAATTTATTGATATTAATTACGAAGTCCCAAGTAGTGATTATTTTGAAAACCCAAAGAAAAAAGATGGTGAGTATAAACTTCCGTACAAAAGATTTCAAGATAACAAGGAATTAAAAAGATTTTCAAATGGTTTTGTGGTTTTTACTCCTTATGCTTTTGAAAAAAAGAAAGAAGAAGTAGATGAAGCTCTAAAATAATTTAGAAACTATTTTTACAGAAGATATAGTTTTTTCAGCAATTTTTATATAATCAGGATTAATTTCAAATCCGATATAATTTTGGCCCAACTCTTTTGCGGCTGCACATTCAGCCCCTGTTCCAACAAAGGGAATCAAAACCACTCCATCTTTTTTAGGCATGGCTGATTTTATTAATTTTCTGCAAATTTCTAATGGCTTTTGTGTTGGGTGTTTAACTATCTCATGATCAGCGTGTTTTTTCAGTTCTCTTGGCTCAAAAACATTACCTCCGCAGGTATTACAGATAAACCATCTTTCATTCATGCCAGCTCCTCCGGCTAATGCTGGTATTTTTATTACATCCCTTGGCAAGGCACCACCTTCGTGTGCCTTATAAACAGTTTCTTGACCGTTTGTACTGTAACGACCGATTGTTCCTTTGCGTATTTTTCCAGCCGCTCCATTTAAAAAACCTTCAGTGTATGGCTCTCTCACTTCGTCACGATTAAAAATTGGGTTATTTTTCCAAGCACAAATAATAGATTCGTGGCTTCGTTGCCAAAAATTTAGAGAAGCAACATTTTTGTTTGTGTAATGCCAAATAAGCCATCTTTTATTTATTGGTATCTCAACCGAAAGATAAGCAAGAATTTCGCTAAAACCGTAAATAAACATTGTGCCAGTTGGCTTTAAGACTCTAATAGATTCATCTATCCAACTTTTTGACCAACGAATGTATTCGCTCATTTCTCGTTTATCCATGTTGTTACCAAAATCTTTACCGATATTATATGGCGGATCAATTATAATAACATCGCAACATTCATCTGGTAATTTCCTTAATTCTTCAACTGCATCATTTAAAATAATTTGATTGAGAGGTAATCTGTTGTTTCGTTTAATATTCTTTGATGTAATTAACTCTTCTACAAAATTATTTTCATTGTTTTTTATTACATCAATTACAATACCTTGTATTGTTAACGGGGCTTGTTTGGAAATAATTATGGGATCCATTGTTCTGTTGGCTGGTTGAAGTCTAATGTGTCCTTTTTCTTTATAAAACTTTTTTAACGTAGTTTCATAATTATCAATTAAAGCGACAATTTTTTGCCCATTTTCAGCTGTATCCTGTTGTTTGACTAGTACAACATCACCGTCATTAATATTCTCTTCAATCATGCTATTACCGATGACTCTCAATGCGTAGAAATTGCCAGAGTTTGGTAGTTTACTTTGTGGAATAGCGATAATTTCTTTCTCTTTTATTGCTTCAATTGGTTGCCCGGCTGCAATATTCCCCATGAGTGGAATATTTATCATTTTCTCACTCTCAAATACGAAAATTGCTCTTGGCTGATTGTTATCCTTTCTTAAAAAACCTTTTTCTTGGAGTTTCTTTATATGAAAATGGGCAGTAGAAACAGAAGCTATTTTTAGGTGCTTCTTTATTTCTTCAAGAGATGGGGAATATTTATGCTTTGAACAATATTGTTTTATAAAATCCAAGACATCTTTTTGTTTTTTAGTAAGCATATTATTGACAGACAATTTTTACTAGGCGTATAATAATATTATAGAAAATAAATAGAAAACTTGCAATAGCTATTTTATCCACAGTTATATGCCAAAATCATTTTTTTCAGAAAAAATAGATTTGATAATGAAATCTAGGGAAGCAATGCTTTCCGCTGTTCAAATTTATAACAATCCTTTAATTCTATTCAAGACTGAGTCTTTTATTGTTCTCTCCTTAATTGCTTGGACGTATCTTTTACATTCATATTACAGGGCGCAAAGAATTGATTATAGATATTCTACCGAAAGCGGTTCTCGTAAGAAATATATTAAAAATCCAGACGGCAGTATAAAATATTGGGACTTGAAAGAGTGTATTTCAAATAAACTTTGCCCACTTGATAAAGATACAATTAACAACCTCTCATTTTTAATAGGTTTAAGAAATCAAATTGAACATCGTAAAGCAAGTGGATTAGATTCTTATCTGTCGGCTCGTTATCAGGCCTGCGCTTTAAATTTAAATTTTTATTTAAAAAAATTACACGCCGAAAAATATGGACTTGATAGTAATTTAGCTCTAAGTTTACAATTTTCAGAATTAGATCAATCGCAATCAAAGGTCATAAAAGATAAAGAATCTTTGATACCCCAAAATGTAATTTCTTATCTGGCTGATTTTGATAGTAAATTATCAGAAAATGAAATAAAAAGTGATCGTTTTGCGTATCGCCTGTTATTTACTAAAGTACTTGCAAAGCGGAAGGGTCAAGCAGATCGAGTTATAGAGTTTATTGATCCCAAATCTAATTTGGCGGAAAATATTTCAAAAGAATATTGGATTAAGGAAGAAACAGAGAAACCAAAATTTTCAGCTACTCAGATAATTCAAAAAGTTAAAGATGCTGGCCATAATAATTTTGGTATGCACCAGCACACCAAATTTTGGCAAAAACATGATGGAAAAAATCCTACTAATGGATTTGGCTCAACGGTAGTTAAGACATGGTGTTGGTATCAGAATTGGGCGGATTATGTTATTAGTGAGTTAGGCAAGAAAAAAACAGGTTAGGTTATTAAATGGAATAATCCACTTCATTTTTACCTCTGTTTGACTCTGGGCGAGGTGTCTCAAACCACTCAGGATGTACTTTGTATATTGCCCGTAATTCCTTTATACTTTTATCAATAACCGCGAAACCTAGCCGTGTTCTCGGTTCAAAGTTCCGGGCATCGTCCCCGCATTTCGCAATAAAGTGAGTTTAGCCGCTCTCTTTTTGTTTTTATTTAAGCGCAACTTTTTCGGTTTTAATATAAAATTCATTCATTTGACCGTTGAAATTAAAAAGTTTATAATTGAAACGAACAAAATCAAAATTCAAGTGTTAGAGTAATAAAATGCAAACTCCAATTCAAATCTTAAAAACCAAATTCGGTTATGAATCGTTTCGGTTTAATCAAGAAGAAATTATCAAAACCGTTTTACAAAAACGCGACGCGTTTGTTTTAATGCCAACCGGCGGCGGCAAATCGCTTTGTTACCAAATTCCGGCTTTGTTGTTTGATGGTGTAACAGTGGTAATTTCGCCTCTAATCGCTTTAATGAAAGACCAAGTTGACGCGCTCCGTTTATACGGCATCGCCGCGGCTTATTTGAATTCTTCATTGGACAGCGAAGAAATTTGTGATATTTATAAACAGCTGAATAAAAACGAAATCAAATTGCTTTATATTTCACCGGAACGATTGCTGAATAATAATCAGCAGTTTATGGTTTTTTTGAGAGATTTGAAAATTTCACTGTTTGCCATTGACGAGGCGCATTGCATTTCTCATTGGGGTCATGATTTTCGGCCGGAATATCGCATGCTTTCTTCAATTAAAAAAGAATTTCCAGAAGTGCCGACAATCGCTTTGACAGCCACGGCTGACAAATTGACCCGCGATGATATTTTGAAAAAATTGCAATTGAAAAATCCGAGTATTTTTGTTTCCAGTTTTAATCGCCCCAACATTCATTATTCGGTTGAACCAAAACGAAAGATGTATGAGCAAATAATTTCCTATTTGAATAAACATCGAAATGACTCCGGAATTATTTATGTCTTATCGCGAAATTCAGCTGAAAAGTTGGCTGAAAAATTGAAGTCCGACGGTTTTTCCGCCAAGCCATACCACGCAGGATTAAATAATGAAAAAAGAAAAAAACATCAAGAGCTGTTCGTAAAAGACCAAATTAAAATAATGGTCGCCACCATCGCTTTTGGAATGGGGATAAACAAATCAAACGTGCGTTTTGTCATTCACGCCGATTTGCCTAAAAATATTGAAAGCTATTATCAAGAAACCGGCAGAGCTGGTCGAGATGGCTTAAAAAGCGATGCTATTTTGTATTACAGCGGAGGCGATGTGGTTAAATTAAAAAAATTCGCGATTGTGGAAGATAACCCCGAGCAAACGCGCGTGATGTTGCGTAAACTTTCCCAGATGGCTTCTTTGTGCGAAACCAATGTTTGCCGGCGCGGGGCCATTTTGAATTATTTTGGCGAAGAAGCGCCGGAACAATGCGGCAACTGCGATGTTTGTTTAACGAGCCGGGAAAAATTTGACGGCACAGTTATCGCTCAAAAAGCGTTATCGGCGGTGGCGCGTTTGGAAAACAGATACGGACTTACTTATGTGGTTGATTTTTTGCGCGGTTCAAAATCCGAACGAATTTGCGAAAATCATAAAAGATTAAAAACCTACGGCATAGGCAAAGATATTCCCAAAGAGGAATGGTTCCGCTATTTGAAGGATTTGATTTCTTTTAATTACCTAAAACAAATCGGCAGCGAATATCCTATTTTGACGCTTACGGAAAAAAGCAGGGATGTGCTTTTGGGAAAAGAAAAAGTTTTTTTAGTTAAAATCGCCGCCAAAATTGAAACGGCTTTGTCGGAAAAAGCGTATGAGCATGAATTGTTTGACAAGCTGAAAATTACCCGTATTGAATTGGCGCAAAAAGAAAATGTGCCAGCCTATCTTATTTTTTCCGACGCCACATTATTGGAAATGGCGACATACCTGCCGCAAACCATGGAGGAAATCAGAAAGATTTCCGGATTTGGAGATATAAAATTAGCAAGATACGGAAAAATTTTTCTCAAAGACATCGTTAATTATTGCGTCAAGCGCAAGCTCGTTTCAAAAATTATTGAAAAAATTCCAAAACGCGAACACAAACAAAAACTATGAACAGCATAATTGGAGTAAAAAATCTTACAAAAAAATTTGATGATGTTACGGCGGTTGATGATGTGTCATTTTCTGTTAACGAGGGCGAAATTTTCGCTTTTCTCGGTCCGAACGGCGCCGGAAAATCAACTACGATTAAAATTTTGACCACATTGCTTCATCCAACCGGCGGAAGTGTTTTGATAGACGGGCATAATCCGGCTCAAAATCCGGATATCGTTCGCAGAGCGTTCGGTATTGTTTTTCAGGATCCGAGTTTGGACGATGAACTTACAGCGTGGGAAAATATGGAATTTCACGGCGCGCTTTATGATGTTCCGAATAAATTACGAAGAGAAAGAGCCGAGCAGCTGCTTAAATTTGTTGACATTTGGGAACGCAAGGACGATTTGGTTAAAGAATTTTCCGGCGGCATGAAACGGCGGTTGGAAATCGCGCGCGGTCTTCTTCATCATCCAAAAATTATTTTTTTAGACGAGCCAACGCTCGGACTTGACCCGCAGACGCGCAACCATATGTGGACATATTTGAAAGAATTGAATAAAAATGAAGGCACGACAATATTTTTTACCACGCATTATATGGAAGAAGCGGAACAAATAGCGCAAAGAATCGCGATTATTGACAATGGAAAAATTATCG
>JAQWDH010000019.1 GCA_028705565.1 Patescibacteria group bacterium | reverse complement strand
AAAAGGACAGCGAAGATTAAATCCTTTTGTTTTGTTATCCTGCCGATTTTAATATTAGGCATTTCTTTTGTTGTCCATTCAATTATTTTCGCCGCGTCCGAAGACATCACCGTGTACGTCGTGCCTGCGATAACTGATGACGAAATATTGCCGGACACAAGTATCGCATCCTCATATATCACTGACACAATTTCCATAACCGCAGCTCCGAACGAATTTGAACCAGCGACTTTTGTCGTAAAAGCGAACACGGACATCGCTTCGTTTCTTCCGGAAGCCACGAGTTTGACAGGAACCGCCGGAACAATTTCATCAAGTTATATTGATATTAAAGTTGTGAAAGTGTGGCACCAAAAAGGTTATTCACATACGGATAGCGATACAGGGTATATTTATACTCAAAGCAGCGGCTTAACTTCGGAGTTATTACTCAACGACGATTTTTTGGTAAACGTGGTTGGAGACGATGATTATTTAAAAGTGAATGGTGAATATATTTTGATAAATGACCCGGATGGTATAGAGGGCATTTCAAGTCAGCCGACAACTGACGAGTTTCCTGTGCAAGACGCGTCCACATTGCAATCTACGAGTATCACGTCCGGCTCAAACAAACAATACTGGATTACCATAGAAATTCCAAGCGGAACTGTCGGTGGAACTTACACAGGCAGTATTTATTTAAAAAATGGCGGCGCAACTTTAAGAACTTTGACATTGAATGTGGATGTATTGGACACAGAACTTCCTGCCGACCCAATGACGCACAGTATTTATTATACCGGTTATGTGACAACTACTGGTAAAATTTTTAGCAGTTATAAAAATGAAACACAATTCAGAGCGGAAATGACGGACCTTTACAAACATGGAGTCATAAACCCCTCCGTGTATGATAATAACACGTCAACACTTGCCCAAGCGTTGACTTACAGGCAGGATGCCGGCATGTCAAATCAAACGCTTTATTATTTAGGAATTGTTATTGGGAGTTATGGCGATATGGATGTTTTAAAAGCGTTAGTTACAAGCACACTGGAATTTATGTCGCCTTATGGCGTGAGCGACTTGTATGTTTACGCGACTGATGAAGCCAGTTTGAATACAGAAAGCATGAGGAATCAAATAGCGGCGGTGCATGAAATCGGATCCAAAGTTTTTGACGCGCAAACAAAAACACAAGCAAACAGTGTCGCGGATGTTCTTGATTTAGCAACAGTATCGTATGTTCCGAGTTCTACTTTGGCGACAGCCTATCATAATAATGGACATAAAATTTTTTCTTACGCAGACCCTTTTGTCGCTTTTGAAAAACCGGAAACATTCAGAAGAAATTACGGGCTTTCATTGTGGCAGAACGGATATGATGGCACGATGAATTGGGCATACCAAAGCGGCGTTAATAATATTTGGAATGATTTTGATTATGCCACATCAAATGATTTTGTATTCGCTTATCCGACTGTTAACGGTGTGATAGATACTTTACAATGGGAAGGTATGCGCGAAGCGGTTGATGATGTTAAGTATGTGACTCTTTTACAAAATTTGATAGCTACAAATAAAGCAAGCGGAGCAAAACCGACTCAAAATGCTGAAAATTGGGTGGCAAATATGCAAGAAACGGATTTGGAGCAAAAAAATTTGAATACCGTTCGCTCTGAAATAATCGCTTATATAAAATATTTTTTGGGAGACGGCGCTGACGTGATTTGCGCTCGTTGTGGGAGCAGCGTAGTTGAAGAACCATATGAAGATTGCGATGGGTCGGATTTAAACAATAAAACTTGCGCGGATTTCAGTTACACTGGCGGAACGCTTGCCTGCCGTTCGGACTGTTATTTTGACAAATCTTCCTGTACTCCGGCGCGTTTGAATCTTACTTACGCAACCTCCACTGATTTTTCCGGCGGATATTTAAACAGAACTTACGCTGACGCGAAAGTCGCGGTTGATACTTCTTACGATGCCAGCGCGTGGTTTGATTTGACCGGAAGCGACAAGAGTTTAATAATGTATTTTAATTTTCAAGAAATAAACGACAGCACGGTGGAGGATATTTCAGGTACGGGAAAAAGCGGTACATTAAAATCTGGTGTTTATGAAACATTGGATACAGGCACTACGGAAAACAGTGGAAAAGAAACAAGCACATACGCATTGGGTTATGCGAATGATGCTTTTAATAATTGGACATTTGAAGCAACGAGCGGAGCCGCGAACGGAGAGACAACATTAATTTCAGATTACGTGGTTAATAATTTGATGAATGATAAAGATATTATACTCTCGTCTTCTTTAACCGGTTTAGCGACTGGAGACACTTATCATATTTATAAAAATACGTCATATCCAACAAGCGTTACTGGAAAATTTGGAAACGGAATTTCTTTTGACGGAATTGACGATTATATACAAATAAATAATTTATCATTATATAACAAGGAAACAATGACTTTTTCCGCTTGGATAAAACCGGCGATAATAAGCGGAACGCAATATTTTTTTTCCATGGCAGGTCCATTGTCGCTCGGTCTTGTGAACGATAAATTATATAGCGCATTTCAGACATTGGAAGAAAGCACTGGCGCGATGAATGGCGACATAGATATCCCAGTGAATACTTGGACTCATGTCGCGACGACCTATGACGGCACGACGTTTAAAACATACATAAACGGAGTTTTAGATGAATTACACACTTTTACTCAACAAGATGTTCATATATATGGCGACGGTTGCGCGCAGTTAGGTAGAGGAAACAATGGAAATTGTAATTATGGAGCTGGGCCGTATTTTCAAGGTCTCATTGACGAAGTAATGATGTTCTCTCGCGCCTTGTCCGTGAATGAAATTAAATCATTATACAGTTCCAGCGCGTATCCGAACCTGATTTATCGTTCCGGTACTCTCGCCGAAGGCGACCATAATTTTATCGCTTACGCGATCAACGCTTTAGGAACAACAACGCAAACCGCGACTCGCACAGTTCACGTCGCCCCTGCCGGAGCCGGAGACATAGATTTATCATCGCGCGGTTTGACATTGCCTTTCAAATTAAAATCCGGTTCGGCTTGGGATATGATGACAGTTGACACATCGTCAACTTTCAATGTAAAAATTTCGGATGCAAACAATGTAAAAATTGATTACGGTTCAAACACGCTTTTTGATTTTACTCCTTCTGGCGGAGAGATATTTCATGTTTTTGACACAGCTTATCTCACAGACGGATATCCAACCCGTTGGACAGTTTCCAGTTCGGTTCCAACAGCTAATGTTGCGCAAACAATCAAAGCCGCCAAAAATAGCACTTACTACGCCATCAGCGTTGATGGGACCCACCTCGGCTCTTATCAATCCGACTCTTCAGGCAATGTTTCGTTTACATACAACAGCGGTTTTTCAACAAAAGAATTTACCTTAGAAGAAGACACAACTCCTCCGTCGGTTTTCACGCTTTCTTCTCCTGTCAGCAACTCTATTATCGGTGGTTTGTCCGCTGACTTTATTTGGACATCCCCCGGCAACCCTGACATAGATAAGTTTTCTTTTTATTTGGACGGAATTTTAAATCAAGACGATTTTTCCAGCACAACGCTTTATTACACTCCTGTCTCAACCCTTCCTTGCGGGGAGCATACCTGGTTTATCAAAGCCCACGATTTGGCAGGCAATATACGCCAATCCGCGACTTCCACCCTAACTTTTCCTTGTTCCAATTATACTTCGGGTTCGTCAAATTTACCGGTTTTTTATTCCACATCTTCTTTTAAAGTCGCAATAAGCGGCGACAAATCCAAAACAACAACATCCACGGTTGAGATGATTCTTGGCGCTTCCAAAGAATTCGTTAAAATGGCGATTTCAAACTTCTCTGATTTTAAAGACGCGATTTTAGAGCCGTTTAAAACAAAAAAGATTTGGAAACTTATTGAAGAAGCCGGAACCAAAATTATTTATGCCAAGTTTTGCGACCAAAGCCTTAATTGTTATTCCATTGAATCAGACACAATACTTTACGAACCTGCGCCAACATCCACATTATCAACTTCAACCACAACATTAGACGCGGAAGAAATGTCAGCCACCACTACTGAAAAACAAGTTCCAACTACAGATGTGATTATCGGCATCATAAAAGATAACGAAGAAAAACAAGCGGAAAACATTTTGCCTTTGGAAATTGTCAAAAATTTAAATCCGGGGGCAAAAGGCGAAGAAGTAAAAAAACTCCAGGACAAATTAAAAGAAATGAAATATCTTTCTAAAAAAATCAAATCAACAGGATACTTTGGTTCTGAAACAAAAGAAGCTGTCAAACAATTCCAAAAATCCGTTGGAATTTATCCAAATGGCATAGTAGGTCCTAGGACAAGAAAAGCTTTGTCCAACCTTGAATTTATCACCAACAAAGATTTTCAATTTATCAAAGACATTAAACAAGGTGACAAAAACGAAGACGTGAAACAATTGCAGACAAGATTGAAAGACACCAACTTTTTTCCTTACAACGTCAACTCCACCGGCTATTTTGGTTCCATCACCAAACAAGCGGTCATCATCTTTCAAAAGTTTTTTAATTTAATACAAACAGGCATTGTGGATACGATGATGAGGAAGAGGTTAAACGGGGGATAAAATTTGCTTAGGTTAGCGATATATTTTTTGCTTAGGGTGTAAATATACTATTGGCTTATTTTAGCCAAAATATATGTATTTTTTGCCTATATTAGCAATGTAAAACTTGCTTATATTTAAAATGTATGATATTCTAAAAAAAGATTAATAAAGTTTGTTATGGACAAAAAATTTACAATTGGAGAAGCGGCAAAAATTTTACGCGTGTCTCTTTTTACTTTGAGAAGATGGGATGAAAAAGGAATACTTGTGGCGGAGAGGAAAAATTCTTTTCGTTATTATTCAAATGAAACGATTGGATCATATTTAAAAAATAATATATTCAAACTCGGGTATAAATGGGCTGCTAAAAAAACAGGCGAGGAACCGCCGGATATTTTTTATTGTCAAAATAGTTCAATTTTTCAAGCCAAACTTTCAAAAATGGAATCCGAATTCGGACGGCAGGATTCATTGAAAGAAATTTTTTCTTTGTTGGTCGCGATAACAGGCGAGATAGGCAATAATACTTTTGACCACAATATCGGCAATTGGCCGGATATGCCGGGTTTATTTTTCGGGTATGATTTAAATTCAAAACAAATAGTTTTGGCTGATAGAGGACAAGGAATTTATAACACATTAAAAAGAGTAAAACCAGAACTCACGAACGATAGCGGCGCGCTCAAAACCGCTTTTACGGAAATTTTATCTGGACGAGCGCCGGAAAGCAGGGGTAATGGATTAAAATATGTAAAAAGAATTGTGGAGATGATCCCGATTGAATTGTTTTTTCAAAGCGGAAATGCCGAATTGAATATTGAAAAAAATAATTCGGAAATTAAAATAAAGATTGCGAGAAAAAAAATTCAAGGATGTTTCGCTTTAATAAAATTTTAATTAAAAAAATATATGAAAATAGAATTAAAAAAGTTTGGCGTTACTTTAACATCCAGACAACTTGGCAAGGAGGCGCGCGCGGCTTTCGCGCCTTCGCTGAAACAAATTGATAAAAATGAAACCGTGGAAATTATTTTTGACGGCATCAATACCCTTTCTCCGTCGTGGGCGGATGAATTTTTAACACCCATGCAAAAAGAATATGGCGACAGGTTGTTTTTAAAAAACAGCGACAATCCATCAGTGAACGCGACCATTAAAATGCTTGAAGATATAGGGAAAATAAAATTTAGAATAGAAGCGAGTGAATGAAATTATAAGTGGCAAATAATGAAATTATAAGTTATTTCAGAATGACAAAATGGTGGATAGGAGTTGCGATTTAGAACTTGTCCAACTGCGTTTGTATACCAACAGGCTTTCGTAAAAAAATTATAAAATTGAAAATTTAAAAATTTTTGCAAAGTTATCCACAGGATAGAAAATAAAAATAAACAAATTGTGATATAATATAACTTGGATAAAAGGATTCGCGTGAGGCAAAAAATTTTTTGCCAATTAATTTTAGAATATGAAAATAAAGGAGAGAGACCCTCGCAAGTCGCGTGTTAACATTCCTTTTTTAAGGAGTGGGACTGCGAAGGTAAATACGAAAAAATGTCTTAAAAAAAAGACGGAGTTTTCTTTTTTAAAAAATAATAATTATCGCGTAAAATTTGCGGCATTATCCGTGTTTGTTTTTGGATTTTTAAGTTTTTTCGCTCTCTATCCTGTATTCGCCAGCCCTCCGGATTCTCCTTACGCTCCCGGGGCGACTTTAAATCCAACCTGTTCGCCGGGCGACACAAATTGCAGTGTGGCTTCTCCTATTGTTTCAATTTTTTCCGCCACCAGCACTGTGACGATGAATGACTACGCTTTGGCGTTTCACGGTTCAGCAAGCAATACATTATTTATAGACGCGTTAAACAGCAGAATCGGCATCGGCACATCCGGTCCGTCAGACGCGTTAACGGTTATCGGCAATGGAGTTTTTGGCGACGGCGCGACCACATCCACGCTTACAAAAAATTCTCTAACAATCGCCGGAAGTTCTTCTGATGTTCTCGGCAAATTATACATTGACTCCTCCGGCAACATCTCCGCCTCGGGCACCCTCAACTCCTACGGAGCCGCCACTTTAAGAAACGGCCTTACATTATCCGGAGCAGGTCTCGCAATGACCGGTTTGGACATCGGAACAGCGTCAGCCAGAGCGGGAACAGGATACTGGACAACCGTATCCTCAACCAACGCTCATTTCTCAATACTTAATGTAAGTTCAACTCTTTATCTTCCAAACAATTCCATTTTAGACGCATACCTTTCTTCAAATGTCCCTCTTATCAACGCGAACAACACCTTTACCGGCAACAACACATTCTCAGGTTCAATCGTCTCGCCGCTTTCCATATCCGATGGGA
>JAQWDH010000018.1 GCA_028705565.1 Patescibacteria group bacterium | reverse complement strand
AGCCAGTCAGGACAAGTGGGGTGTTTGGCGATTACGCGCCAGCCCCTTTTGGCCAAACAATCGAATTTTTTGTCTTTCAACATAAAGTTCGAGCCGACATTTTGTAATGTTTCGCGAATTTCCGACAAATCGCCCGCCAAGGCGATTTTTTTGGCTTTAATATTGGATAAAATAAATTCCCTCAACGGTTCGAGCCGATTAGCGCCCTTGTTCAAAAATTCTTTGATTTTGTCCTCCAAAGTCAGTTTTCTGTTAATAAAAACTTCTTTCTTTTTAATATAGATTTGCTTTTCAATCGTGCCGTCCAAATGAGAATCCAAAAGTTTATCTAACTTTTGATCGATTATTTGTACCTCGTCTTGGCACGATTGAACAAGGGCGCCGTTAGATCGGGCCTCACTATTTTTATCTTGCTCAATTTTATTCAACATTTTTTTGGCCCAATCGTCGGGTAAAGAAACTTTTTGAAGAAATTGTTTCATTTGTTCGGCAATTTCTTCCTCGCGGACATATTTTTCATCGCAAATGCCTTTCTTTTTGGTACAGCGGTAATAAATATGTCCTTTTTGCCGTTCGGCCGTAATGTAGCACCCGCAAACCCCACATTTCATTAAACCGGTGAAAATATATTCATGCTTTTTCTTTTTGTGCGGACGGCCACGGCACAAAAGGACATTTTTTACTTCTTCAAAAAGTTTCTTGGTAATAATCGGCTCATGTTTACCCTCGTGCAGTTCGCCGTTAAAACGGAACACTCCGCAGTAAAAAGGATTTTGTAAAATGTGCTGGATCATACTGCCCGACATCTTTTTGTTTGTTTGACTGACCAGCCCATAATTATTAGCAATGATAGCAAGTTCTTTTAGCCCATAATTGCCGGTAGCATACATTTCAAAAATCCTTTTTATAAATTTATGCTTTTCTTTATCCACGACAATAGTATGAGTTTTAAGATCGTTTAGATAACCGAGTGGTGCCCAGCCTGGCCATTCCCCACGGCGCAATTTTTGTCTTAACCCGCGTTTTACATTCTCGGATAGGTTATCTATAAAGTATTTGCTCTGGCCGAAAGCAATGTTAAGCATAAATTTACCCTGTGGAGTGTCCTCGAACCAGAAACACGGAAATTTGAGGGAATTTATTTTACCAGTATCAACCATATAGATGACTTGCCCGCCGTCGATAGGGTTGCGGGCAAGTCTATCTGGATGCCAAGCCAAAATACCGTTGGCCTCGCCAGCGGAAATTCGCGATAACATTTCACCGAACACAGTTCGACCAGGTTCTTTGGCGGTTTTTGCCTCGTGAAACGAGGCGACGATTTCCAGCTTTTCTTTAACGGCGAATTCTTTGAGTTCGTCGAGTTGGGCCTCGATGGACAAAACCTGCCTGTCTTCCTCGTCCGTTGATTTGCGAGCGTAGAGAAAATATTTAAACATAGTGATAGTGATTTAAAAAAAGAAAAGTTTGCTTTTGGTGTCGTTTACAACGACAAAGACAAGAAATTCGATTGTTTGGCCAAAAGGGGCTGGCGCGTAATCGCCAAAAACCCCACTTGTCCTGACTGGCTCACCATTTACGAAAAAATACGAACCGATTTGGACGAAATTTAGGGGCGCGCGGGCGGAATTCCCTCCCCACACCCCTTCCTTCCGCCCGTGCCGGACAAACGAGGGCTCCGACGGGTAAAAACCGCCAAAGAACCCGTAAAATGTCGGCTCGAACTTTATGTTGGCCAAAAGCAAACTTTTCTTTTTGGTTGGACAGCTGTATTATATCACAATATTCAAACTTTGAATATTCTTGATTTGAATATAAAATATATACATGCCAAAAACAATACGAACAAGCGAATATAAGCAAGTTGTAGAGCGTCTCAAACAGGCGCGTTTAGACGTTGGTCTTACACAAAAAGAAGTATCTGACAAAATAAAAAAGCCCCAATCTTATGTTTCGAAAGTTGAAGCGGGCGAGCAAAGGTTAGACATATTAGAATTGAAATTATTTGCTAAATTATACAGTAAAAGTTTGGATTATTTCATCAAATGAATATGAGTAGAAAAAATGAAGAAAAATTGGTGGTAGACATTATTAACAGTAAATTGACAAACAATGATCGGAAAAATCCACTCTTTTCGATAGCCGAAGAATTAGCTAGTGAAATTAAAAAAGATTTTAATAAAATTAATGGTTGCGAATATATAGGCGACGATTTTTCTGATAGGGCTGACATTTTGTTATTAACACCACAGAAGGAATATGTCGAACTCAAAGTTATAACAAGCTCAAAGTCTGGAAAGGGTACATTGGCTAATACAAGTCAAGATATTTTTTCCGAATATAATTTACTGAACGGTGTCATGGGTTGGTCTAAGTGGAGAAAGGAAAATAGTTATGAGCAAAAAGTACTGAGCATACTTAATGATAATCTAAAATATACAGAATCTGAAAAAAAATATATATTAAACAATGAAAAAGTTATTGATAAAAATTCAGAAATAGAAATTAAAGCTAGGATATTACGTTTTAAAATTCAGACATTCTCTAAAAAACAAAAGATAAAATTTAAATCATTGCCATCATTTATAAAAAAATTTAATAGCAATGCCGGAACACGCAAAAATGCAAGCGAAGAGGTAATCATCATTTTGAAAACCTGCGAAAGAATCATAGAGCATGCCCGCAATGATCTTAGAGGGTATTTAGATTATTGCGCCAAGAAAGAAATTGATAAAAAACAGTTTTTAAAATTTGTTATCTTACTCAAGTCTGGATTTCACACCATTCCCTTAATAAATAATAATATCAATTTGTCGTTAGAAAAAATTAAAACATTGGCTGATAACTATAGAATTTATTATTATTACACCAAAAGAACGACAGGAGATCATATTAAAAAAGAGACGGCCATGAAGATCAAGGAGTATTATCCTAAAAATGTCAATGATTTAAAGGTAGTATTTGAGAATGAAGGATTGTGGGTGTTTAATAAAGAAAAGAAAATCATGCACATGAAATTCCATTGGAGAAATGTATTTTTTGGTATAGCTGTCCCTTCCGTTGAAATATTTGACAGGTTAGTTAACCATATTTAATACGCTAATATCAATTGGAAATAATTTTTCTAATTCAGTTTTGGATATTTGAGTATTGCCGGTAATATTTCGTACCACCTTTAATTTATCCGGAGAAGATAATTGTTTAACAATTTCGTTTAATGAGATAGAAAGTTTTTTAATACTTTTATTTAGAAAACCCAATTGACCCTGTTTTTTATCTTTGATCTGTGTGATGACATTTACATGATTTTCGGCAAAGAACTTCATTCCTGGCGGCACTATGGCCGCTTTTAATTTTGCCGATTTTACCGTTCCGGTTATACGGTTAACTACAATGGCTGGTCCGATATCGGGATTTTCTTTGGTAATGTATTGAGGTTTTTTATCATTGGCAGATAAATTAAGGCTGTTTGAGCCAATATTTTGAGACCAAATTAGCGGTACGCCCTTTTTAGAATCATTGGTTAGAGAATTTTTGTGTTCATTCCATATAACCCTGCCTGTTTTTACTTCATATCCAAGATCAAAAAGAGTGGCTCTATTCTTAAACGCTTCTTCCAAAAATTTAACCTCTTCACTAAAAATAACGACTCCATTTTTTCTAAATATGTAATCGCCATTATTTTTGCCTTTTTTGAGAATTAATAGCATGGTAGTTTGTTGCGCCCCGTGAAATAATTTTGGATCATTAAGAACATGTAAATATTCGATGTTGGCGTTTTCCACTATAAAATTTCGTAATTTTGCGAAGTATGCGCCATTATTCATTGAAGGGGGTATCACATATGCCAAATAGCCACCTTCTTTTAGCCACTTTAATCCTTGATATATAAATAAGCTAAAAATATTTGTCCGACCGCCGATGATTGTTTGAAATTTATTTCCGATTTTTTCTGATGGTGTAAATTCAAAATACGGCGGATTTCCAATTACCAAATCAAAAGCACCATACTGTTCATTTTCAAGCGAATCAGTACATTTTAGTTTTGCTTCGGGCGCATTTTTTTGTGATATTCCAATCAAATTTTTATCAATATCCCAACCAAACAATTCCGCATCCGGAAAATACTTTTTTGCTGTGAGCAAAAATTCACCGGTGCCACAACCGGGATCAAGTATTTTGGGTTTTTTGATATTCTTTAGCAACTGTTCAATTAAAGCTTCACGAACCGGTTTTGGAGTAAAATATTGTCCCAATGATTTTCGATATTTTATGTCTGCTTGGTTGATATAAGAAGTCGTGTGTTCTGTAAAGTCGCTGGTTTCATCCTCAGTATTGTTAAAACTTCTTATTACACTAACGACTTTACCTTGAATAATTACATTCTTTGTAAATATCGGTCTAAATGCTGGGTTGGCCGGCTGTAATCTAACCCTGTTTTTTTCTACAAAGAATCTTTTTAAAGTCGCCTCTTCATTATTGAGGAGGGCAACCACCATGTCGCCGTTTTCGGCGATATTCTGTTCTCTAACTATGATACTGTCGCGATCAAGAACTCCGTCGTTAATCATGCTATCCCCTTTAACTCGTAAGACAAAATGTTCACCAGATTTTGCTAGTAAGTTTTTTGGTACATCAATTGTTTCGTGTTCCTCAACAACTTCGATAGGGACACCCGCAGCGATAAAACCTTTAAATGGCAAAGAAATTAATTCATTGTTTTTAACAATTTCAATACCGCGGACGGAATTATTTTTTTTAATAAATCCTTTATTTACAAGTTCCTCTATATGTTCGTGGATGGTACCAACCGCACGCTTAAAATGCCTGGCTACTTCTTCAATAGTAGGAGATACGCTGTGTTTATTAATATAGGAATTTATGAAATCCAAGATATTTTTTTGTTTTTTTGTCGGCGTAGACATATTGTGGATAACCTATTGAGATATTAATTGACTAAATTTATGATAGTGATATTATTATATATATTATACCCGAAAAGTTCCCGAAAATCAAAAAGCAAGTTATCCACAGCCTACCCCCGCATTATTCCATTTGTTAGACAGTATGAATAATACAATTGAAATATTATATTTTGAACCGGTTCTTGAAAATAAAATCTTATCTTTTAAAAACAGAATTTCTAAGACTGGTTGTAAGGTAAGCGACAACAGGAAATTACTATTAGAAGATAGCGTTTGTGCAGGTTCCCCTGTAATACCGCCGGAATTTTTCCAATATGCTAAATATGCGGCAGTATTTGGGGTTAGTGCCTTTTTTGCGGGTTTTATAGGAAAGATGGGATCTGATGCTTATGATGGTATAAAATTCAAAATTTTCAAATTTATAAAGGATATTAAAGATAGTAAAAAAGGTGTTGTTGTTAGTTGTGATGTACCTCGAGATAACAACTATCCTCTGCGGTTATTTTTTGTAATTGAAAATATCTTTGACGATTCTCTTGTTATTGATTCGCTTGGCCAAATTCCTACTACAATAAAAAATATTTACTTTACTAAGGGCATAATTCATCCAGCATTAGAGATTCATTTTAAAAATAACTACTGGGATTTAAGTACGGCACTCCCATTAAAAGTGAATACAGGGAAATCAATTTTAAACGTTGCGAGATCTAAAAAGTACGGCGGTGATGTCCCTGCAAAATATTGGCCAAATCAGAAAAAACCCGGACAAAACGAATACGAGTATTTGCACGAAGAGCCTCCTCAAGAAGCTCTTGATCATGTCTTATACTTAACAGCATATTATAGAAGAATGTATACTTTTGAAGAAATGAGAAGGTGTTTATATTTTGCCCCATTCTCACTAAGTGTAGAAATATTCAAAAATTTTTTTAGTACTAAAAATGGTCAAGTAGAACTTCCCGACAACTTAGAGCAGAAAATAACAAATCATTGTGTAACTGTGCTTGGAATTAATGATGAAAAAAAGACAATAACTTTTTTAAATAGTTGGGGTACGAAGTGGGGGGAACGAGGATGTGGAAGTTTGCCTTTTGAATATGTAGAAAAATACATGGTGGAGGCTGGGGTTTGTGCCATGTCTGATTCATTGGAAGACATGGGTGTCTCACCTAAAAAATTGAATTTTCTAAAATATATTTGGCATTTCGTCAGTGCTAATAGAATTTTTAGAAAAAAATTAAAAACGAAGGTGGTATTTAGAAAGGGAAAGTTTATAGATAAAAGCAATACCACATATGAATACGAGTGTAGTAAGGTCAATCCGATGATAAATTTACATCCATTCGCCGTTATTGATGTTATGGATAAAAAAATACCAGGGAAAAAGAACGGCTGGGTACATTTATCAATCGTGGGCGATTGTTTGTTTTTAGAGGAAATATTTGTTTGGTCAGATTATAGAAACAAAAATTGGGGTTCTATAATGTTGGAATTGGTAGAAATAATAGCAAGGGCAAATAAGTTAAAGAGTATCTTTGGATGGGTACCTCTTGAAGATGTTCAAACAAGCGCGGATGATGAATTTATCCATTATTTTTTTCAAAAGAATGGGTATGTTGTAGTTGATGACGAAGCCAAACCAAAGGGGTGTGCCTATAAAATATTTAAAGAATTGGGTCAAAATGTAAATTAATTTGCTGTCAAAGGTGAAATATGATAATATTTCACTACGAACAACTTCGTAAAAAACTGGAAATCGTCACCCGCCGGAGCCCTCGTTTGTCCGGCGCGGGCGGAAGGAAGGGGTGTGGGGAGGGAATTCCGCCCGCGCGCCCCTAAATTTCGTCCAAATCGGTTCGTATTTTCTCAAAAGTGGTGAGCCAAAAAAGTGATGGCTTAATTCGGTCGTTATTTTTATTATCCAAAAATATGGTAATGGTGTATAATAATGAATGATTCTTTCTCAGTTTTTGCTAGGATGACAGATCTAAATATATAAAAATAAAAAATAAATATGAAAACAAATAACTTATTCAAATTTATCATCGCTATCGTGGTTTCCGAGCTTGCCGGCATCATTGGCTCGGTGTTTACCGCGCCGTCTATTGCCGGCTGGTATGCAGGAATTATTAAACCGGCGCTTAATCCTCCGGCATGGGTGTTTGGACCGGTTTGGACGACATTGTTTGCCCTGATGGGTATTTCAGCGTTCCTGATTTGGAAAAAAGGACTTGATCGCAAGGATGTAAAAATGTC
>JAQWDH010000010.1 GCA_028705565.1 Patescibacteria group bacterium | reverse complement strand
CTCGGTTTTTCTGACCCGATGGCCGCTATTTTGGAAAATTTTTCAAGAATCGGACAAGGTGAAAATTTATGGATGCAAATAATTATAGAACCAACTGACAGCAAGTGGAAAGAAAAGGGTTTGGCGATGGTGAAAAAAATGCTTGGGCAAACAATCGCGCAAGGTTCAACTGTAATTTCAAAAATCGGCAATTTGCCTTTGAGTATGTTGGAATCGTCGTTTGACGCGTTGGGTATCAGGCCGATTTCAGAAGACGCGGATAAAAAAGATGAAGCGAAAGTATTGGCCAGCCTTACACCGGGTCAGAGGGGTTCGCTGGAAGCGATTGAAGAAAAAATATCAAAAATCGGATTTAAAACAAAAATGAGAGTTTTGTACGCTGCTAGAAAGTCAACATATAACCCGAGTAAATGCATTGACGGGTTCGTCGGAGCCATCAATCAGTTTCACGCGTTGAATCATAATGCCATTATTCCAAGAAAAGCCACATCAACTCATTACGCGTTTAAAGGTGTCCGTCTCGGCATGATGAAAACGATGTTTGTCGGCGCGTTTAAAAACAGAAGGATGAAGGCCGGCGGCCCGCCTTACATTTTTAATATTGAAGAATTGGCTACAATTTGGCATTTCCCGATGCCAACGGTCAAAACGCCTCTTCTTAAAAAAGCCATTAAACAAGTTGAGCCGCCGATTGATTTGCCGATTGGCGCTGCCGCTGAATTGGCTATCACGCAAGAACAGGAGAGTTACACAAAAAAAGATGAAATACCTCCGGAAGAATTGCCATATGCATAATATTTGGCGCGGAAAAAAAAATTTAACCGCGCTTGCTCCCATGGCTGATTATACCGACAGCCCTTTTTGTCGTATTTGCCGAGAAATAGCGTCTAAACCGTTTATCGCGTTTCGTGAAATGGTAAGTTCGGAAGCGATAATACGCGGAAATGAAAAAACTTTTAAAATGTGCGAGTTCAACAAAATTGAAAGACCGATTGTGATTCAGATATTCGGGGCAGAACCGAAAAATATCGCCGAAGCCGCGAACGCGATTTGCGAGAAATACAAACCCGATGGAATTGATATAAATATGGGTTGTCCGGTGCCGAAAATATCCGGAAAGGTTTTAGCAGGCGCCGCTTTAATGAAAAACCATAATAAGGCGGTGGAGATTGTGCGGATATTGAAAAAAATCAATTTGGGCGTTCCTGTATCAGTAAAAACGCGGCTCGGCTGGAGCAAGGAAGACGAAATTTTAACATTCGCGCCAAAATTGGAAGAGGCCGGCGCGGACGCGATTACCATTCACGGACGCACGAAAATTCAAGGATATGCCGGACAAGCGAATTGGAAAATGATTGGAGAAGTGAAAAAAATAATTTCCATTCCCGTTATTGCCAACGGAGATATTAAATCCGCCGAGGATATAAAAAAATGTTTGGAAATAACCGGAGCGGATGGCGTGATGATAGGCAGAGGAGCGTTGGGAAATCCGTGGATTTTTAAGAATGATGAATATGAAATTACGAACCAAGAATTGATTAACACGGTTTTGAGGCACGCGCGATTGCACCTTGAACGATATGGGGAACGGGGGATAGTGACTTTTCGCAAGCATTTGGCTTGGTATTTCAAAGGCGACAGAATTGTTGGCATAAAGAACGTCAAAAAATTAAAAGCGGAATTGATGAAAATAAATTTGTTGGAAGAATTAAAGAAAATTCTGCAAACACAAATTTCGGTCTAGGTCTGCGCGTAGGTGAGTATGCCTGAATCTGTGTTTTTGCCGCGAGTATATTGACTTTTTTTGTTAATAATGATATATAATAAGTAAGTTCTTTAAAAGAGGTGCGTGATGGAAAATACTTGTAGGATGTTAAAGTTATACCAGCTTTTAATAGAAGCTGGCATAACTCATAATGATATTAAAAAACTAACTGATTTTCCTGAAATGAGGAAACGGTTGGTAGGGTTTTGGAAGAAAGGGGGCTGTTTTGAGCCAAGTTCTAGTCAAAAACAAGCCCGTAAAGTAATGAAGAACAATTTTTTTGGTATTGAAGAAGCAATAAAATATTTTCATGTTGATCCAACTGATCAACAAATTGCCTCACTTGCGGAGCTTCCGTTCTCTGTTAAAAAATTAGAGAAAGTAAAAAATAAATGTATTTTATTAGCGGTATTTCCGCTTTCCGTTGCGGAAATTTATGATAAAGTTGGTGAAAAGTATTTTTACAATCACCACTTTACGTTTACGAAAAAAAGCGTAGAGCAGGGAAAAGCGGAGTGGGTATTGTTGCGCAAAACACCGCTGAAGAATTCAATTGGTAAAAAGTTTAAAGAACAGCGGGCTTTAATACTTACAAAAGAAGGGATGGCAATACCATCCTTAAGAGAGATGGTGTATGCTATTTTAGGGCACCATCTCGCTACGGATGAACGGATTTTTGAAAATGTCGGAGTACGTACATCCGACATTGATGAAAACGGAAATCATATATTCGTTGGGATATATGATTTTGAAGGCGTGCGTATAAATGCACGCCGAGATATAGAAATAGATTATGTAGGAATAACATCAATACAAAAGTAATATTTGTATTGATGTTTAGAAATTTTCAAGCCTTTGGTAAAATTTTACCAAAGGCTTTTTTAATAAACAAAAAAACAAAGCGCGATGGATGCCTTGTTTTTTTGTTTGTTCCGAGTCGTAGACGATGTTAGAACCAAGATTGCAGAAGTTATTTTAATGCGTCCCAGATATGCTCCTCGTCAAAACCCCATTCCAACATCTTTTTAAATATCTTCATGTTTATAAACTTATGAAGATTATTTTGAATAGTATATTTATGCTCTGTTTTAGGATGTTTAATTAAAACATGGCTACCTTTGCCGTGTTTTGTATCCACGACTAATCCTAATTTTATACATGCCCTAATCCATTGAGATTGTGTGATGTCAGTAAAACTCCTACTAGGCATAGACATTTTGTTTTACTGTTACGGGTTCGTTATCGCCTCTAAGCAGATTGTCAACACAAAGATGCGGAGGAATTTCGAAGTAAGTAAAAACAGCATCTTTTATTGATGAGGATATGTTTTGTGTATTTGTTCCTCCGGTTATAATCCCGTCAAAATTTGTGGATTCGGCCGACCATGATCCGTCTGGGTATTGTTCAATTTTAAACTCAACCTTACCGATTTTATCAATTTCTTTTTTCATTTTAACAACACGCTCATCTCTTGCCTCGTTAAAATTATAACCGATTTTCCTAGCTAAATTAGATAAATTGTAGATGTATCTATTTAGACGCATAAATTTTATTTATTTTTTATATTAATATTATATCATGACGTCAGATAATTTTACATACTACAATGCTGTTTGTCAAGTATCAATATATTAAATTTGGCTAAAATAAGGGGTTGTTAAGCTTGGTTCCAGGACTTGGATTCGAACCAAGATAAACGGATTCAGAGTCCGTTGTCCTGCCATTAGACGATCCTGGAAATTGGTTTTAAAACATTGAATTATTCTCGCACTATTTCTCCTCCGAATTCGGCCGCGAGACCGTTTATATCTTTTTCCTCATTTGAATTTTCAATCGTCTGTTCAGCAACTGGCGCAACATCGCATATTATTTCAATTCTTTCGTTAAAAATTTCCGCTAGTTTGTCTTCAATTATTTTTTTATTTTTTTTCTCTTCCAATTTTTCTTTATGAATTGCGAACGGAACGTTAATTCGCAAACATCCGTTTTCAACGCCTTGCAAGTCGCACATTTTTAAAATAAAAATAAGGGAATGACTTGTTTCCGAAAGTCGGCTGATAATTTCAGGCCATTTGTTTTTTACATCGTCAAAAGAAGCTTTGTTTTCGGTTTTGCGGGTAATCGCGGAAACAGCGTTTTTAATCGCCTCGGAAACCACGCCAGAATGTTTTTCAATTTTTTCATCCGGTTCTTTGTTTTTTTCCGCGTCTTTTTCTTCTTCTTTTTCTTCCGTCGGAGTCGTCGGTTTTACGGTGGAACCGCCTGTAAATTCAACCACCATCATTTCCAGCGGAAGTTGGGGCAGGGGAGACGATTTTATTTCCCGTTTGCGCGCCAAAGCCGCGTCTAATAATTTCAGTATCGTTTCTCTGTCAAATTCTTCCGCTAATTTTTTTATTTTTTTAATATCGGTATCGCTGTAATCTATTTCTAAATTTTTTGTCTGGCCGGTTTGTAAAATCATCAACAGCCGTAAAATTTCCAAAAGGTCGTGAGCGAACTGGTCCAAATTTACGCCTTCTTCAGCCATTTGGTTTAAAATATCCAAAGCGCTATTCGCGTTTTTGTCAAAAATATTTTCCAAAAATTCAATCGCTGTTTTCGCCGCAGATGACGGCAACACCATAGCCGCGTCTTCTTGACTTATTTTTTTTAAATTCAATGAGAAAATTTGTCCGAGCAAACTTTCCGCGTCGCGAAGGCACCCGTCAGATTTGTTTATTATCCGTTCCAAAACTTTTTTTTCAATTTTGATTTCTTCTTTGTCGCAAATTCCTTCCAGCCGTTTGAGCATTATCGCGAATGGTATTTTTTTAAAACCGAATCTTTGGCATCTTGATATGATTGTCGGCAAAAGTTTGTGCGGTTCCGTGGTTGCCAAAATAAAAATCACATATTGAGGAGGCTCTTCCAGAGTTTTCAAAAGCGCGTTGGACGCGCTGGTTGAAAGCATGTGCGTTTCGTCTATGATAAAAACTTTGTATTTTGATTTGGTTGGTTGAAATTGCGCGTTGTCTATAATATTTTCGCGCACATTATCCACGCCGGTGTTTGAAGCCGCGTCTATTTCAATCACGTCAATGTTGCGGCCGGCGTTGATTTCCAAACAAGAAGAGCACTCGTTACAGGGTTCGGAGTCGCCATCGCGTCTGTTCGGACAATTAACGGATTTTGCCAAAAGCCGCGCGACAGTGGTTTTGCCAACTCCTCGCGGACCGGAAAAAAGATAAGCATGCGCCAACTTGTTTAAGGCGATTTCGTTTTTAATAGTTGTGGCGATGTGTTCTTGTCCGACAAAATCTTCAAATTTTTGCGGGCGGTAGGTTTGGTAGATAGTCGGCATAAATATAAAATTAGGAGATATTCCTCCTAAATTTTAGTTTATTTTTATAAAAAAATCAAGTTTGTCTGGCAAACGCGCGTTGATTATATTTTTGGCGAATCATCCGTCAAATCAGCGGCTTCTTCCAGCGCCGTTCCCAAACGCGCCCTTTCCATAATTTCAGATTCCACGATTTCACGAGGTCGTCCGTATTTTAATCGCGACAATTCTTTAATCGCGGCGGCAAGGTCCTTGTTTCCGGGTGTCGGAGGAAGCGTCATCATATTAAACGGTTTGGAAGCCGTATTGTCAATCAGCAATTTAATGTACGCGGTGTATTGTTCAACATTTATCAAATCATAAGCGGAAAATACGGGCGCGAATTCTTTGGATAAAATATCCGCGTCTTCCGGACCGATGCGAAAACTTACGATTGTGCCGGCGTTGCCGAGCACCGCGTCACGCACCGCGGTTTTGCCTTTATTGTCTTCAAGCTGTTTCATATATTGATGCGCCATTATCAAATCCAATCTGTATTTGCGCGCTTCGGAAAGAATCGTGGCGATTGAATCCGTGATAAAATTTTGGAATTCATCAACATAAAGAAAAAAATCGTGCCGTTGTTCTTCGGGCAAAGACGCGCGTTCCAAAGCCGCCATTTGTAATTTGGAAACTATAATCAAACCCAAAAGATTTGAATTTATTTCGCCGACCAGCCCTTTCGCCAAATTTACGATAAGAATTTTTTTATTGTCCATAATCTCGCGAAAACTGAAACCGGAACGGGATTGTCCGATGATGTTGCGAATCATGCTGTTTTCAACGAACCGCCCAACTTTTGATATCAAATATCCAAGCATTTCCGATTTGTGAAAGTCCGAAGTTTTCGCCATTTCTTTTTCCCAAAAAGACAAAACCACGGGGTCGGTTATTTTTTTCTTCCATTCTTCCATAAATTCGTCGTCTGTGAACATACGCGGTATCTCCGCTATCGTGCCCGGGTTTTCTTTGTCCGACATAAGCGTCAACATAACATTGCGCATATTATGTTCAAACATCGGACCTATCATTGACGGGTCGGTGACGAGTTTATAAAAAATTGAAATCATTTCTTGCGTTAAGAAATCTTTTTGTTCCTCAGTTCTCGCCTCCAGCATATTCAGGCCCACAGGTCGTTCCACATCCGCCGGATTGAAATATATCACATCTTCGGCGCGTTCTTTCGGCACGTGTTGCAGAACATATTCCGCGAAATCCCCGTGCGGGTCAATAACGCAAACTCCTTCGCCGTTCACAACATCTTGAACCGCCAAATTTTGAATAAAAACCGATTTGCCGACGCCGGATTTTCCGATTACATAAAGATGCCTGCGACGGTCGGCTCTGTTCATACGCACCATAGTTTCTTCTCCGCGATAAAACGCTCGCCCCAAAATTATTCCATCTTTTGGCATATTGAGAGGCGGAGGAGCTTTGCGTGAAGTGAGCCAATTGATGTGCGGAGTTTCGGTTGACGGGAGCGGCATATGCCATAAACTTGCCATTTCTTCCGTGTTCACGACCATATATTTGCTTTCCTGCGCGGTTCTGTAAATTGAGTCGCTGATGAGGCGGTTTGGGTGTTTTGGAATCGCGGCGGACAAAGTATTGCCATAACGATAAACATTGTATTGTCCGAAAGCGTTAACCATATTTTCCAAATTCATTCGCGCTTCTTCTTTCGTATCAGCCGAGCTTATGAGGCGCATTGTAATTTCCATACCTCCTCGGCTTATTTTTTCTTCCATGTTTTTTACCATTTCTTCTTCCATTTGCGTTAGGCGATAAGGAGTTAAATCCGAGGCCTGCCTAGACGACTCTGTTTTTGCGGTTGAGGCGAGTTTCCTTATTTCTCGCAAAAATCTCGCGAAAATTCCGCGGTTTGAAACATGTTCAAATTTTTTGCCTTCTTTTATTTCGCGAATCATTTCCGCTCCGTCTCGTCTCCATTTCGCGTCAGCCGGCCTTACGATAAATTGTATCAAAGCGCCTTCTTCCTCATTCAGTTTGCTCAAAGGATTTAAAACCGACGCCAACGGATCGCTGTCCAATTTTTTATATGTTTTCAAAGGGAACGCCGAATTATGTTTTAGCAAAAGATAAGCCCCGACAATGTGGCTTTGCGGACGGAAGATATTATAATCGGTTTCCTCGGTGATTTCCGCGTTCGGATATTGAGCGTGAATTTGTTGTTCGGCGAAATGTTTTAATTTGTCCGGCACCGCGACAAAAAACGAAATTTTGCCTTCCGTAACCACGATTTCAAAAGAAATATGGTCGTTTCTTCCTTTGAGCCACGATAAAAGCCCTTTTTCTCTGGATAATCCAGATATGGCTGAAAACAATGTTTCCGCCGCCGCGATTTGTTCTCTGATTTGATTGATATTTTCTTCCGTGTTCATTTCCGGTTTGTCGGATTTTTTTTCTTTTGGAACTTTGATAAGAAGGATTGTTTTATGAAAAGCCTTGCTTTCCTTGCTTTGCATGTGAAGTATGGCGCGCAAAAGATACAGAACAGCCACAACTCCGGCGAGAGCAATCAAACTGAAAACAACCCAAAAAGCGTTTTGATTTTCAGAGAGAAAAGCAAAAAAATTATTTAAGTAATCCGTGTAAGACATAAATAAATCAATATCCGCGATTTTTTAATCCAATTATTTTATCGGTTTTGATTTTCGCTTCCTGTTCCAAAAAGAATCGGTTGATTCCGGGAAGCATTTTTAGCCATTCAAAAATCAGAC
The DNA here is from genome assembly GCA_028705565.1 of Patescibacteria group bacterium. GTDB lineage: Bacteria > Patescibacteriota > Patescibacteriia > Magasanikbacterales > GWA2-37-8 > STF2-47. Next base: position 22,310 of record JAQWDH010000010.1, on the reverse strand, counting down.
GAAATATTTTTTTCGCTTGCGCGCGAGTTGAGTCCAAAAGTTCGCGGATTTTCACGGCTGTCATCTCGCCTTTTAGTTTGAATTCCTGTTTGGCGAGAGGCGACAGGCGCGCGTAAGAATCTTGCAGACCTTCTTCCAAAATTTTTTCCATTCGTAAAGTCATTTCATCGCGGACTTGCGGAATAGGTTTGACGTGTTTTCGCAGGAGAGGCAGATGAAATTTAGAGGGTTGTTTCGTTTCAGAAACAGCAGGAGCGGTTTCTACCGCTGTTTCAGGTTTGTTTTTTTCTTTCAATTCCTGCGATTCCGGCGCGGTCGTTGGCAAGGATTCCGCTTTTTGCGGCTCCTCAACAGGCGTTAAATTTTGTTCATGTTTTATTTCCACCATAGTTTTTATATTATATCATATTTTTTCGGTAAAACAAAAGGGTTGACAAAATTTATTTTTTGTTTATAATAAAGTTCGTTCGTGAAATAAAAAATAAATCCGCGCAAGGCGGACAAAGGAGGAAAAAATGGGTAATTCAATCGTACATTTAAACTCGTTTACTTTCATAATTGACGTTGATTGTTTAGTCAAATTTTTGGAATTAAAAAATTTAACAGACGAGGAGTCGGCTATTTTGTTTAATAAAATTTGCGTTGGGTTTTTGGAAAATTTTAATAAAGAAGAAGAGTACAAAAAAACCGGATTTTCAGATGTTATATTTCAAAACCCAAACACATTCTATGGCGTTGTGGAGGAAAAAATTGCGGTCATTATCCCAAACTTCAAAACAATAAAAAACAATTTGTTAATTTCCTCGCTGTCCATTAAAAGTGGACATGAGGAGGTGGCAAAAAAAGTCTGCGCGATATTTGGATTGTTTATGAAACGCGCGGCAATGGAGTGGTGGAAAAAAGAGGAGAGGATAATAATCGCGTCAAAAATTTTTAATTGAAAACAGTAAAAGCGTGCTCGGCGAGAAAGCCGAGTTTTTTTATTGCGAAAGCTGTGGTATAATACTTTGCGTTAGTTACTAATTTTTTTTATGAAACAAATTCAAGAAGTGGAGCATAAAGGTCTTTTGTGGATAAATCTAAACAAACAATCCGAAGGGCCGTTAAAAGAACTGCAAGAAAAATTCGGATTTGACGAGCAGGATGTAAAAGAAAGTTTACCTCCGTTTCAGCGCCCGAAAATCGTGAAACGGGCGGATTATTATTTTCTTGTTTTACATTTTCCGGTGTTTGACCGCGAAACGCGCAAGCTTGGATTCACCGAGGTTGATTTTTTTCTTAACGCCAATTATTTGGTTACTATTCACGATAATAAGTTGCCGGCGCTTGCCGAATTTTTTGAAGAATGCAAGAAAGACAGTAGCGTTTGCGCCGGTTATTTCCATGGCACTGCTGTGAATATATTATTTGAACTTTTGAATCGTTTGTTGGAAAACATTTTTCCGATATTGCTTCATATCAACGAGGATATAAATTTGGTGGATAAAAAATTATTTAATCGCGACACAGGTATGGAAATGGTGGAAGAAATTTTGCGTCTAAAAACAAACATAGTAGCTTTTCGGCGAAGCATGCAAGGACATCGCACGGTGTTGGAACGGCTGATAATGTATAGCGGTCGCGATTTGGATGTCGCTTCGTATATGGAAAAAGTGAATATAATACGCGAATTTACAGGCGAGATTTGGCATATGTTGGAAAGTCAAAAAGAAAGTATAGACGCGCTTTACGAAACGAACGAGGCATTAGTGAGTTTGCGCACGAAGGAGGTTATGAAAATGCTTACCATTATTTCGGTTTTTGTGTTTCCACCAACTCTTTTAGCCACGCTTTTCGGCTCAAATATGATAAGCAATCCGTTTGCCCGCAATTCTTACGGATTTTGGATTCTTTTCCTTATGATAGCCGCTTGCGTTGGCGGAATGGCTTATGTGTTTAAGAAGAAAAGATGGATATAGTGTGTATACAAGGCGAAAAATTTAGTTTTAATACTTTTAAAACGGGCAAAAAAGCCCGTTTTTGGCTTAAAAAAGCCAAAAAATGAAAAACGACCATTGACAAACTCGTCAAAATGTGCTATACTTTACTATTCTTTGACAATTAAATCTGTTATTTAAATCTGTCATTGCGAGCGAAGTGCGGCAATCCCGTTGTTTTTCTGTAATGCCATGGGATTGCTTCACTTCGTTCGCAATGACAACAAATAACGCGCCAAATGAAAATTTTTTTTCGTTTGGCCCTTAACATCCGCCCAAGGCGGATTAGTACAGAGGAGAAGAAAAATGAAGAAATTATTTGTAATTTTTTTGGTTACTTTAATTTCCGGTTGTTATGAAAGACCGGAGTGTCTTGAAAACGGTGATTGTGGCGGAGACGGAGATGCTGACTCTGACAGCGACACAGATTCAGACACTGATTCAGACAGCGACACTGATACCGATTCAGACAGCGACACTGATACAGACACTGACTCGGATAGTGATTCAGACGGCGATTCCGATTGCGATTGTCCGGAACCTGACGCTGACGCGGATGGGGATGGCGATTGCGACGGAGATTCAGACGCAGACGCAGACACAGACACAGATTCTGATGGCGATGCTGATACAGATTCTGACACCGATGCCGACGCAGGATGCGAAGGCGAGGGGAATGTTTGTTTTATAGGGCAAGGCAACTGCATTGCCCATGGAACTTTAAAATGCGGAGTAGACGGAATATATTGTGACGCCGTTTCCGGTGAACCGGAAGAAGAAATTTGTGATGGAATTGACAATGATTGTGATGGTGAGATTGATGAGGACTGTGGCGGAGACGGAGATGCCGATTCAGATGCCGACACCGATTCAGATTCAGATGGAGACGGAGACGGAAACCTTGATTGTTATGCGGAGATTATATACCAGGAGGGGGTATATAAATGCGACAAGTATGATATCAACCTCCTTCTCGTAACCATCTTCCCTTCCGTGGAGGATGTCGGACAAGTGTCCGAGACATCAGATAATATTTGTTCTATCTTCTGTTATGATGAAGACGGAACAAATATTTATCCCGCAGACGGTTGCGGGGAAGGGGACAGTATTTGTATGTTCCCCTTCATCTCTGATAATTACAGTGGCCCAATAATATATGGCTGCTGCAAAGCTGGATTGTACGTTTATTAGCATGGAAGTGTCATTCCCGTGAAAACGGGAATCCATCGTTAACACAACGCGCCAAATGAAAAATTTTTTTCGTTTGGCCATTAACCTCCGCCAGAGGCGGATAAATACAGAGGAGAGAAAAATGAAAAAATCCATTTTAGTAGTTATAAGTATATTAATTTTTTCTTTTTCTTTTGTTGCGTTCTCGCAGCCGATTCTTTTTGAAGGTTGCGATGAACAGGGGTATGTAAGATGTACCCCAGATAACCCACCAGCTATAAAAGCAAAAAAAAGTATAAAAGTGGTCAAGAGAGCCACACCGCGGCTGGACAAGCTGGAAAAGGAGATAAAAGAGTTGGGCGAAGATGATTTGTTGATGGATTTTAACTTGTTAAGACTGGAAAAAAGAGTTGAAGGGCTTGAAATAGCCCTGACTGCCGAACAGGAAAGTCGGCAGATAAGTGACGAGAATTTGGCTGAAATAAGGAATTTGGAAGAGAAAAGAAATGAAGAGAAAAGAAATATAGTTGTGTATAATAAGATTTACCAACACCATCCAAACCATCCAATAAATCTAGAACTTGGCATCGCCGGGGGGCTTACCCCGGCAGTCGGATGCTATGAAGACAGAATTTCCATTTTTGAAGAAGTCGGGGTAAATTTATCCCTGACTTTCCCACTTGGGAATTCCAAGTGGGTCGGAAAGGCCACTGGGTATATCGGATTATCCCCAACCGTTGGGTTGGGGTGGGGTGGTTTTTTCTCCACCTTAAGACAATTCGGAAAAAACTTCCGAATTGGTCCCGCGATTGGCGGGCTGGTAGATTCCGGCATATTAGCCGGAACCCGCAGCTGGAATGCGGGGGGAGGTATTGAGATCGGTTTTATAATTAAGAACCGACTTGACCTCGGGGTCATCGGTCTAGTTGGTATTAACGGCGAAGCCGTTGATGCCAATAAAGGGGATTACGACCTTGGGTGGGTCGTATTACCCTTTGTAAATTTCGTTCTTTTCTAAACACCCATTCGCAGGGGATGTCTTTTTCAGACATCCCCTATTTTAATTGAAATTTTAGTTATAACCTCTTGACAAATACCTTTTTTTTGTTAGAATGTTCAGAGGTACTTTGACAATGGAGGTAAAACATGGTCAAAAAAGTAAAAGCAGAAACAATGAAGTCATTGCTGGAAATTTACGGAGAGAGCTGTAAGGAAAGAATTGCAAGAGGGGTGGAACAAGCAGCTTGCTTTTGGAAAAAAAAAGACGGAACTGACAAGGAATTTAAAAAGTTTTGTGAAGAAAATTTTTTAGATTTTTCAGACAAGGAAGTTTTACAAAAAATTTTGCAAAAAGCAGAGGAATATTGGGAGGCTGTAAATGGGTGTTTTACAAAAATGATGTTGGGGTTGTTGAAAAATATCCATTTGGAAACTGGCGAAATAACGCAATTGGACAAATTATTTTCTCAGTTTAGTCCAATGGCGCACTTGGAGGAAGATTTGTTTGAAAACAAAATCGCCTTCTTTTTTCTTTTAAATTTTCCAAGTTTTTCTTTGGAAGAAAAAGAAAAATTTGGAAAAAGCTGGAGCCGTCAAGAGTGGGCGCTCGCCAGCATTGGCGATATGTTCTCTTCGCGCGTTCCGGCGGAGCTTTACCAGAAAATTAACAAAGCGATGGTTGAAGCTGAAGAGTATATCTCCAAGTATAATATTTCGCTGGCAAATCTTACCGGTGGAAAAGACAACGACGAACCTTGTTTTCCTAAATCTGAAAAAAAACTCCAGTCGCACTGGGGTCTAAGAGATGAGATAAAAGAGTTATACGGTGAAGAACAAGGCGGCTTAAAAAAGCAGAGCGCGCTTTTCAAGGTGATGGAGAGAATCATAAAGCAGGAAATTCCGCAGGAAGTAATAAATAATTCTTCCAAAGATTTTTCCTGGAATCCGTTTACGAACGAAACAAAAGGAATCTCGTCCACGCCAGAGCCGGACGAGAGATATTCTAAATGGCTCAGTGTGTTTAAAAGCATATCAAAAGCTGATAGATATGCCTTTGGTCATTCCAATTATATAGATGTAAATTTTGAAAAACAAATGAAAATATCGGAAAAAGAGATAACGGATTTATTGATTGAATTGCTTTCTTCTTCTCAATTTAAAAGTGTCGGCAAACTTATTTCTAAAAGGCTGAAAAGGCCGTTGAAACCTTGGGATATATGGTATGATGGGTTTGGTGTCACTGAAAGTTCTGAAATATTGGACAAAGTAGTGGTTGAAAAATACCCAAATCTGGAAACTTTGAAAAAATCCGTTCCGGAAATTTTAATGAAACTCGGATTTACAAAAGAAGTGGCCAGTTATTTGGCTGATAGAATTGAAATAGAGCCCGCGCGAGGTTGCGGTCACGCGATAGGGGCCGAAATGAAATCTGAAAAGTCACGACTCCGGTTCCGCATGACTGGCGGAAAGATAAATTCCAACGAGTTCAACGTATTTATGCACGAGCTTGGGCATAATGTGGAGCAAAATTTTACCCTTCAAAAAATGGATAGTTATTTCCTCCGCGGAGTGCCCAACACAGCATTTACCGAGGCATTTGCATTTGTTTTTCAAAGTAGAGATAGGGAAATTCTTGGGTTGAAACCTAGCAGTAATTTAAAGGATGAAAAAACTCTTAGTAATTTCTGGTCAGCCTGCGAGATCGCAGGCGTGGCGCTTGTTGATATCGGTGTGTGGCGTTGGTTGTATCTGAACAGTGAGACCACACCGAAAGAAATGAAAGGGGCTGTAGTGAAAATCACGAAAGATGTGTGGAACACATATTTTGCTAAAGTTTTCGGGGTTGAGGACGAGGTGGCGCTGGGAATTTATTCCCACGCAATCTCATTTCCACTCTATCTCCCAAATTATCCGTTGGGAAAAATTATTGCGTTCCAGATAGAAAAATACATGGAAAATAAAAATCTGGGCGCTGAGATGGAAAGAATGTGCGGGGCAGGTAACATATCCCCGCAATTCTGGATGAAAAACGCGGTAGGGGAAAAAATTTCTTGTCAACCGATGCTGGAAGCGGTTGATGAGATATTAAAAAAAATCGGATAATACTTAAAAATAAGTATAGGGGATGTCTTATTCAGACATCCCCTATTTTAATTTATAACACTCACAAAAAAAAATTTTTCGTCGTCTTATATTTTTACCACTCTTGAACCTCGCGGGTCGTCTTCAATTTTGTATCCGGCATCTTCCAATTTTTTTCTATACTCGTCGCTTTTAGCCCAATTTTTTTCCGCGCGCGCCGAGTTTCGTTCATCCGCGAGTTTTTGAATTTCCGCGGGAATCGTTTCTTCTTTTTTTTCTGAGATATTTTCTTTGATTTTTAAACCAAGAACTTCGTCAAATTTTAAAAGCGTCCGCAAGGAAATTGTTTTGTCTTTTAAAGCGGTCCAGACCAACGCGAGCGCGGCAGGAGTGTCTAAATCATTATTGATTGCGTCATAAAAATTCTTTTCAATGGTTTCTTCTTTGTCATTCCCGCGAAAGCGGGAATCTATATCGGTATTGTTGGATTCCCGCTTTCGCGGGAATGACAATACAGAATTGAATAACAATGCATGTTTGTTTTGAATCCCTGACGAAAGATGATAAAGATGTCTAAGTCCGCTTTGCGCGGCTTCCAGCGCCTCCAAAGAAAAATTTAATTGTTTGCGGTAATGAGTTTGCAAAACAAAATAACGATAGGCGATTGGGTTTATATTTTTTTGTTTTAAAGTTTGCAAGGTTAAAAAATTTTCTCCTGATTTTGCCATTTTTTCTTTGTCAGTCAGCAAAAATTCTCCGTGCAACCAAAAATTCGCGAGCGGTTTTTCTTCAGCCGCCTCGCTCTGCGCTATTTCATTCGTGTGATGCACGGGAATATGGTCTATGCCGCCGCAATGAATATCAAACGGCTGTCCCAAATATTTTATGGACATAGCGGAACATTCTATATGCCAGCCCGGGAAGCCGATACCCCATGGGCTTTTCCACTCCATTTGTCTTTTTTGTAAAACCGGCGAGAATTTCCACAACGCGAAATCGGTCGGATTTTTTTTACCTCCTATTTCCACGCGCGCTCCGACCATCAATTCGTCTTTGTTAAGACGAGAGAGTTTTCCATAATCGGAAAGTTTTGAAGTGTCAAAATAAATACCGTCCGCGGTTTTATAAACAAATCCTTTTTTTTCCAATTTTTTTATGAGTTTTATTTGTTCTTTAATATGGTCCGTTGCTCGGCACCAAATATCCGGTTCTTCAATATTCAAATCCGCGATGTCTTGCCGAAAAGCTTTGATAAAAAAATCGGCGATTTCCCACGCGCTTTTTCCTTCCCTGCGCGCGCCTTTTTCCATTTTATCTTCTCCTTCGTCCGCGTCGCTCGTAAGATGTCCGACATCGGTAATGTTTATTACATGCTTCACTTTGAAATTGTCGTATTTCAAAACTCGTTTGAGAATATCCTCAAAAATATAAGTTCGCAAATTTCCGATGTGCGCGTAATTATAAACAGTCGGTCCGCAACAATACATTCCGACTTTGTTTTTTTTAATCGGTTTGAATTCTTCAATTTTTCGCGAGAGAGTGTTGTATAATAGTAGAGACATATAATCAAGAATTATGAACTATGAATTATGAATAATAAAAACTACAAATCACCGTTCGTTCATAATTTATAATTCTTAATTCATCATTCACCGTTCACAATCCATTTTACCTTATTTTTTTTTACTTATCAACAAGCGTTTTTCTTTGTTTTAATTTTTTATGCTATAATATTAACATATGTTATTTTCCAAACCAAAATCATATCTTGGCATTGATGTGGGCGCTGGCGGCGTAAAGATGGTGGAATTGCGTGAAGAAAAAAAACGGCCGGCGCTTTGGACATACGGTCTAACGACTGGTTCGCAGGATATTCATAAAGTCGCGTCGGTTGCTTCTGAAAAGACAGTTGATGATTTGTTGCGAAAACGGGAAGGCGGCGCAGCAACGGAGAAAAAAACATCCGGCGCGGGTTTTGTGGCGATGATTGACGAGGCAAAAGCCCAAAAATACGCCGATACCATTCGCGCGGTGCGTAAAAACGCAAAAACGGTTTCCACCATAGCCACGGTGAGTTTGCCTGTTTCTTCGGTTTTTCACGCTCTCGTGGTTTTGCCGGTAGTGAATAAAAATGAACTTGACCCGATTTTAAAAGCAGAGGCAAAAAAACTTCTACCTCGTCCGGTGGAAGAAATGGCTTTGGATTATCACATCCTCCCGTCTTCAACGGAATCAAAAACGCAAAAAGTGATAATCAACGCAGTTCCGCGCGAACTTGTTTCATTTTACTCGCGTGTTTTTCAGCTTGCCGGTTTATCACTGGACGCTTTGGAGCCTGAGTCCGCGGCTTTGGCGCGCGCGCTTATCGGGCGCGACACATCGTTGTCCATGCTTATAGATATGGGAGCCGAACGCACAAGTTTTTTTATCGTTGACCAATCCGTGCCGATTACTCACAGAAGTATAGAATCAGGAGGCAATAAAATAAATTCAATAATGCAAAACATTCTTGATATAGATTGGAAATGGGGAGAACAAGTAAAATATGATTTGATGGAATATTTTTCTTCACTCGGTTCCGCAGCCGACCCAAATAAATTTTTGGATATTTTTATGCCGGTAATTGACCCGATTATCAAAGAAATTGAATACAGTTTTGACATATATTTAAAACAGACTGGAAATGAAGGCAAACGTCCTGAAAAAATAATTTTGACCGGAGGCGCGGCAATTATGCCGTTTTTGCCGCAATATATTTCCGAAAGATTTAAAATCAAATGTTATGTAGGAGACCCGTGGGGAAGGGTGATTTATCAAGAAGGTTTAAGACCGGTTTTGCGTCAAATCGGACCGCGCATGTCAGTGGCCGTTGGCTTGGCTTTAAGAAATATGGTATAATGGAAAAATTCTGATTTACAAACTATGGAAAAGACGCAAAAACAGTCGCATATACTTTTAGCGGAAGACGATCCGTTTTTAAGCGATATTTATAAAAAAAAATTTGAAATGGAGGGCTTTAAAGTAAGCTTGGCGAGAGATGGAGAAAAGGCCGTAAGCGATGCCAATAAAAAAAATCCGGATTTGATTTTATTGGATGTTCTTTTGCCGAAGATGGATGGGTTCGCGGTTTTGGAAAAATTAAAAAGCGACAAAAAAACAAAAAATATACCTGTTGTCTTGCTAACCAATTTCGGGCAAAAAGAAGATGTTGAAAGAGGCATGAAGGCCGGCGCGGTAGAATATTTGATAAAGACACACTTTAAGCCTTCTGAGATAGTTGACAAAATAAAAAAGGTTTTGAAGTTATGATAAATGATGTATAATACTAGTTACATACGAACTACGAAAGGTACGAAAATACGAAAAAAATGAATTATGTATAAACTAAAAAGTAGAGAGGGGGTGACAATATGAATAAAAAAGGCTTTACATTGATAGAATTATTGGTGGTCATCGCGATTTTGGGTTTATTGTCAACCTTGGCCGTAGTGGCTTTGGGTTCGGCGAGAGAAAAAGCGCGAGATTCCAAGCGTTTGTCAGACCTTAAACAGGTTCAGACAGCTTTGGAATTGTATTACACCGACCAGGGCGCGTACCCGACAGCGACGGCAGCCGTGACACTGGGTAGCGAGGCGGCGGCTTGCTTAAACGGCTCCACGGCGGGGTGGACAACCACAGGTTGTACCAGTCCTTATATGGGTCAAGTGCCGAAAGATCCGAGCACAGGATATAGTTATGTTTATGGAATCACGACAGGTTCCACTTATGAAATTCTTGCCTCATTGGAAGGCGTGGTGGGTGATTTGAATAAAACGATTAAACTTACCCCGGCAGGTATAGCGGATGTTCCAGTTACGCCGTAATTACCAGCTGAAAAAATCAGAAACCCTCTCTGCGATTTAGGAGGTAGAGAGGGTTTTTGTTTTGGTTTTTTTTATGATATAATTCATTGGCTATGCCATCAATAATTTTTTATCTTTTCGCTTTCGCGTTGGGTTTGGCGACAGGCAGTTTTATCCACGCCGTATCTTGGCGTTTGGGAAAAGGAATGCCATTCGCGTTGGAACGCAGCGTTTGTTTCAATTGCGGATGCCGACTGCGCTGGTTTGAAAATATTCCTGTTTTCAGTTTTTTGTTTTTGCGCGGCCGTTGCGGTTCTTGCGAACAAAAAATTCCTTGGAGGTATCTTTTGGCGGAAATCGTAATTGGCGCGTTTTTTGTTTTCGCGGCTTGGCGCAATTTGGGAGCTGAAACTGAAAATTATTTCGGGGCAGCGCGCGATGTTTTTTTTGTTGTCATTTTAGCGTCTGTTTTTTTATGCGATTATCTTTACGGAGTAATTTTGCCGGAAATAGTTTGGCCGGCTTTGTTAGTCGGATTTTTATTTAATTATTTTATTTTTGATTTTTCTTTTTTAAGTTTGGGTTTTGGAATTTTGGCGGGCGGAGGTTTTTTTCTCGCGCAATATGTTGTTTCGCGAGGAAAATGGATAGGCGGAGGCGATGTGCGTCTCGGCACGATGATGGGGGCATGGCTCGGTTGGCCGAATATCTTGGCCGCTTTGTTTTTTGCGTATTTGTCTGGCGCGGTCGCCGGTTTGTTTCTCCTGGCGTTTAAAAAGAAAAATTTGCGCGCGGAAATTCCGTTTGGAACTTTTTTGGCGGCCGGAACGTTGTTTGTCGCGTTTTTGGGCAATGATTTGATAAATTGGTATCGCGGTTTGATAGGGTTTTAATCGCCGTCTATGTCTATTGATAAAAAAATATTTGAACGAGTTGAAAAATTGCGCGCGCAAGTTGATGATTTGCGTTACCGTTATCATGTTTTGAACGACCCGGAAGTGACGGACGCGATGTATGAAGGACTGATGGATGAATTGCGCAAAATTGAAGAAAAATATCCGGAATTGATTACGTCGGATTCGCCGACGCAAAGAGTCGCCGGCAAACCGGCGGATAAATTCGTAAAAATTGAGCACAAAGTTCCGCAATGGTCTTTTAATGACGCTTTTTCCGAAGAAGATATGATTGATTGGGAAAAAAGAATAATGAATTTTTTGGAAAAAGAAATCGGTCGCAGGCCGGCTGATTTGGATTATGTCTGCGAATTAAAGCTGGACGGTTTGCATATGGTTTTGACATACGAAAAAGGCGCGCTTAAAGTCGCCGCCACGCGCGGAGACGGAAAAGTTGGAGAGGATGTGACGCAAAATATCCGAACCATTATGTCTGTGCCGCTGAAATTAAAAAATAAAATAAAGAGTGGATCCACGATCGGGTCGGGGATGACAGGCGAGGTCTTAATCGTTGAGGGAGAGGTTTGGATGGACAGAAATATGCTCCAAAAACTCAATGTTGAAAGAAAAAAAAGAAATGAGACACTTTTCGCAAATCCGAGAAACGCCGCGGCAGGCACGATTCGTCAGCTTGACCCAAAAATCGTTTCGGCGCGCAAACTTGTTTTAACGGCTTACGATATCTCAAGCGACAACGCGCCCTTGACTCAGGCGGAGGAATTGGAAGAATTGAAAAAATTGGGATTTAAAACAGACAGTCATTGGAAAGTTTGTAAAAATTTGGGCGAGATATTTAAATTTCATAATGAATGGCGGAAGAAAAAAGACAGTCAGGATTTTTGGATTGACGGCGTGGTGATAAAAGTCAATCAAAAAAAATATCAAAACGCGCTCGGGTTCACCGGCAAGGCGCCGCGTTGGGCAATCGCTTATAAATTTCCGGCCGAACAAGCGGTGACAAAAATAAAAGACATTTATGTGCAAGTCGGGCGCACAGGAGCTCTTACGCCGGTGGCTTTGATGGAGCCGGCGCATTTGGCCGGAACGACAGTCACGCACGCCACGCTTCATAATTTTGATGAAATTAAGCGTTTGGGGGTGAAAATAGGCGATATGGTGGTGGTTGAAAAAGCCGGCGAGATTATTCCGAAAGTGATTAGAGTATTGGAAAAAATGCGGACAGGCAGAGAAAAAACAGTTCACGAGCCGGAAAAATGTCCGATTTGCGGTTCTGCGGTTAAACGGATAAAAATTTTTGATAAAAAACAAGAAGAATCAGCCGCGCTTTTTTGCGTCAATAAAAAATGCTACGCGCAGGAATTGGAAAAACTGATTCATTTTGTTTCCAAAAACGCTTTTGACATTAACGGTTTTGGAGAAAAAATAATGGAAAAATTAGCGCAGGAAGGACTTATAAAAAATGCCGCGGATATTTTTGCTTTGAAAAAAGAAGATTTGGAACCGTTGGAGCGATTCGCGGAAAAATCAGCGGAAAATTTGATTTTGGCGATTGAAAAAGCAAAAACAATCGCGCTTCCTAAATTTATCGCGAGTTTGGGTATTCGTCATGTCGGCGAGGAAACGGCCATCAGTTTGGCCGAACATTTCGGTTCAATTCAAAAAGTGATGGAAGCCGGAGATGAAGAATTAAAAAAAGTTGAAGACATCGGTCCGCAAGTGGCGAATTCCATCATTGATTTTTTTCAAGACAAAAGTAGCAGAGAGCTTGTCTGGGAATTGTTGAAGAACGGTGTCAAAATAATCCAAAGTCCAAAGTCCAAAGTCCAAAGTCCGATTGGCGGAAAGATTTTTGTTTTAACAGGAGAGCTTTCTAAAATGCCGCGCGAGGAAGCGAAGGAAAAAATTCGTTCGCTCGGAGGGCGAGTGTCGGAATCGGTAAGCAAAAAAACCGATTTTGTAGTCGCCGGCGAAAACCCCGGAAGCAAGTTTGACAAAGCCGGCGAATTGGGAGTGAAAATCATAAACGAGGAGGATTTTTTAAAAATGTTGAAAGTGTGATATAATGGGTTTGATCTTAATCCAAAATACAATTTTCAATTCTCAATTATCAATAAATTTTCAATTATTCAATTACTTTATTTGTAATTTGGAAATTTTATCAAGTATGTTTATTCGTTGGTTTAAAGAACTTACGATCAAAGACATTCCGTTTGTCGGAGGCAAAAACGCTTCTCTCGGCGAAATGTGTTCAAAACTTTCCAAAAACGGCATTAAATTGCCGGATGGTTTTGCGTTGACCGCGGAAGCGTATTGGAATTTTTTGCGTAAAAACGGGCTTGATAAAAAAATAAAAAATTTATTAAAAAATTTGAATAAAAAAAATATTTCAAGTTTGGCTAAAACCGGAGCGAAAATAAGGGGAATGATTTTGTCGGCTGAATTTCCGAAAGAAATTGAAAAAGAAATAAAAACAGCTTATAAAGAATTGTGCAAAAAATCATCCGCGCGAGGCGGAGAAATTGAAGTAGCTGTTCGTTCAAGCGCCACGGCCGAGGATTTGCCGGACGCGAGTTTTGCCGGTCAGCAGGAAACATATTTGAATGTCAAAGGAGAAAAAGACTTGCTTTTGGCGTGTAAAAAATGCGTGGCTTCTCTTTTTACCGACAGAGCCATTTCTTATCGTGAAGACAAAGGTTTTGACCATATGTATATTGCTTTGTCTGTCGGCGTGCAGGAAATGATTCGTTCTGATTTGGCCGCGAGCGGAGTTATGTTCACGCTGGACACTGAGTCCGGTTTTAAAGGCGTTGTTTTGATCAATGCGGCGTATGGATTGGGCGAAAATGTTGTTAAGGGACGAGTGGTGCCGGACCAATTTTTTGTTTTTAAAGAAGGACTGAAAAACGGGCATAAATCAATAATCAGCCGGAGGCTTGGAAGCAAAGAAATGAAATTGGTTTATTCAGACAAAGGCGGAACGATTCAACAAAAAGTTAATTTTAAAGATAGAAATAAATATTGTCTTACGGATGAAGAAATTTTAAAATTGGCAAAATGGGGAGTAAAAATTGAAGAACATTACGGACATCCGATGGATATTGAATGGGCGAAAGACGGAATCACGGGCGAGCTTTTTATAGTCCAAGCGCGTTCCGAGACGGTAAAATCGCGAGAGAAAAAGAATGTGATTGAAACATATAATTTAAAAAAGAAAGGAAAAATTTTATTGCAGGGGATTAGCATCGGGCAAAAAATCGGACAGGGCAAGGCGAAAGTTATCAATTCGCCGAAACAGATGGATAAATTCAAACCCGGAGACGTGCTCGTGACTCGCATTACCGACCCTGATTGGGAGCCGATAATGAGAATTGCCGGAGCGATTATCACGGAACAAGGCGGAAAAACTTCCCATGCCGCGATTGTGAGCCGCGAACTTGGCATACCTTGTGTTGTCGGAGCCGAGAAAGCGCGTCAAGTCATAAAAAATAAACAGGCGATCACGGTTTCTTGCGCCGAAGGCGATGTGGGAATTATTTATGAGGGGCTTTTGCCTTTTGAAGTGAAAAGGACGGAATTAAAAAAAGTTCAACCGAGCCGAACGAAAATTTTGATGAATGTGGGCGACCCGACGAGCGCGTTCAATTTGGCGTCATTGCCGTGCGACGGAGTCGGTCTCGCGCGCGAGGAATTTATTTTTACCAATTTTATTAAAATTCATCCATTGGCGTTGGTTCATTACAAAGAAATCACGAATAAAAAAATCAAATCGCAAATTGATGAACTTACCGTCGGCTACCGCGACAAAACTCAATATTGCGTTGACAAGTTGGCGGAAGGCATCGGATTCATATCATCGGCGTTTTATCCAAATGATGTGGTGGTGCGATTGTCGGATTTTAAAACGAACGAATACGCGTCGCTTATCGGAGGCGCGAAATACGAACCGAAAGAAGAAAATCCAATGCTCGGTTGGCGAGGGGCTTCCCGTTATTATGACCCTAAATATAAACCCGGCTTTAAATTGGAATGTTTGGCTTTGAAAAAAGCGCGCGAGGAATGGGGGCTGAAAAATATAATCGTTATGGTGCCATTTTGTCGCACGGTTGAGGAAGGAAAAAAAGTTTTGGCTGTGATGAAAGAATTCGGTTTGGAAAAAGGAAAAAACGGATTGCAGGTTTACATGATGTGCGAAATTCCTTCCAATGTTATTTTAGCAAAGGAATTTTGCGAAGTTTTTGACGGGTTCAGCATCGGTTCAAACGATTTGACGCAGATGACGCTTGGCGTTGACAGGGACTCGTCGCTCGTGAGCCATATTTATGATGAAAATAATACAGCGGTAAAAAGATTGATACGGGAAATAATTCAAATCGCGCGCAAAAATGGAAAGAAAGTGGGTATCTGCGGACAGGCGCCGAGCGATTATCCGGAATTCGCGGAATTTCTGGTGCAGGAGGGGATAGACAGCATTTCTTTGAATCCTGACACAGTGCTAAAAACACGCGAACGGATAGTCGCGATGGAGAAAAAAATAGGCAAAGTTAAAAATAATAATTTCAAAATGGCAATGGCATCAAAATTATTGATGATTTTCGGAGTTGTCGGTTTGGTGACGGCTTTGAGCGGATATACTTGCCAGACGGTTAATAATCAGGCTGTTGTTGACGGTTTAAAACAAACATTAACCGAAGAAATTTCAGGATTAAAATCGCAATTGAGGCAAGAAATAACCGAAGAATTGAGCGAAAAACAAACGAGCAGTTTACAAGAAGACGGCTTCGCGAAATTTTCAGTGTCGTATCCGTCTGCTTGGACCGTTGCCCATTGGGAAGACGGAGTCGGTTTTTCTTCGTTGGACGGAAAAGAATGGTTTAAGATTTTTACGCAAGTTTTGGGGCATCCCGTGTCGGAGGATTTAATAACAACCACGACATTTTTTGGTTATCCGGCAAAAAGATTTCCAGAAGCGAGTTTGAAAGACGGAACGCCGTATGAAGTGTTGGAAATTTATCCGAAAGGATATAAAAAACAAGGAGTGATTGAAATTTCAGGAGACAAAAATAATTTTGAAAAAATGCTCGGCAACATTGGAAATTTTGAAGCGAAGAAATGATAAAAAAACAATTATAAAAACCGCCCCGTATGGCGGTTTTTTGTTTCACTAAGTTTCAAAGTCGTGATGCTCTATTTTTTTTCATCCTCTTTTTTATTTTGCTTTATTAAAATTAGACCAGAAGCTATGTAAATAGCCTCTATATTTTCATATAGCAAATCATTCCAGCTTTTTAGACCTGGATGGGGGTCTTCCAGTAGAGCAATCAGCTTTTTAGCTTCTTTTTGAAGCTCGTCAAGGTTTTTGTTGCCGTTGTTGCTGTTGTTCTGTAAAGTTTTTTTCTTTCCCATTTTTTATCTCCTTTTTTAATTTAAGGTGCTTTTTAAATTAATAAATCCCTTGGCGGGTCGGACGGGACTCGAACCCGCAACTTCCTCCGTGACAGGGAGGTGCTCTAACCAGTTGAACTACCGACCCAATAAACGATCTATTCTATATAGACAATAAACATTGTAATTTTTATTCATAATTTATTGTAAACCCGCAACTTTCCCGACTCAGTCGGGATGCTCTAACCAGTTGAACTACCGACCCAATAAATTATCTATTCTATTTTATTGTTTTAATTTTCAAAAATAATTATATCTCGGACGAAAAAAAATGTCAATCTTCCAAAAAATATAAACCCCTCCTGGAGTGTTCGGCAGATAGGATCAGGTAAGAAGGAGGAACTCGCCTGCCTAGTACCAAACACTCGCGAAGGGGTTTGAATTTTATTTTAATGTGTGAATCTTAGCACATCTTGAAAAATTTGTCAAGGGGGTGTATACTTTGAATATCCACAGCCAAAAACGGCTTAAACAAAGAGAAATGGGCGTTTAGCTCAGTTGGTTAGAGCGTCTCGTTTACACCGAGAAGGTCTTGGGTTCGAATCCCTAAACGCCCACAAGACAATAATTAAAAATCGCCGCGAAAAAGGCGATTTTTTTATCCACAGGTTTTATTTGACATTGTATTACGGCTGTATTACAATTACGGTGATATTTTTAAATATAATTTTATGCGTCAAGTTGTTAGTTTATCGCTTCAGTCGGCTGAAGCGCGGCAAATAAAAAAAATAGCCCAAAAACGGGGTTTCGGTTCCGTGAGTTCCTATGTGAATTATCTTTTAAAAGCCGATGAAAATTTAATTTCCGAAACTGAATTGTTAAAAACTGTTCGCGCGAGTCGCGCCGAATACAGAGTTGGCAAATCAATCAAAGCTAAATCACTTGCGGATTTGGTATGATTATAACTGAAATTTTGTATTCCTCCAAGTTCGTGGTTGAGTTTAAAAAATTACCAGAAGAATTAATCGCGTTAGCCATTAAAGAAGAAAGAATTTTTAAAGAAAATCCATTACACCACTCGTTGAGATTACACGCGCTACAAGGCAATCTTAAAGGATTGTGGTCAATATCTATCACGAGTAGTTGTAGAATAATTTTTGAACGTCAGCCAAACGGCGATATTTTATTTATCTCCGTCGGAAAACATGACATTTATCGAAATTTATAAATTTTGACAAATATGTTTTTACTCGCAAAGTTTTACCCCCCAAAGTTTGACAAAAACTATTTTTTGGCGTATGATTCCCAATTGTTTTATTGGAATTTTAATGAATTATGGAAATAAGAAATATTGCCATTATCGCCCACGTTGACCACGGGAAGACCAAACTTACCGATGCTTTGATGCGCCAAACCGGAATGACTAAGGACGATAGTATAAGTATGGACTCAAACGCGCTTGAAATGGAGCGCGGGATTACAATTTATTCCAAAAATACATCTGTATTTTATAAAGGCACGAAAATAAACATCGTTGATACTCCCGGCCACGCCGACTTCGGTTCAGAGGTTGAGCGTATTTTGCGTTCCATTGATTCGGTGCTTTTGGTTGTGGACGCGCAAGAAGGACCGATGCCACAAACAAAATTCGTGCTGAAAAAATCTTTGGAACTTGGGTTGAAGCCGATTGTTGTGATAAATAAAATAGACAAAATGGCCGCTAGACCGGAATGGACTTTGGAAAAAGTGCAGGAATTATTTATAGATTTGGGCGCGGATGAAAACCAATTTAATTTTCCGGTTGTTTACGCTATTGCCAAAGACGGCATCGCCAAAAAAAATTTGGCCGATGATTCAAAAGATTTAACTCCGCTTTTGGAAATGATTTTGGAAAAAGTAAAACCGGCCGAAGCTGATGTTAATTTGCCGTTCGTGTTCCAGCCGTTTAATTTGGCGTATGACAATTATTTGGGACGTTTGGGAATAGGCAGGGTTTACGAAGGAACTTTAAAAAATAGCGACAAGGTTTTTATTAAAAAACACACCGGTGAAATCATTTCCGGACGCATAACAAAAATTTATACTTTTGAAGGCGTGAGCAAAAAAGAAGCGACAATTGCCGAAGCCGGCGATATTGTAATGATTGCCGGTTTGCCTGATATTTATATCGGCGACACGGTTTGCGCCGAAGAAACGCGCGAACTTTTACCGGCGATTAAAATTGATGAGCCGACAATCACATTGAATTTTTTAGTTAACAATTCTCCTTACGCCGGACGAGAAGGCAAATTTGTAACCAGCCGGCAAATTAAAGAGCGGTTGGAAAAAGAGCTGGAAGTCAATGTCGGATTGAAAATAGATTTTTCTCCGGTTGACCATTATGAAGTGCGCGGACGCGGAGAATTGCATATCGCGATTTTATTGGAAAATATGCGCCGTGAGGGTTTTGAATTGCAAGTATCTCAGCCGAGAGTGATTATTAAAGATGTTGATGGCGTGAAACATGAACCGTTTGAAGAATTAACGATTGACACTCCGCAGGAATTCGTAAGCGTTATTATTGAAAAAATGGCGGGAAGAAAAGGCAAAATGACTGAAATGCGGCCTGAACAAAATCATACCCGTTTGGTTTTTGAAATACCAACGCGCGGATTTTTGGGATATCGCGGAGAATTTATCGTTGATACACGCGGTGAAGGAATTTTATGCAGCGAAGTTATCGGCTTTAAACCATATGTCGGTGAAATTGAAAAACGCGCCGTCGGTTCAATGATTTCCGGAGAAACCGGAAAAACATTGTCTTATTCCTTGGCAAATTTACAGGAGCGCGGTTCGCTGTTTGTCGGACAGAATATTGAGGTTTATGAAGGTCAAGTTATCGGCAATACTTCCAAAGGGCAAGATATGACCGTGAACCCAATAAGAGGAAAACATTTGACCAATATGCGGTCTTCAAATTCCGATATTTCCATTCAGCTTACTCCGCCAACCGAATTAACTTTGGAGCGCGGTTTGGAAATAACCGCGGCTGACGAATATCTGGAAATAACCCCGAAAAGCATTCGTTTGCGAAAACAGCTTTTAACCGAAACGGACAGAGTCCGCGCAGCGAGAAAAGTTCAATAAATTTTTTTAAAAAACGCTTATAAAAAAGCGTTTTTTGTTTTTTCTTTTTTTCTCCTGTGGATAAGTTTTTTGAGTTAAAATCAAAACTATATGGTATAATGTTTTAAATTTGTATATTTAATCCATATAAATAATATGAGAAAGAAAGTGATATTAGGAGCTATTGGAATCTTAATCTTGGGCGTGGCCTTTATTTTTTATTCATACGGTTGGTTTTTAGGAAAACAAGAAAGAGTTTTGACCGGCACTGCCAGACCGGAATTTCCGTATAATGATTACACGATTGAGGAAATGAATAAAATGTATCCACAAGAGATAGATTACAATGCAATCGCCACTGTCCAAACCCCAGAAGAAACTTATGCGAAGTTGAAAGAGTATTCTTTACAGGAAGATATAACGTCCATGACAAGTTTGTTTACAGAAAAACATAAAAAGGAATATGAAGAATTTTTTAAAGAAGAAAAAAGTAATGGAAAATTAAAAAATTTAGCATCTGAATTGATGGAAATTAAAAAAGAGAGTTGCCTTGATAGCAGATGTATATATGTAGAAAAAGAAAATGTTGAATACAGAATTTTTTTTATTAAAACATCACAAGGCATCTGGTTGATTGATTCGTTGTAGTTTTATGTTGAAAAGATTCGCTTTTATCATTTTGATTTGTTCCGGTCTATTTTTTTCGGAAAATGTTTTTTGTTACGATACAAATATCGCTCATCCGGGCATAGCGGAAATTGCGGCAAAGGTTTATAATCAAAATTTTGAACAGGATTTGACGGACGAAGAGATAGGATGGATAAAACAGGGTACCATGGAAGAAGATACGCCGACTCGTTGGATGAATCATTTTTACGACCCTATCTATGAAAAAGGTCTTGTTTTTGGTGGAATGACATATTCATCTGCTAAAAACTGGGCAAGCAGTCCTTTTACGCAGACAAACTACGCTTTAGGCGACAAGTCGTGGCAAAGAGCGTTAGATGACATAAAGAAAGGCGACAGGAAAAACGCTTTTAAAGAATTGGGGCATACTTTGCATCTGATAGCGGATATGTCCGTGCCGGCGCACACGAGAAACGATGTGCACTTAGGTGATTTTTATGAAAAGTTTGTAAAATTAAACTGGAATGAAGTTTTGAAAAAAATAAATAATAATTTTGATTTTTTAAATGCGAACAGTTTAGATGAATCGTTTAGAGAATTAGCTGTTTTTTCAAATAATAATTTTTTTAGCGATGATACTATTTTAAACAGCAATTATTTATCGCCTTCTTTTGATAAATTAAACAAGAGCAATGATTATTATTTTTATAATATAGGACAAAAGAGCTATAAAATTTTGTATTTTAAAGAATCAAAATTTACAAATAAAGTGACAGAGTATTATATAGATGATGTTATCCTCTCCGACTATTCCACCATCTTACTCCCCAAAGCCATCGCATACAGTTCAGGCGTGATAAAATTATTCATTGACGAAACGAATAAGATTGAAACGGACAAAATAGCCTTGCCATCTTCAAGAGAGAGTTGGACTGGATTTTTCAACAGAGCGGCCGGTTCTTTGGTAAGCGGAGCGGAGAAAGTTTACGACCTGGCGAAAAATGTTTTTGGCGTTAAAGACAAAACCTTGGCTTTGAGCAACGAAGCCGGCGCTTCGCCAAACTCGAAATTGTCAGGAGAAGAAGAATATATTGAAGATGATTACGAAGAAGAGGAAGAAGAAAATTCAGAAGACGAAGAACAAGAGGATCCGGCGGCTGTCATTGAAAAACCAAAAACAGTTGTAAGCAAACCGCAGGTTGTGAAACAAACATCAACAATTCCAACAAACATTAACGAAGACGATGAAGATGAAAACGACATTGAGGACATAAAAGAAAACGCCGCGATAATCAATCCTACAATCCCCGTTGTTCCAACCGCGCCCGTATCGGCAAGTTATTCGTCCGGAGGCGATTCGTCCGGCGGCGGAAGCCAGAGCAACACTAATACGAATAATGTTTCCAATACACCAAACAATAATGCAAACAACGAAGAAAACAAAACAAACGAAACCGAAGATGAAATCATTGCCAATGAAATTATTCCCGACATCATTCCTCCTTCCGCCCCGGTTCTTTCGCCAATCTTTTCCGAAACAATTTATACCACCGGCACGGAATATATTATCAGCGGTTCTTGTTCGTCCGACACAGTGAAAATTTTAATGTCCTTTTCCTCCTCAACGATTCCAACCGCGAGCGCAACTCCAATCGCGGATTTTTCCATCGCGACAAGTTCAACCGAATGGAATCGCACGGTTGTTTTATCGCCAGGCATCGGATATTTCTTTTTTTCCGCAGTTGACGCGAGTTTAAATATATCGCCAACTTCATCCGCGGTTAAAATAGTTCGCGACAATGATTCCCCTCCGATTCCTGTTTTAAAAACAGAAAACAAAAGCGGTTTCGGTTCAACAATAATCCACTTGTCTTTAAGCGGAGAAAAAGACGCTCTGTCTCCCCAAACTTTTTACGATATTCAATACTCAACAAACACCTTGGAATGGGTTGATTACGCGACTTCCACATTGGACGTTGAATTTGATTTTAACGGCATCCGTGACGAATCGTATTATTTCCGCGTCCGCGCTTTTGACAATCTCGGCAACATATCCGCTTGGAACAACGAAACAGGCGGAACAGCTGAAAAAATCGGTTTGAGCATGGAAGTTGTAGTGAGCGAAGTGGCATGGGCCGGCGTATTCGCGTCTCCGCAGGACGAGTGGTTTGAATTATACAACAATACTGACACGGACATTGATTTGAGCAAAT
>JAQWDH010000003.1:91726-94568 GCA_028705565.1 Patescibacteria group bacterium | reverse complement strand
TTAAACCGGCGCTTAATCCTCCGGCATGGGTGTTTGGACCGGTTTGGACGACATTGTTTGCCCTGATGGGTATTTCAGCGTTCCTGATTTGGAAAAAAGGACTTGATCGCAAGGATGTAAAAATGTCTCTCGGTATATTTCTCGGTCAGCTGGTCTTGAACACGCTTTGGTCAATTATCTTTTTCGGTATGCACAGTCCGGGTGGCGCGCTGGTTGAGATTGTTTTCCTTTGGCTCGCTATTCTCGTCACGATTATTGCTTTCGCCAAAATTTCCAAACCGGCCGCGTGGCTTCTCTTGCCGTATATTCTTTGGGTAAGTTTTGCCGGCTATCTTAACTACGCCATCTGGGCATTAAATTATATAAAATAAAAATTATTAACATGCGCGTCTGGGACATTCATCCAAAACATTTGTGTCGTAAACATTTGCTTGCCGAACACAGGGAGCTTCACGGACTTTGGAATATTTTGACCAAGCATAAAGGCAAAGGTGGATATTCAAGGCATCCGGAAACTTTGCGTTGGGTTGGCAAGCAAAAAGCTCTATACCTGCGTCACGGAGCGCTTGTAAAGGAATTCCACAGTCGCGGATACCGGCACTATACGCCGCTTAATAAAAAATTTGCCATTGGATCTGGCAGTCAACGCATGTTTATCAACACAGCGGGCGAACAAAAAATGATTTTAAAACAAAAGCCGTGCGAGTGTCTTTTGCATATTTAATTGGATCGGGATATTTTTATAAATCTTCAGCGGTCTTTCAAAGTCTATTCACTTTTGATTAAGTTTGCTATAATGAATATAAGTAAATCATTAATTAATTTTTAAATAAAAGATATGCAATTTCCAAGCAATTTGAATTTAAAATCGGCGAATATTTTTAAAATTGTCGGTTTGGCGTTAGTCGCGATTGTTGTTATTGCCTTTGCTTTTCGCATGATTGGTTCATCGCTTGGCTCAATTTTTTCCAAAAATAACACGGGCGGTTTTACAACGTATCAAAGCGCGCCAGCTTTTGATTCCGGCGGTATAAACTATAAAGAAAGCGACAATGTTAGTTTGTCGCTTCGCAACGCGTCTTCGCCCTCAGATGCTTTAATCCCGACCCCAATTAGCGGCGAAACAGCGGCAGGCGATAACGCGGAAGAATTTGAAGTTACGGAGTATAATGCTTTTATTGAAACGCGACATTTGAAAAATATATGCGATGAAATTATCACTTTAAAAACGCGCGATGATGTGATTTTTGAAAACGCGAATGAATATGAGAAAAACTGCAATTACAGTTTTAAAGTTAAACGCGACAGTGTGGATGAAATTTTGACAATTATCAAAGCGTTGGACCCGAAAGAATTCAATGTTAACACTTATACTATTAAACGGCTGATTGATGATTATACTGGTGAAACGGAAATATTAAATAAAAAAATAAAATCCATTGAAGAAACTTTGACAAGCGCGACGCGCGCTTACGATAATATCGCCGCGTTGGCGACCAAAACCCAAGATGTGGAAAGTTTGGCAAAAATTATTGACAGTAAAATCAACATTATTGAAAGATTGACTCAAGAACGGATCAATATAAACGCGCAGTTGGAGCGGCTGGGACGCGCCAAAGCCGAACAACTTGACAGATTGGATTATACTTATTTTAGCGTTAATGTTTTGGAAAATAAATTTGTTGACTGGCAAAATCTTAAAGATTCATGGAAAATGGCGATTAAATCGTTTGTTAGCGATATAAATAAAGTCATGCAGGACATCACCATTAATTTAATCGCGTTTTTATTTTTTGCAATCCAGTATGTTATTTATTTATTCGTTGTCTTGATTATTGTAAAGTATGGCTGGAAGCTGGCTAAATATATCTGGAAGAAATAATGAACTGTAAATAACAAATATACAATCAAATCTAACGATGGTACAATGATTTGGCGGAATTTTAAAAAAATACAATTTCATTTTTAATAATATCTATATGGCAAAAAGAATCACGGGGCTTGGTAAAAAAAAGAAATCAAATCGCTCTCATAAAACCAAGAAGCGTCTTGAAGTTAAGCGGCTTATGCTTGCCGAAAAGGCCGCGAAGAGAAAACACAGATAAATTAACGGCAGGAGAAGTCCGTCATCCATAGTCCGGCGACCGTCTGAAACGATCGTCGGATAATTGACACCAATGATTAAAAATGCTACATTCACAGTATCCATTCTGTTTTTTTTGGTTCTTTGAAATTAAATTATTATTTTTTTGAGGAGGCACAAAATGAGAATTTTATATTACGCGCCAATTTTTCACCACTCCCTTGAGGAAATGGGGTCATTAGCCAAGCAATTTGTTGAAACGAAGAAACGGTTATATGGTCCTCGCGCGGAAGAAACTTATCGTGAAAAGACTAAAAAATGTTGGGCAAATATTGACCAACAGATTGAAAAAATTGCGTCAAGTATTTCAACAAAGATACATATTTATATGGACGGGTTGCCCTGTATTGAAGACCATCATTTGTTGAAAATTGTCAAAGAAATTATCGCTCAAAAATTGCCGCAATATTTAATCGCGGAAAAGCTGATGAAAAACGGAGCGATTACTCATGGCACAGAGGATGTTGGTTTGCTTTTGGAAGAGGTAGAAAAAAATACAATAATGCCAGGAATGCCAGGTCGCAAGAGAAGAGAGGTATTGTTGCGGGAAAGAGATGTTTTTATCGCTAAAACAATAAACAAGACACTGCCCGATGGAGAAGTTGGAATTCTGTTTATAGGAGCAGACCATAGAGCGGATAATGAGATTAAAAAAATCGGCATTAAGGTGCTTTACATTAAATGAATAGGAGGAAAAAA
>JAQWDH010000003.1:0-91626 GCA_028705565.1 Patescibacteria group bacterium | reverse complement strand
AAAAGCCAGGGCGGTCCGGCAAATCGTTTCGCTCAAAAGAGCTTCGGAGGAGGTAATCGCGGCGGCAATGTCGGCGGTTCTGTTTCCAAAGAGCAATTTGATTCTTTAAACGCTAAATTGGACAAGGTATTGTCCATATTGGCTCCGGCCAAGGCGAAGGACGCGCCAAAAGCCGACATATCTGAAATAAAAAGCAAAAAAGAAATTGTAAAGAAAGTAAAAATTCCGGCTAAAAAATCCAAGAGCAAGAAAAAATAATAAAAATAAAATCCCGACTGTAAAAAGCCGGGGTTTTATTTTTCCGTAAAGAATTTAGGCGCGAACCACATTGATTGCGCGAGGTCCTTTTTCGGACTGTTCAACCTCAAAACTTACGGCATCGCCGGATTTCAATTCAGAGAATTGAACTCCTTGCAAGCCGGTTTCATGAAAGAAAACGTCTTTTGATCCGTCTTCCGGTGTAATGAAGCCAAAGTGTTTATCGGAAATTATGCTTTTAATAGCGCCTTTCATATATAAATACTTATGAATAATCGCAAAACTTTTATTCCGTTGAAGAAGGTCGACTAGGTTTCCACGGATATTTTGCCGAACTATTATACCATGAAACGATGAAAAAGTCAATGAAAAGGAAATAAAAATGAAAAGGTTTGTATTTTATCCAAAATCGGATATAATGGATATAGAAGCGAAGGCGTTATTTTAAGCCATAATTTTAATCATTTTTTATGAAGATTTTTCACAAATTTTTTCTATATATTACGAACAACGAGGAAGTATCGCGGCATGAAGAGGGCTTTGATATATTTTTCTTTATTATCAATACGGCGGCTTTGGTTTTCGGCGTGTTTATGTTTGTCATCCATGACGAACCGCAGTGGATACCAGTATTGGTAATAGAATACAGCTGGGCGTTGGACAATATGCGTCACAACCGGCCTTAAATATATTATGAAAATAAAAAATGCTTTCAAATTCATTTTTGTAATCGCTGTTTTTTCGGCGATTTTTTTGGATAATCGTACGCCAATCGTTTCATCGGCCACAACCGCGCCGGTATCAAAGATTGATTTAGCAGTCCCGCATATTTGGGAAATACCGGATGGGGTTTGGGTGAATCCGTGGAGCAACGCTTGCGAGGAAGCAAGCATAATTATGGTGGAAGAATTTTTTCTGAAACGCGGAGAGGTAAAATTCACGGCTAGGGAAACAAAAACCAAAGTGTCGCCTTTGTTTGCTTATGAAAACAGAGTGTTCGGTACTAACGCGGACAGCAATTCAATTCGCACGCTCCGTATTATCAATGAAAATAGTTTTTTTACAGGATTTATAAAAAAGAATCCGACCGTTGAAGAAATAAAAGAAGAATTGCGAAACGGGTATCCGGTGATCTCTTTTCATTATGGGATAGACCTTAAAAATCCAAAGCATCGTTGGCGAGCCGGAGGGTCGGCTTTTCATGTTTTGGTTATCAACGGTTTTGATGATAAAACGCAAGAATTTTTAGTGAATGATTCTGAGCTTAAAAATGGGCTTGATTATCATTATAAATACGACATAATTTTAAACAGTTTGCATGATTTTGACCACGCCCGCAAAAAAACCGATGGCGAGCCGGTTGTGATTTTTACTCGTCCGCGGAGAATAGTCAAAGTCGCGGGAAAGAGCCCCGTGTATTTGATTGAAAATGGAAAGAAATATTATATTACGCATCCAAAGGTTTTTAAAAATAGACGTTGGTCGTGGAAATACATGGAAGTAATCACACAAGACGAGCTGTATTCTTACACGGCAGGGGAGCCGATACGAAAATAAACGATTTTTGCTTTTAAACAAAGCAAAATAACTTATTCACAGGCCGGATTTGCTTGACTTATAAAGCCGCTGACAGTAGGATACAAATATACAAGTTTGTACTTTGAAAATTAAAAAAATTTATTTTTTTCCGCCTTTGGCGGAAGGAGGAAAGTAATGGGAAAGCCAAAAAAAGAAGTAAAAAAAAGAACAAGAAGCTTTGACCCAGAAGAGGCAAAAAAGGAAGGGTGTTTTGTTTTTTTAACTGAAGTAGGTTTTGATACCAACTACTTCAACCTGGTGGCATATAAAAATCTAATAGAATTTTTGGATAGATTTTCAAAGCAGTATCAAGGGATGTTAGGTATTTTGTTGGATGGTGTCTTTACATCCTTGCATCGCCCGGAGTACCTGAATGATGTTCTTACGTATTGGTTGAAAACGGAAGTGGAATGCAAGAGGGAATCTAAAAAAATTCCAAATAGCGAGCAATACAGGATGATGTTTGGAAAACAACTGGAAATTTTAAGTTTACGCTTACAAGAGCTGAAAATAAAACTTCCTAACGCAAAGATTTTTCTGAATATTTTCACGGACGATCTTCAATTTTCGTTGTCCCAGCTGCTGAACGAGCAATTATTATTTAAACAGGAGGAACTGGGGAGTATAATTAATGAATTGAAAGCAACAAAAGAGAAAACAAAAGGTAAGTGCAGAACGATAGAAGCGAGTATGCCCAAAGCAAAAAAAGCGCAAATCGCTAAACTTCAAACCAGACTTGAACGGAAGCAGACTGAAATTAAAAAAATAAACGACGAAATTGTAAAATTAGGAAGTGATGCAATTTATTTCCGCGAGAAAAAAGTAAGGCCAATGTCACAATACGTTACGTCTGAACTAGTTAGGAAGATTCATGGGATGTTTAAAATTGAGTGCGATAAGTATGGGGTTGAATTGATAACAGAAGATTCTCTTATACAGTGCGGGAACATAGTAATAGATTATTCACACTCAAGGTATCCTACATGGACACCGCAAAAGAATGTCCATAAAAGACTGCAAGCAATGGTGCATGGCACCATGGGCGAATATTTTAAAGTAACGAGCGCCTTTTTTGGCGCCGAATCAAAAAATAATAGGGTGGATGCCATTGTTGAGAGCGGTCACCACGGAGTTGGTTGGAAATCGCTACAAAAAATTTCTCGTAATGGTGAGGAGATAAATTTTTTCAACAATGATAAATGCGACCCTGATACAAAAACTGAATATATTGTTTTGCTATCAGCATTGCCATTTGAAGATCAAGAAAAAATAGCAAGATATTTAAGTGGAAAAGAGCCCGTTAGAATGTCAGGCGGCAAGCCGGTAGGGACCAGAAAAAATGCCGCCATTGATAGATTAAAAAATGGGGGAGCGAGCGGGATAACATTTCTTGCAAAGGATAAAAATGGGCTTGTATCCACAAGGTGGATACAATATGAATCATTTAGAGATGGATATGTGTCGTCTGTTTTTACGCAAGACGATGACATACAAAAACCCATACCGGCCATTTTAGTTACTTCAGACCCCCACTTAGGAAGTAAGCAGGATAACATTACAGCCCTGAACGGTGTTATAAAGTTATTTGAAAGAGGATTAAACGCAGAGACCGATATACACATAGTCGGTCAAAAATTTAAAATATTTGGGGATATTCAAGCCGGTGATATTCCAGAATCCGGTCCCGCTAAGTGGGGGCACTGTTATGAAAGCAATAGACCGAGGTTGAATATTGAAAAGCATGTGATGGGAATTCTTTCCAAGCTTGATATAAACAGCGAGGACGAGGTAGGGGATAAGAAAAAAAAAGCAGTAGAAGTAGTTAAGGAATTGTCTGATTTAGCTATGCAGGGTAGCAATGTTAGCATGAGCGTATTACTTGGTTGGGCGGCGGATTATAGTATGGAATTCATTCGTCGTTCATTAGTGAACAGTTGTTTACAACATGTTCACGTAAGTGTTCCGGGTAACCACGCAGACGATGTTTTGCACCGGAATGGTGGCAGAGAACAGGATATTTTAGCAGGGATGTTGAATGCGCTCGGCATACCATATACTATAAGTGGAAGTGGAAATCTATTTACAAAAACGTCAAGAGTAGTGCTTGGTGGGTTTAGCATAGCCAGGGTAGTGTTTGTAGCGGACTACGGAAAGGATACGGATGGCTCTGCTATTTTTGGCCCCATAAAGTTATTTGTCCAGCACGATCCAAAGGGTTCCGGTAGTAGTGGAATTGTGGGGGCTGGAAAAAACTCCGGTGCCGATGTGGCGATCGGTGGGCATACCCACGAAAATTATATCTGTATTTACAAGACAGGGCACAACACATTCTCCGTAGCGTTTCGGGCATCCTGCATCCAAGGGGTTGACCCGACTCAGATGTATTATGCATCTGCGCTGCCAAGAACCGCGGCAGCGCATATAATTAGCATGCCAATGGGTGGAGACTTTTCTGAAGTGTCTTTACCCATTGAATATCTGCAAGACATAGGGAACGAAATCATCGCAAAAGACGTGGTGGAGATGTTGAAAAAACTTATGAAGTAAATAGTCCTTTAATTTTTCAAGCGCCTTTACAATAAGGCGCTTTTATAATTTTTTAATTTTTTTTCAAGCGTTTTTTATGCTGTTTTTTAAATTTGACAAAAATTTTTTTATGTATTACACTTTTCGGTGGTTATGGTTCTTTAAAAATAAATACTAAAGTAAAAAGGAGGAAAAAATGAGAGACGATGGAAGAAAAAGGACCTTTCGCCAAATGGAGAGGTTCTACGAAACAAAAGAGCTGGCTAACTTTGGCCTCGTTGAGTCGCTTTTAAACGACCCGGGTCAGGTCGTGTTGTCAGTATTCCCAATAATAATACATCCGTCAGAGGATAGATTTGAGAACAAAGAGGAACACAAAAAGTATATGAAAGGGTTTGATGTTTTTAAAAAAAACATAATAAACATAAACGATTGCCCCGTGTTTGACGATAATCAGGATCAGGAGATAGAGACATGTCTGTATCTCCAAAAATTTTTAAAGGGGGAGACAAGCAAAGAAGCGGCGAAACGATTGGCCGCCAATAATTTCATTTTGGAAAGTAGCAAGTTACTATTATGGTTCTTGTATGATTTTCATAGGGAAGCGAGGAAGCATCTAATCCTCGCGTTTACTGATAAAACACACAGAATAGCAGCTTTTTCGCAATTTTTTCAAGATAAATTTTTTCTTGATATGGTAGTAGGTTCGAAAAACGATAGTGCAGGTTTTAATGAGACAACACGTATCCTTGTCTCAAAGAAAGAAGGGTGAATTAAAATCAAACAGGGGAAAAACCCCTGTTTTTTAATTTTTGCGTGAAACAATGCTGAATAATTTATTTTATATTGACAAGGTCGCGTTTTTGTTGTTCAATAATAACTGAATCAAATTGACATTTATATCCGTCAAAGCCCGTCTTTCTGTGATGGACGAAACGGATAAAAAACAGGAGAGGATAAAATGGCGAAAATTACAGTGGAATTTTTGACAAAAAAAGGAAGGGTCAAAATATCCGCGGAAGTGGTTAACACAGTAAAAGAGAAAAACCGCGGTTTGATGTTTTGTAAAAAATTGGAATTTGATTCGGGAATGTTATTCATTTATAAAGGCGATGAAGACAGCGGCTTTTGGATGAAGAATACATATATTCCGCTGGATGCAATTTTTTTGGACGCGGACAAAAAAATTGTAGCTATTTTACATATGAATCCGGCGGAAAATCCCGAGGAAGGACCGTGGCCGGTATATAAGCCAGACGTCCCTTATCGCTACGCGATTGAAGTTAATGCAGGATTTGTGAAAGAAAATGAAATTCGCGTTGGCGATAAAACAAATTTTGTACATTGAAAACAGAAAGCTCGCATTCAGGTTTTTACATACCGTAGGCATGCAGGCATGTCCGCCCAAGGCGGACGGGGAGGAAAAAATGAAAATTACAAAAATACCGAATTTACTTCAGATTTTAAGACTATGCGACTTAATGTTGGAAGATAAGGTTAATTTCCAAAATTTTGAATCTTTTTTAAAGAACCCGGGTCAAGTTGTGCCAGATGTATTTCCAACCGAATTTGACGCATCCGCCGTTACTTTATTAGAGGTTATTAAAAAGTCAGTGAAGAGCAACATGAGTAAGAATATTACAGAAGATAAATTTGGGTTTACGTGCGGAAAGACAAAACGCACCGTTGATTTGGAATTGGCAAGTTTTTTAAAAGGCGAAAACAACAAAGGCGAGAGCGGCGAAGAAGCCGCAGAACGGCTAATAGGCGAAGGATATATTTTGGAAAATTTGGGGGAGCTCGCAGTATTTACAGATGATAGACATAGTGAAATAAAAAAATATAATTCCGTTGTCGTAATGGGTGATGTTTCCAGATGGAAAAATTTGAGTGGGCAAATATTAATTCCATTTATAGGAAATATAAATGAAGATGATTTTTTTCTCGAGCTTATTGATTTTAGAAATTACAAGTTTGACGCGAGCAGCCGTGTCCTTGTTTCAAAAAAAATAAAAATAGAGTAAAAGCAAACAGCATAGCGAATCCTATGCTGTTTTTTAAATTCTCCTATTCTATTTTGATTATTTTATATTCAATTTCTTTGCCGGAAAGTTTTATTTTTATTATATCGTTGATTTTACGCCCGATAAGCGCGGCGCCGATGGGGGAGTTGCGCGAGATAATTCCTTTTTGCGGATTGGTTTCCGAGGAACCGAGTATTTGATATGTTTTTTGTTTATTGTCGTTGGCTATTGTCACCTTGTGGCCGAATTGGACGGAGTTAGCGTATTTTTGCGGCGTGATAATTTCCGCGTGTTTCAATTGATTTTCTATGTTTAGAATAGTTTGGTTAATGCCTCTTAATCGTCCTTTTACCATTTGATATTCCGCGTTTTCCGAAAAATCGCCGAGTTCCGCCAATCTGCTTACTTCTGCGGCCGCTTGCGGTTGGACTATTTTTTTCAGCCGTTCCATTTTGTTTTCCAATTCTTCAAATTTTTTTTCAGTCAAAATAGGGTCAAGTTTGACTTGACTGTATTTTCCCGGTTTTCTGTTCGGAGTCCGCATAATACTTTACTCTACCACATTTTTGCTTTTTTACAACACGGTGCAAAGGTAAAATACCCTACTTTAGCTTGACAAAAGAGCTGTTTGTCATTATCCTACGATAAAAGCAACGCACTTTGAAAATTAAACAAAATTTATATTTATTCGCCTTTGGCGGAAGGAGGAACATAATGGATAAAAATTTATTGGAGAAGTATGCTGATGTTTTGTTGTGGGGCTTAAAAGAAGCCAGAAAAACAACCGGCGGGCAGAATTATAAATCGGGCGATGTGATTTTAGTACATTTTGAACCAGAATCACTTGAACTTACTGAAATCATTTACAGAAAAATTCTTGAAGAAAAAATGCTGCCGGTCTTGAGGTTTTTGGGAACTCCACAAATGGATAAAGATTTTTTTACTTACGCTAGCTACGACATGTTAAAATATACAGCTTCGTGGACTAAGGATATGTATAGAAAAGCAAATGGAAGTATTTTTTTAAGCGCTCCAAGCTCCTTAACTCATCTAAAGGATGTTGACCAGAAAAAAATTATTATGTCAACATTGGCAGGAAAGCCAATTAGAAAAATCAGAGACAGAATAGAAATGGATGGTAAATTTGGTTGGACTTTGTGTCAGTTAGCAACCGATGCTCTCGCAAAACAGGCAATGATGACTAAGGAAGAATACGAGCAGGAAATCATTAAAGCCTGTTATTTGGACAAAAAAGACCCTGTTGCCGAATGGAAAAAAATTAAAAAAGAATCAGAAGAGATTAAAAAATGGTTAAACATGATGAAGATAAATTACATAAAAATACATTCAGAAAACATAGATTTATGCATTAAATTGGGAGAGAATAGGAAATGGGTCGGTGTAAGTGGCCATAACATACCAAGTTATGAAATTTTCACCAGTCCCGATTGGCGTGAAACAAATGGAATTTATTTCTCAAACACGCCGTCGTTCAGAAGCGGAAATTATATTAAAGAAGTTAGACTGCAATTCAGAGATGGTAAAGCGTTTGACTACCATGCTTTGGAAGGAGAGGAATATCTTATTTCTCAGGTTGAGATGGACAATGGTTCCGGAAAATTAGGCGAGTTTTCCCTAACAGACAAAAGATTTTCTCCAATATCTAAACCTATGGCCAACACATTGTTTGATGAAAATGTTGGTGGAGAAAATGGTAATTGTCATATCGCCCTAGGAGCGTCGTTTCCAGATGCATATTCTGGAGACATAAAAGAATTTAAAAAAGTAAAAAAAGAACTTGGTTATAATGCTTCTTCAATGCATTGGGATTTGATCAATACAGAGGAGAAGGTTGTAGTGGCATATTTAAATGGGGGAAAATCATTAATTATATATGAAAAGGGGATGTTTAAAATATAAATTGTGAAAATGGCGAGGGGCAAACACCTCGCTTTTTTGATTGACGCGCGGAGGTTGAAAAAGGTATAATAATAGCAGTTGCCGATTTAAGGCAGTAAAAAAATCGTATGCCAAATTTTTTTGTGGCGAATCAAGGATTTTTTTCTTTGATTTTAATTTGGGCTTTGGCTTGGAAGGGCTGGGCTTTATGGGAATCAGGCCGAAGAAATCAAAAATGGTGGTTTGTCGGGCTTTTAGTCGTCAATACGCTCGGAATTTTGGAAATTTTGTATATTTTTGTTTTCAGCAAGCAAAAAATCGGGGAAGCCAAAAAGAGTTTTACGGCTGAAGAAGCAAAAAAAATCGGCGAGAAACTTGAAATCAAATGGGATAAATATGATGTTGAACAATTCAGAAAGGGTATGGATGTTGAATTGGAACACGGAAGAGTTAGTCCGCATACAAATATTACGAACGACGACCCGGAATTGACCGGTAAAATCGCTTTGGCGCATTTGAATGAACTCGCGGATTACTATACTCGGCTTGATAAGATGGAAAAGGAAGCGGGGTCGTAGCGGCTGTTTGTTTTTTAAAAGAATTTTATGACTAAAAAAAGGTTATTGATTATTTTCGGTTTTTTCGCGTTATTCGCGTTTGGGGTTTTAACTTTAAGAATTTTAAGCGGCGAGGATGATTGGATTTGCGTAAAAGGGGAGTGGATAAGGCATGGAAATCCGTCCGCGGCAATGCCAACGCAAGGTTGCGGAGAACCGGCGGAAGAAATGACGGTTAAAGTTTTTTTTAACAACAGCGAAATGGACCCGGAAAATTCGTGCGACAAAGTTTTTTCCGCTGAAAGAAAAGTGAAAAAAACTCCGGCAGTGGCGCGCGCGGCGCTTGATGAGCTTTTGAAAGGTCCCACCGAAGAAGAAAAAACCAAAGGTTTTTTTACTAGCATTAACGACGGCGTAAAAATTAATTCCATAAACATTGACAGCGATGGAAATATCAATGTTGATTTTGACGAACAGCTGGAAAATTCCGTAGGCGGTTCTTGCAGGGTATCGGCCATCAGGTCGCAAATAACGGAAACTCTTAAACAATTTTCCACTGTTAAAAACGCGATTATTTCAATAAACAACCGGACCGAAGACATTTTACAACCGTAAAATACAATAAAACGAATTAAAAAAACCGGGCGCAATCCCGGTTTTGTTTTATTTTAATATTATTTTTTTTATTTTAATTCCGCTTCTGCTAACGGCTTCGGTTTGGTATTTATTTTTTCTTGTCCCAATAAACTTATAAACAAAATCATCTTCCTCCGCATCTATTTCTTCACAAATAATTTCCCACAGATCATTTTTTAAAATACTAGACAAATCGTCCACTTCCATTGAGAGCTTTGAACCAACATAACAAATAAATTGATTGGCCGTTATGCCATCGGCCGATTGAATTGTTTTTTTTAAAATTTCTGTAAAAATTTCGTGCCTTGTTGGCAATGTTTTTTCTTCCATTTTTCCTCCTTCCGCCAAGGGCGGATAAATATAAATTTTGTTTATTTTATAAAGAACTTATGCGCGGTATATATTCTCAAATTTTTATATTTTTGTCAATATAAAAACTGTGTATAAAAGCGTTGACATTCTTATCTACTTAATGGTATTCTATGCGCGAAACGTTTTTTAAAAGGAGGAAAAATGACAGAAAAAGTTTTTTTAAAAGACCATGAAGGGGAAGAAAAAAATAATGATGTTGCGTCATTAAGGAGAGAAATAAAAAAATTGAGTGAAGAAATTTTTAAAAAAAAGTCATTAATTTACGCGGAAGAAAACAGAAGAACGGGAGCAATTTTTCAAAAAATTTCTGTATTAAAAAGCCTGCTTGAACAGGCTGAAATGGATAATTTTTTAAAAAGGAGGAGATAAATACTATACATTGATGCGCAAGCCCCATATATGGGGCTTTTTGTTTTCTTTTTTTAATTTTTTGTGATATAATGTCCGTATGTTAGAAGAAGAACAAATTAAAAAGGACCCCGCGGAAGTAACAACGAATTCCGAAGTTAATTTTTTTGCTGTTACCAATTTTCGCAACCAAACTCATAAGTTCGGTCTTAAACTGGATGACCGCCGCCGACATATGTATGTTGTCGGCAAAACAGGCATGGGTAAAACAACTCTGCTTGAAAATATGGTGCTAAACGATATTTACGCCGGACACGGCGTTGGTTTGGTTGACCCGCACGGAGATTTCGCGGAAAAAATCATCAATTATATTCCTTCGCGCCGTATTAACGACACGATTTATTTTAACGCGGCTGATTTGGATTACCCGATCGGTTTTAATATTTTGGAAACCGTTAATCAAGAGCACAGACACTTGGTTGCTTCAGGATTGATGGGTGTATTCAAAAAAATATGGCCTGATGTATGGAGCCCCCGCATGGAATATATTTTAAACAATACAGTGCTCGCGCTTTTGGAATTTCCAGGCACCACTCTTTTGGGTATGAGCCGTCTTTTGGCTGATAAAGAATACCGCAACAGAGTTGTGAGCAACATCAAAGACCCGGTTGTAAAATCATTTTGGGAAAATGAGTTTTCTTCTTATAACGAAAGGTATAAACAAGAGGCCATCGCGCCGATTCAAAATAAAATCGGACAATTTTTATCAGCGTCCGTGATTCGCAATATAGTGGCGCAAGTCAAATCGCGAATTAACATACGGGAGATAATGGATGAAAAGAAAATATTTATCGTGAATTTGGCAAAAGGCAGAATCGGCGAGGATAATTCACGCCTTTTAGGCGGCATGTTGATTACCAAACTGCAATTATCAGCCATGGAGAGAGTTGATGTTCCCGAAGAAAAACGTTCTGATTTTTTTCTTTATGTTGACGAGTTTCAAAATTTCGCCAATGAGAGTTTTGCGAACATTTTGTCTGAAGCGCGCAAATATCATCTAGATTTAATAATGGCGCACCAGTATATGGAGCAGTTGGATGAGAAAGTGCTTCCAGCCATTATCGGCAATGTCGGCACGATTGTATCTTTTAGAGTTGGTTCCACTGACGCGGAAATTTTAGCTAAAGAATTCGCTCCGTCTTTTACCGAAGAGGATTTGATAAATTTGGCTAAGTTTCAAGTTTGTTTGAAATTGATGATTGACGGATTGGCATCACGTCCGTTTAACGCCATAACATTGTCGCCGGTTGGATATACGACAGACAGCGCCGAGAAAGTTGTACAAGTTACGCGAGAAAGATATTCCGTGAGCAGAGATAAAATTGAAGACAAAATAATGCGGTGGAGCGGTATGGGCGCGGATATGGGCGATGAAGAAAACGATGATGAAATCGGAAATAAAAAAGAAGAAAAAAAGATAGCGCTCCCTCAAATGAAAGTTGATTTTAAAGATAGGCGTTTTATCGCTCCAAGGCCGGCGCCGTCTTTTGCTTCCAATCAAACGCGTTTTACACAACCACAGATAAATAAACCGATACAACAAGACAGACAGCCGTTTACGCGAAGACCTGTCGGCGCGAGTATTCAAAAACCGTTTTATAAACCAAGCCAGCCCCAAAGCCAAAATCGTTTTAATTCGCCGGTTCAACGCCGAGATAATATTGGCGCGAGTCAGACAGTTTTTAATAAACCGCCTGTCAACGCGATAAATAAAGCAACTCCGGTGTTGTTGGTTGACCCGGAAGAGAAAGGAATAAGTTTGAATGTTTTGTCAGACAGAAGTGGAAAAAAACCGTCTGAATAACAAGCGTCATTGACACTAAAATCAAAGTTATCCACAGCCGGACATTCACGCGTTTTTTTTTCAGTTGAAAATTGTGGTATAATTAAATTGACAGATAATATTGAAAAATTTAACAACGTCGGACTTTAGAGTTCGCGCGTTGATAAAATCTCGTGTCCTTTAGAGCGCACTCATGTGCGTTTTTTTTAATTTATATGGCGAGAATCATTAATTTAAAATTTTTAATATGTTTTATCTCAATTTTATTATTCAGATGTTTTTGTGTTTTTTCTGCAGTGAACGCGGCGGGAATTCCGAAAATTTTAAACCACCAAGGAAGATTGTTTGACACTGCCGGCGAACTGCTCGGTGGAGAATCGGGGACGGATTATTGCTTTAAATTTTCCATGTATGATGACGCGATGCCCGGCGCGCCGGATAATAAATTTTGGCCAACGACAAATCCGTCAATTATGACGGTGAGCGTGAAGGACGGAGTGTTTAATGTCGGAGTAGGCGATGTTACTGCCGGCGGCGACGCGCTTGATTTTAATTTTCAAGACAAGGATGAAATTTATTTGAATGTTGAAGTCGCGAGCAAGGTCGGCGACACATGTTCTCCGACTGATGGGGCGGAAGTTTTTGAAAATTTAAGCCCGAGACAAAGAATATACGCGTCCGGTTATAGTATAAATTCTGACGCGGTTGACGGTTTTCACGCTTCGCAAACGGCTGTCGGCAACCAAATTCCTGTTTTAAATTTGGGCAACTTGATATTAGGTTCTTCGTCAGCGCAAATAAATTCCACATCAACGAATAGTTTACGAATACAGGGCAACGCTGTTAGCGGAAATACATTGTTAAACGCGATAAGCGGATTTGTCGGAATTGGTACTGCAAGTCCGGAATCCAAACTACATATCTCCGGTAATGGCGGAGTTTTAAATTTGGAAGGAACAGACCATTCATACATGCAATTTTATCCGGATGGATACGCGGCCGGACGCAAAGCGTATTTCGGTTTTCCGAATTCCGAAAGCAATGACATCACGATTTATAATGAAATCAACGGCGGAAACATCGTCTTGGACGGAGCCGGAGGAAACGTTGGCATCGGAACTTCCGCGCCGTCAAGCAAGCTTGAAGTCGTTGGCGGTTACGCGACAAGCAGCTTGAATTCCGGCGGATTTGGGCTTCATTTCGCGAGCGGAGGCGATACTCCAGACCACTCGCAAATTTGGTGGGGAGATAATACCGGCTGGAGATTAAATTTTGGCACCAAAGGGATTGATAACACATTCGTGCCACGCGTAACTTTTATGGACACCGGGGAAGTAGGAATCGGGATGAACGCGCCTAAAAATTTATTTGATGTTAAGGGTTCAGTAGCTGTCGGCGATTATGCTGGAATTTATGAAGCGCCGGAAAACAGTTTGATTATCAGCGGCAAATTAGGTTTGGGCTCTTCAAATCCGCAAGCAAAATTGCACATATTCAATGTAAATGATGAAGGGGGGAATCTGATGCCGTTGAAAATTACCAGTGATGGAAATATCTTCGCAAAATTTGAAAATTCCGAAGGTGTTGAAAAATTCAGTTTTGATTCACAGGGAATTGCTTTGGCTTCTGGTTTTTTAAATAAACAAATGAATTTTTCCGAAGAATTTATAAGGGTTTTTGCGAACATAACATCGGACAAAGCAGGCGGAGGAACAACCGGAATGGGCGACAGTTTTGCTTGGGGAGCCGGTGAGTTGGGCGTTTGCGTTTGGAGTTCATTGGGAGATGTAATTGGAGGAATTTTGCGTCAATCAACAAGCGTGGCGGCGAGCGCGTGCCTTACTTATCTTTCCGCGGGTTCATCAAATGCCCAGCTTATTTTAAACGCAGAAAACAATCCGATTATGATTTTAAAAGTAAAACCGAGCGTGGTCGGTTCGGGTAATTGGATTTTTGCAGGAATGATGAATTTTTCCGATGGCTCTTTATCAGACCCGCCAAATGGAATATATTTTTCAAACGAAGGCGGCGATGTTTGGACCGGAGTTGTAAAATCAGGAGCTTCAAAAACCGTTGTTTCGTGTTCAGGACAAAATGTGTTGACAAATCAGTTCGCTTTATTAAGAATTTCGGCGAGCAGCACGGGCGTTGAATTTTTTGTTGATAATAACGCTTCGGATGGAATAAATGAGACAAGCTGCGGTTTTATACAAACAGGGTTGCCGACCGTTAATTTGACGGCTGAAATAATAAATCAAGTTCGAGCCGGCGGAATGACTTCTATGAATATAGACACTG
The DNA here is from genome assembly GCA_028705565.1 of Patescibacteria group bacterium. GTDB lineage: Bacteria > Patescibacteriota > Patescibacteriia > Magasanikbacterales > GWA2-37-8 > STF2-47. The sequence goes on along the minus strand of JAQWDH010000003.1, from coordinate 77,287 downwards.
ATTTTGTCAGAATAAGTCAAGACGATATCGCGATTACTGATAAAGATTACTCAACTTCAACTTCAAGCCCGGAGACAGAAGATAACGACAATGAAGACGATAATGCCAATGAAGACAATAATAATAATAAAAACAACGAAGACAATAAAAATAATGATAACGATGATATCTTGAAAATAGATTTTAAACAAGCATTTTTAAAAATTGCGTCCGAAGCCGTTGAATTTATCTTAAAAGTTAAAAAAATTATCGCAGAAACAGTTGAAACAGCATCTTTAAAAACCGAAAAAGCGCAAATAGGTTCTGAAGAAAAGCCTGCTGGAATTTTATTTTTTGACGCTGTCACTAAAAAACCGTATTGCGTCGGCATGGAAAACGGCGAGTTGTCAAAAAAAGAAGGCGGTTGCGATAATACGGACATTGGGGCGCCGCAGGCTCCGGAAAACGAAGAAAAAAATAAAGACGATAAAATCAAAGACGATGAAAATTTAAAACCGGAAGACGCATTGTCGCCACAGGAAGAAGAAAAAAAAGACGAACCGGCGGACGATAATAAAAATATCATAGAAGAAAACGGAGGCGCGGAAGAAAAAATTGAACCGGAAAACGGCAACAAAACGGCTGAGGACGAGGTGGTAAAAGAAAAAGAAAAAAAATTGGAAGAAGAAAATAAACAAAACGAAGAAACAAAAAAAGAGGAAAGTGAAAATTATGATAATGAAAATGAACAAAATTAAAATTTATTGTTTTATCGCATCATTGCTGTCGTGCTGTTTTTTCGTTCAAGCGAGAGCGGCTGATTTCGCGAGCCAAAATTTTATTTCACGCGAGCCGGTATTTGGCGATTTCGGAGGTCGTTCCGATTCGGCGAGTTTTGGGCAAATAAATTCAGGAGGACAAACAATTACAGGCGAGTCGTCAAGTTCAAATTTTATTTTGCGTTCAGGATTTTTATATTTTGAAAATAAAGTTTTTACGCCGCGTTCGCAAAATTGGAAATGGTTTGACGACGAAGAAAATGAAACACCCGCGCTGGAGTTGGCTGGCGAAAATACGGCTCCGGCGGATATCGCGGAGCAAAATACGGTTAAATTACGTTTATCAATAAAAGAAATTGGGAATACAAAAGGAAAAAATATGAAATTTCGTCTTCAATTTTCCAAGTTTTCGGATTTTACGCAGGAAGTTTACAATGTCGCGGAAATCGGCGATTGCGATTCAAATTCGGTTTGGTGTTACGCGGATGGGGCAGGGGACGACAATGTTTTAATCACGACAAAATTATTATCCGATTCCGACAATTGTTCCGGCGGAGTCGGTGTTGGTTGCGGCGCGCATAATGAATCCGGTATTTCCGAAAGCGTATTTACTCACTTGGCAAAAAAAACTGTTGAATATGAATTTACAGTAAAATCGTCCGGCGCAGAAGAGAATACCGCGTATTTTTTTCGGGCTTTTGACACAGTGAACGGAAAGCCAGTGTCAGTTAATTTCGGAAAAAGTTATCCGAGTTTATCAATCGGAGGCGCGAAATTCGTTTTTTCAGTAAGCGGTTTATCAGGGGGCATATCCAGCGAAGGAATAACAACGGATGTGCCCACAACGCCGGCAACAATAAGTTTCGGTTCTTTAAATTTTGATTCGGAGATTGAAGCGGCTCAACGTTTATCAGTAAGCACAAACGCGAAGGGTGGTTATAGTATATTTGTATTGCAAAGGCAGGGCTTGCTCGGCCCCGTGGAAATTCCGCCGGTTGACGCGGTTAATGAAACACCAAACGCTTGGTATGTAAAACCGGGTAAAAGCGGGGCTTATGGCTACCACACAGGAGATGACACGCTTTTCGGCGAGTCGGCGCGTTTCGCTCCTGACAACACTTACGCCAAGTTTGAAAATTCTCCGAAAGAAATAATTTACAGCTCTGGGCCGGTGAACAACGAGAGTACTGATATGGTTTTTAAAGTACAAGTCTCAAATCAACAGGAGGCGGGGGAATACGCGAGTTCAATTATTTATATCGCTGTTCCTATTTTTTAATATGAAACTCACTTACTCAAAATTTATATTTTTTTCATTGATTTTAAGTTTATTTTTTTGCGCGTTCGCGGAAGCGTCCACATTATCTGTATCGCCGGTTGTTTTGGATGAAAAAGTTAAAGCGCGCGATATACTCAAAGAATCGCTTACGGTTACGAACACGAGCGATGTAAAATTAAACATTTTTACTTTTGTAAACAATATATCCGCGGAAGACGGGCAGCAAAGTTTTTCAGACCCAACCAATGCGGATTTATCGTCTTCCTTGGCGAATTGGATTGAAATCGGCCGCGGAGCCTTTGAACTTTTGCCCGGAGAAAAAAAGAAAATTGATTTTTTGGTCGGGGTTAATATGAGGGCATTGCCGGGAATTTATCACGCGGCGATTTCTTTTTCAGAAGGGTCAACGCGCGACGAAGCGGAAAAAAAGCTAGCCGCCTCGCCGGCGATGTCCATAAACATTGAAGTTTTGGAAAACGCGAAAGAAAGATTGGAATTGAAAAAATTCATTTCAACGAAAACATTTTTTACGAAATGGCCGATATCCGTTTCTTATATCTTGGAAAATATCGGCGATAAAGCGCTGGCTCATTCCGGAGATGTCAGGATTTATAATCGTAACGGAGAAGAAGTCGCGATTATAAAACCTACCGGCGAAGAAGAAAAAATTTCACCGAAAGAAAACAGGCGATTTTCCGTTGTTTGGAACGGCGATAAATTTGGAAGATACAAGGCGCTTTTGGATGTTGAATACGGCGCCGGACAAAGAAATATTTCCGATACGATTTTTTTCTGGGTTTTGCCTTTGCGCGTTATCGCGCCGTGTTTTTTGGCAGGCTTGATTTTATTGGTTGTTTTGCCGATATTTTGGCGTCGTGTTATTGGAAAAAATAAACCAATAAAAAAATAATATGAAAATTCTAAAATTCATTTTGATTGTCGCGATAGGATGTTTTTCAGCCATTGCCGCTTTCGGCATGGAAAACAAATTGTCTTTGACAGTTACCCCGCCCTTGTTTCAAGTCGTTTTGGAACCGGGGGAAGAGTGGGCCAGCAAATTAAAAATTGTAAACACAAACGGGTATGACCTTACGGTTTACGCGGTTGCTATGGATTTTTCAGCGGACGGAGAAGACGGACACGGTAAATTTACCCCTGTTATCAAAGATAAAAACGATTCCGAATCATTAGCCGGTTGGATCAATGTTTCCAAAAAACCTATATTTATTCCGGCTGAAAAAAGCGCGGAGCTTCCGTTTGCCGTTAAAATTCCTGACAATGTCCAGCCCGGGGGACATTACGCCGCCATACTTGTTGGAACCGCGCCAACAGACGGTAATGTCAACGGTTCCGCGATTAAAATATCAACTATGGTGTCTTCGCTTTTCTTTGTAAAAATCAAAGGAGATGTTTTGGAAAAAGGCAGAATAAGAGAATTTAAAACGGAAAAATATTTTTATCAGGAACCGAACGCGATTTTTGATTTGCGTTTTGAGAATGAGGGGAATGTTCATTTGCAGCCGAAAGGGGATGTTGTTATTTATAATATGTGGGGGGAAGAAAAAGGCAGAATCCAAATAAATCAAAAAAGCGATTTCGGCAATGTGTTGCCGGGCAGTGTGAGAAAATTTGTTTTTGATTGGAGAGGAGGAAACGGTTTGTCCGGAATTGGAAGATACAAGGCCGTTGCTTCGGTGGTCTTCGGGGAGAACGGAACCGAATCAGCTGCATCAGCCGCTTATTTTTGGGTATTGCCGATTAAAACAATTCTTTCAATAGCCGGAGGAGCGATATTTTTAATCGCTTTAATTATATTGTTGATTAAGTTTTATATTCGCAGAACATTGGATGGACTAAATAATGAGTCATTGAGAAAAAAATATTCCAGTCGCAAGAAAACGAAGGCGCGGGACAAAAAAACGGTAAATAATGAATAATTTTGACCTGTGGATAACTTTTCCGCGAGTTCCTTAAAATGTGCTATAATATAAATATGCGGGATTAATCTCCGTAAAAAGCATACTGGATAAAAACAAAACCACTTTATTCTTTCGAGAGTAAAGTGTTTATATAGGGGGGTGTCCTTTCGAGCGCGCATCAGTGTGCTTTTTTTATCAGATGATTTAATTTTACCGCGATGAAATATAAAGGAGGTAACAATAATAACAATTTACAGTTACCGCTTAAAGACGCGGAGATGCTTAAAATGTACGAGGAATCCGACCATTTTACTTATCTCCTTTACCATCGTGATTGCAGGGCGTTGATAGGCAAAGCGAATATTCTTAATCGTTTTGACGATTGGGAAGCGATTTGCCATAATTGCAAAAAAATCATTCCGGTTAATCAAATAAAATTTGTAAGAATTGAAAAAAAATGAAAACAAAATAGGCGATTGAAAGCTTTCGAGCGACAATCTGCCACACCGAATCAAGTGTCCTTTAGAGCGCACCCCGCAAGGGGCGCGCTTTTGATTTAATGAAAAACTATTTTTTAAAAAAACGTCGGCCATTATTAAAGGAGGTCAAAGGTCGAGGCGATTAAAAAAATTAATAAAAGAAAGGAGAACAAAAATATGAAAAAAATAAATATTCGCAAAGATAAAATATTTTCAGTTATTTCCGCGACTGTTCTGATAAGTTTTCTCGCTTGCGTGTTTAATTTGTCTATTTTAATAAGCAACGCGAAAGCCGCCCAGCTTACTCAAGCGGAAGATACATTGTCGGATTCCGACCTTGGGGTTAAGGCGAATCACACCATAAAATTTACCACCAAAACTTTAATTTCAGCGAGCTCAACCATTGTTATAGATTTCCCTGATTCGTTTTCAACCACAAGCACGCCGGCTTTTTCAGAAACAGACCCGTTGGATTTTGATATCACCACATCAACATCCAATAATATCACAGTAAACGCGGCGGGAAGTTGTCCTGTAAGCGGTTTGACGGAATTTGAAATCACATCAATTTCAGCGGAAAATGTGTTTACATTCACTCATTGCAGCGGAACAGACCCGATAGCCGTAAGCACCCCGCTCACGATAAAAATCGGCACAAACACAACGGTTGGAGGAGTCGGAGACAGCCAAATAGTCAACCCGCCAACAGCCGGTTCTTATCAGATAGACGCAACAGCTCCTGCGGGAACAACGGCAAAAATTTTAGTCGCGATTATAGATGATGTGGTTGTAACCGCGTCTGTTTCTACGAATTTTACATTCACGATTGCAGGCGTTGCATCGGGACAAGCTATCAATGGGGACGTGGTGCTAACATCCACGGGCGCTACTGCCACAGAATTGCCGTTCGGAGAATTGACACCTGGCGCAGCCAAAGTGCTTGGGCAAACGCTTTCGGTTTCAACTAACGCCAAAAACGGTTTTATTGTGACAGTGCAACAGGATCAAAATCTGCTCAGTGTAAACGGCGCAGACATAGATACATTTAAAGATGGGGCAAGCACGGCTACGCCCGAAGCGTGGGCAGTTCCAACTGCCACATTGGACAGCGAAGCGACATACGGACATTATGGCATAACCAGTGAGGATTCCGATTTAAACGTCAATGAATTTGGTACTGCGTTATACGCCGGAAATTTGGGCACCCCCCGCACCGTGTTTTCACACACGGGTCCGGCAAACGGATCAACGGCCGATAAAGGCCAAACAAGAGTTGGTATAAAAATTGAAATCTCGGCATTGCAAGAAGCGGCGAATGACTACACCAATTCGCTTACTTATGTGGCAACACCGACCTTTTAAAATTAGCTAAATCACGCGATAAGAATCCTTTATCCGCTCTCCTAAGGTGTGAACCCTGAACTCCCGCCCGCAAGCAGGACGGGAGTTCGGGCTTGCGCTTTACTTAATCAATTTAAATATGAAAAAAAGATTTATATTTTATTTATTGCCGGTTTTAATTTGTTGTTTTTTGCTGGCTCCGGCGAAAATATTAGCTCAAGAAAATTCTAATGTCGGCATAAAAGTTCAGCCGTCAATCATTGAAGAAAAAGTTGAACCCGGTCAAACATTTTCTTCAATTTTGCATGCGTCCAATTTAGGCGCGGAAAAAAGTTTGTATTATGTCATTAAACGCGATATATCGTCTCTTGATTCCGAAGGCCATCCGATTTTCGCGAAAGAAGGAGAAAAAACCGGCTATGAAATTTCGTCTTGGATACAAATAACTTCGGAAGCTGTGGAAATTTCCGGCGGAGGAACGGTTGATATACCATATTCCATTACAGTTCCGAAAGACGCGGCGCCAGGCGGACATTTTGGCAGTATTTTTCTAGGCACCGATCCGTCTCGCACGGAAGAGAGTGGGGTCGGCATAAATTACCAGGTCGGCACCATTATAAATTTGCGCATAGCCGGAGAAGCGTCCGAAGAGGCGCGCGTCAAGGAATTTTTCACGGACAAGGCGGTTTATTTTAAACCGAATATCAAATTTACAACAGGAATTGAAAACAACGGCAATACTTTGATTAAACCGCGCGGTCCCATTGAAATTATAAATAATTTCGGACGGAAAATCGCGGTGTTAAAAATGAACGACGATGCCGCGGCCGTGTTTCCTGGCGCGAGTCGTCAATTTGAATTAGTATGGTCAACGGATGAAATTTTGTTTGGCAGATACCAAGCGGTGATGAGTTTGGCTTATGGCGACGAAGAAGTCAGAACCATATCCGATGATTTGTCGTTTTGGGTTCTTCCTCTCGGTATTATTTTGCCGTCTGCCGGCGCCATATTGGCCTTGTTCGCTTTGGCTTACATTTTCGCCAAACTTCACATAAGGAAGAAACTTCGCCAAAGCGGCATTAAAGATTATTCATGGAAAGAGAAAAGAAAACATTGTTGCGGACCTTCTTTGGCCGCGATTATCATATTTGTTTTAGCTTTCGCTCTGGTTCTATTCATACTATTCGCTTAATATATGCGGGAAAAGACAAAAATTTGGTCGGCTATGATTTTCTGCTTGTCGGGATTTTTTCTGGCCGCGTTTATTTTTGACAAGATACCAAATTTCATTGAAGCGGAAAATTTTAAAATTTTGGAATTAGCCGAACAGTTGAGAAGTGAAAAAGCGACAGCCGAAGAAAAAGAATTAATAATATCCACTTTCGCGGCGGAGCACGACAAAGGAACGAGCGTGTCCGCCGCGGTGGAGGCGAATTCGTTCAACCAAGTGGTTTCAATGTTAAAAGACAAGGAAATCGCATTATCGGAAAAAGAAAAAATTATTTTTGAAAAAGAAAATAATTTTATCGGAGAAGTTGAGGGCTTGGACACGACAGTGCGTTTTTTGACGATTTTTACATTGGCCCTGCTTTGCCTCGTGTCATTAAATTTTTATTTTGACGCGAAGCGCCGCCGCGTAAACGATTGAATATGAAAACGGCAAAATTATTGATTATTTTATTGGTTGTTTTGATGCTTTGCGCGGCGCCCGCTGGCGCCGCTGTTTTAACTTTTACGAGCGACCTTTTGTCAAATTCGGCTCCTGGCGTTGAATCAAATCATACTATTAAATTTACAGCAACAAGAGACGTCCCTTTTTCCGGAAAAATTGTCATACAACCTGAGGCAGGTTTTTTTGAGATTCCAGACCAGCTTGGTTTGGAAGATATTGATTTTTTAATAAACGGAGTGAATAAAAAAATAGCTTTGTCTGCCGGTGTCGGAGTCGGAAGTTCAATGGGGCTTTCAATTGAGTATGGAAATTCAGGAAAATTTATTTTTACTTTGAACGATTCGGAGAAAATTCAAGTGAATGATGAAATAACCGTAAAAATAGGAACACAAGCGAATTTTGAAGGCGTTGGCGCGCATCGTTTGATAAATCCCATCGGCATCGGGGATTATAAAATTTTTATTGAAACAATATCCGCGCCAAGCGTTATTTTGGATAAAGCCAACGCGATGATTTTTATAATTTCAAAAGTTAGTGTCGGCGCGTCAAAAGAAAAAGAGAAAGAAAAACCTCCTGTGATTGTTCCCCCTGTTTCTTCAGCCGGAGGCGGTGGCGGAGGGGGAGTGATACCGTTAATTCCGGCGCCGCCGGTGGCGATTCGCGTAACTTCTCCGAATGTGATTTTAAAATTTGAAGCTACAAACGCCGAAACAATGGCTATTTCGGAAAATACCGATTTCAAAGGATCTTCGTGGGAAAGTTATAAACCGTCAAAATCTTTTGTTTTGTCTTCCGGACTTGGATTGAAAAAAGTATATGTCAAATTTCGTAACTGGTATGGAACCGAAACAGAGGTGAAAACTTTGTATTTTTTTGTCGTAAGTCAGATATCTGAAAAACCGATGACCGCGACATCAACGGTTTCCGCCGGAGCGGTGGATGTTTTGAATCCTTTCTCAAACATTAAAATAACGCGAGTCGCCAACGCGATTTATCAAAAAGGGGATTTTTTTAGATTTTATTACGAATATAAAAACCAAAAAGGCAAAACGGATTCTTTTAAAATTATCAGGCAGTTTTTAAATAAAAATGGAAAAGTCGTTCGCGCAGCGTTCGCGCAAACGACGTTGAAAAAAAACGGAGTTTTCAGTTTTAATGTAAAAGATATTATAGATAATAACATAAAATCAGGCGAATACTCGATAAAAATAAAAATACTTGATAAAAAAAACAAGTTATTGGACGAAAATGGATTTGTCGTCGCGATAAAAAATCCTGAAGAAAAAAAGTTTGTTTTAAGTTCAACTTCAACTTTGGCGTATTCCGATATATATTTCAGCGGATCATTTTTTGATAAAAATAAAATGTCAGCAAAATTGCCGTTTGTTTTTAAATTTCAATACGGCTTCGGCAATCAAGGCGAACAAACAAAAAAAATTCGTTTAACTCGGCAGCTTCTGGATGAGTATAATAATGAATACAGTATTGACAAAGGCAAATGGACATTAGCTTCCGGCGCGGTGAACAGCTTGTCGGTTAAACAATCTTTAAGTTCGCGATTGCCGACAGGAAATTACAACATTCGCGTATCGGCTTATGACGCGATATCCGGCGATTTGCTCGCGGAAAATATTTTAGGATTGGCGATAAAATAAAATTTAAAAGCGATTAAAAAAAGTCATCCCATGGTTTGAATCGCAGGATGACTTTTAATTTTTATATTTGTCACGGGGATGACAACGAAGATTACCGCCTATGTCGGGTTTATTTTATCGCTTCAATTATTTTTTCAAGTATCCCCGGATAATGTCTCGCGATTTGAGCGAGGACTTTTCTGTCCAATTTTATTCCTTGTTTTTTGAGCTTTCCCATAAACACGCTGTAGCTCAAACCTCTTGCGTCAAGCGCGGCATTGATTCTGGCGATATTAAGCCCGCGGTTGATTCTTTTTTTTGTTTTGCGTCCTACAAAAGCGTATTGTCCGGCTTTCATTTTGGCAACCTTGGCAACTTTTATTTTTGATTTTCTGCCCCAGCGGTAGCCCTTGGTGTGTTTTAATATGCCTCGTCTGCGTTTGGCGTGCAGAAGACCGCCTTTTATTCTTGTCATATTTTTATTTCATTAAATTAGTGTCAATTATTCCATGAAAAGATTCGCTCAAAGTGACGGCTTTTCTTTTATTGCGTCTGGTGTTGCCCGATTCTTTGGCGTTAAAATGACTTTGTCCGCAAGCGCGCTTCACGACTTTGCCGCTTTTGGTTTTTTTAAATCTTTTGGCCGTGGCCTTGTGTGTTTTTATTTTGTTCATATGTTTAACTTTTTACTATTATAGATGTTATTTTATTACCCTGTCTTTCCGCCGGCTGGTCAACGCGTATTTGCATTGCTTTACCGACATCTTCAATAAATTTTTTTATTACCGCGAAAGCCATCGGACCTTGCTGTAATTCGCGCCCTTTCAATATGATTTCAATTTTCGCTTTGTCTCCGCCGTTTAAAAAATCAACGGCCTGGTCTTTGCGAATTTCCAAATCATGAGCCCCGATACGCAAAGACAAGCGAACGCATTTTATTTTCATCACATGCTGATGCGCGCGCCGCAAACGGTCCTGTTTTTCTTGCTGATATTTAAAATGCCCGAAATTCATAATTTTAGCGACAGGCGGTTCAGCTTTCGGATTTATTTCCACCAAATCCATTTCTTGTTCGCGCGCCAAATTAATCGCGTCCTGCGTCTTCATAATACCCAAACCTACGCCTTCGTCGCCGATAACAAAAACTTCGCGGGCGACAATGCGTTCGTTAAAACGAAAATCTTTTTTTTCTTCAATAATTTTCGGTCTCCTTCTTGATATTCTCATAATACTCTGATTTATTTGTGGAAGTGGCGAGAGTTGAACTCGCGTCTAGAAAATTACGACAGCGCCATCTACATACTTATTTCCCTTGGTAATTTAATCAACCGAATATGAAGGGAGCAAAAATTCGATTGGCGAGCCGAATAACTTTCAATGATTTTCGTACGGCGGCGAACATCATCTACTCTCGGTAAGTGACACCGCAATTAGCTACCGAGCGTCGCTAACGCGATGGACAACCGCAATTAAGCGATTGACGGAGCGAAACTGTAGCCGGCGCTAAAAGCGTTGGCTAAAACAGATTTCACTTTTGAAAATAAGTTAGCACTTATTATTTTTCTTCGATTTTTAACGAGACCGGAGACATCTCGGTATGCCGGCGGAGCCGAAGATTTCTGTCGAAACCCGACACCCCCATAACTAATTTCCAATTATCCTGCCTACCGGTTTACATACCGTAGGTATGCAGGCAGGCAATTATCCATTTTTTCCCCATTTGGGAGATCTCCCGAAGGGGGAAAAATGTCATTTAAAAATTTTTTTGCTTTTGCGCCCTGCTTAATTCTTTTTTTAAATCTCGTTCTTTCAATACTTCTCTTTTATCGTATTTGTGGCGGCCGCGAGCAACGGCGATTTCCACTTTGACAAGATGGTTCTTAATATACACCATCAACGGCACTATTGTCAAGCCCTTTTCTTGCGATTTTCCCCTTAAATAAGCGATTTGTTTTTTATGGAGTAAAAGGCGACGGCTGCGCGTTGGGTCATATTGCGGAATTGGACCTGCTTGCGGGTATGCGCTAAAATGAGCGTTTGTAAGCAAAGCGTCATTTCCGTGGAACGTAACGAAGGCGCCTTTTAAAGAAATTGTTTTATTTTTCGCGGATTTTACTTCTTGTCCGGACAACACTAAACCGGCCTCCATTTTTTCCAGAATTTCATAATCAAACAGCGCTTTTTTATTTTCAGCCAATATCATAATTATTCGCGAAATTAAACTTAAAATTAGTTTAGCACAAAAACGCGTTATTGACAAAATTGGCAAAATCTAAAAAATTTGATAAACTTATTATATATGTTTAGATCCGTTTCATTTCATCCTAAATTCGCGGCAACGTTGGAAGCCATTTTTTGTATTGTTATGTTATGGTGGCTGAAAAACCTTGGCGTCTGGTGGGTGCTTTTTTTATGGATTTTTTTCCGTTTGGCGCTTTTGGCGGCTTTGGCGCGATTGGTATATTATCCGCCACAATTAAATCGTTGGCATCATTTTTTTTCGCTGTTGATTTTTTACGCTGGCGTAATGTCGCTGTTGCTTTTTATAGAATGGCCTTGGGCTTGGTATCTCACGGCGATGATTTTTGTTTTTTTTCCGGCGTTCAGTTTTTGGCTTTTGCCTCCGCAAGAAGTAAAACTCGCTTTTATGTCAAAATCTCACCGTTCGTGGCGTTTTATAATGAGCACAATAGGAATTTCGGGTTTGTATGCCGGGATTTGGGCGACTTTTACTTTTCAAATTGTAGAGAGTAGTTATAAGTTTCTTTGGCTTGGCGCGGTGGCGGCAGTATCTTCTTTGGTTGCCGGTTGGTGGTGGCGCGAATATGGCATAGAAAAAAATAAACAGTTTTTTTTATGGTTGGGCGCTTGGTTTTTAATAAATTATGAATTATTTTGGGCATTGACGGCTTTGCCAATAGGATATTTGGCCGGAGGATTAACGATGGGTTGGATTTGGTATGTTTTATGGCTTTTGGCTCGTTTCTATCTCTCAAAAGAAGGGTTAAATTGGCAAAAACAAAGAGTTTTTGTCATTATAAACATCTTTCTTCTTTTACTTTTTTTGATTTTTATTGTAAGATGGAAATGATATTATGAAAATTCCCCCCCACCTTCCTTTACATTGTTGCGATATAAATGACCATAAGCTTTGGCAAAGATTAAAGCTTTTTTTTGTTGTCGCCATTTTTGGGTTGATTGCCGGTATGAGCGGAGCATCAATAATTTTGGGTTGGGTTTGGCCGAATTCAAACGAAGGAGATTATTGGCTGCAATCTTACGCGATGCGCAACAACGCCATTTATCAATTGGAAGACAGAATTAAAATAGAAATGTCTGAGCGTTCCGCCGAAGTATATCGCGGTTCGATCGGTTTTTACGGCAATAATTATTTGAATAAAAAAATTGGCGATGCCATAATGGTAAGTTCAGACGGATGGCTGGTGATGTACGCGCCGGATTATGATAGAAATTTTAAAAATCTTTATTTGATTTTATCGGATGGCTCTGTTAATCGTCCTGAAAAAGCGTTGTTGGATAATTATTCCGACATTCTTTATTTAAAAATCGTCAATAAACAATTTAAAATAACCAGCTTCGCGGAAAGGTCAGGAGCGTATTATGAAGACGTGTTTGTGAATGAAAACGGCGGTTGGCAGCATACTGTTGTCGGACAGCCGAAATATAATTTGTTTGACGCGTCGCATTTGGACGGAGTTGTCTCATTTTCTTATTCGTTGGAAGGCGATTTTACGGCCGGCTCAACTGTTATAAACAGTCAGGGAAGATTATTGGGTCTGGTGAATAAAAATGGCTCAGTTATCCCGGCGGTTGTTTTAACGAAAATTTTGCCTTCTGTTTTGAATAAACAAAAAATCATTTATCCGTCTTTGGGCGCGGAAGGTTGGTTCAGCGAAGATAAACCGCTGGTCGTAAAAAATGAAAAAGTGGGCGGGTTCGCGGTGAACAAAATTTGGTCGTCCGGCAGTTTGCTTAAAAAAGGCGATTTGATTTTGGAAATTAACGGCCAGCCTGTTGCCGCCGCCACGTTCGGAAGTTTTTTAGACAGCGAGAGCGTCCGTCTCACGGTTCTCCGCAATGGAAAAAATATTACCATTGAAACAAAGATTTTAAATATGGAAATATAAATATATGACACAATCTTTATTAAAAAATGTTCGTCTTATTTTTTTCTGGGGAATGGTTTTTGCTTTTATATTCGCCGCCGCAAGTTTATTTTTTCCATGGCAATACAGCGCCCAAAGCGAAGTTTTGATAATTTCTCGCGACAGTTTAAACACGGACCCATACACGCAAATAAAATTATCGGAAAGAATCGGAGAAAATTTAACGCAAATTATAAAGACATCAGATTTTTATAACAAAGTGATGGAGGCGCCCTTGGCGAATTTTAATAAAACTGACTGGCAGGCGTTGAATGAGCGGCAACAAAGAAAAAAGTGGCAAAAAGACGCGCGCGGAGAAATGGTTTACGGCACGAGCATGATGAAAATCAACGCGTATGGTTCAACAAAAGAAGATGCGTCCGCTCTTGCCGGAGCGGTAACGCAGGTGCTGGTTACTCGCGGTTGGGAATACATAGGTAACGATGTAACCATAAAAATCGTAAGCGCGCCGCTTGCGTCTCAATTTCCGTCCCGTCCGAGTTTTGCTTTAAACGCCATTATTGGTTTTGCGACAGGAATTTTTATTTGCGGTTTTTGGGTCGTAAAATACAAACGGGCGAAGTGGGTGGATTAAATATGTTTTCTTCAGAAAATGTTAACGAAATACACCGCGCTTTGCAAAAAAAATACGCAAGAGGATTGGTTTTGCTCGGAGGAAGTTATTTGCACGGCGAGGCGGATGAAAAAAGCGATATTGATTTTTATATTGTCGCCGGCATAGGCGATTTTTTAAGTTATTTATCTGACAAAAAAGGAGCGTTGGAAATTAAAAATAATTACGGAAATAACATAAATATCGCGTTTTTGCCGAAATTTTTTTTTAAACGCGGATGGAATTATATTTATGGAAAAGACGTGGGTGGCAAAGAATATATTTCGGGGATTGACGAAAAAATAATTTTTCGCAATTCTTTAAAATTGGCGTATTTTCATTATTTAAAATTTTTATTGTCGCCGGTTGAAGAAAAAGAAGCGCATTTTCGCAAATCCGCGAAGATGACGGCCGCCGCTTGCGGACGCGTTGAAAAACAAAAACCGTTTTTTCTCGTTGAAAATCTTTTAAAAAATACGCGCTGTATTGACATCGGCGAACAAAATTTCATCGCTGATATTTTGCGAAAAAAAGACATTAAAATAAACTTTGAAAATAATAAAAATTCCGAAAAACTTTTGGCGATTATTGACAAAATCCGCGATTCAAATAAAAATAGTTTGAATTTTTATCTGCCGAATTATTTGATTTATAACATTCATTTTATAAAAAAAGGCGATTTTAGTTTTGTTTTTTCCAATCCTGACAAAGCAGTGGTGGAAAAAATATCCAGCGGCGTAAGAAATGATAATTTGCGCGAACTTTTTGATGAAATGAAAAAAATTATTTTGCCAATTTACATAATTTAACGTTGAAAGTATGGATTTGATAATTCACCCGGATGAAATTTTTTTGAAAGGAGGAAACCAGCCGTTTTTTTATAGATGCCTGCTTGACAATTTGAAGAAACTTTTTCCGTTTTCTAAATTTCAAAGAGTTGAAAGCGGAATTTTGGCTGAAAAATTTAAAGGAGAAGACGCGGAAAGATTAAAAAAAATTCCTGGCATCTCCAATTTCGCGCGCGCGACAAAAGTTAAAAGTGAAGTTGAAGAACTTAAAAAAGCCGCGGGCGATTTTGTTTTTTCCGCGGATATTAAAACTTTTCGCATCACCGCGAACAGGACATGGAAAGGATACGAGCTGTCTTCGTATGAATTGGAGAAACGGATAGGCGACTATATACGGATTAAAAAAAAGTTGAAAGTTGATTTAAAAAATTACGATATTGATATACGACTAAATATTGGCAAAAATGAGTCTTTTGTTTATACTGAAGTTGTGTCCGGAGCCGGAGGTTTGCCGACCGGGTCTTCCGGAAAAGTACTATGCCTTCTTTCCGGAGGAATAGATAGCCCTGTGGCGGCGTATCAAATGATGAAAAGGGGGGCTGAAGTGGTTTTGGCGCATTTTCAAAACCAAACAACCGTTTTAAACGAAGTGTCGCAAAAAATTTTTGATTTGGCGCTGGCGCTGGCGCGTTATCAGCCGAAAGTAAAATTGATAATAATTCCTTTCGCGGAATATCAAAAAGAAACAGTGAAAAAAATACCGGCCGATTGCAGAATGATAACTGTTCGCCGTTTATTTTTTAAAATAGCGGAGAAAATAGCCAAAAAAGAAAGATGTGGCGCTTTGATTACCGGAGATAGTCTGGGACAGGTAGCTTCGCAAACTTTGGAAAATATGAATGCGATTTATTCCGCGACCGACATGTTAAAATTTCCGCCGCTTATCGGTACGAACAAAAGAGAAATTATGAATATCGCCGCCGATATCGGCGCTTTAGAAATTTCAAATCGTCCGTATGAAGATTGTTGCAGTTTGTTTGTGGCAAGACATCCTGTGATAAAATCAAACATTGATAAAATTTTGGAAATTGAAAAACGGCTTGATTTTTCAAATTTTAAAGCCGATAATTTTGAAGAATTCATTTTTAAATATGACAAATGAAATAGTGATAGATATAGAAACGCAAAATAGTTTCACTGAAGTTGAAAATGATTTTAAAAAATTAAAAATTTCAGTGGTTTCCATTTATCAATACTCAACAGACACGTATCAAAGTTTCGTTGAAAGCGAATTCGGAAAACTTTGGGCGATTTTGGAAAAAGCTGACAGAATTATCGGATACAACAGCGAACATTTTGATATGCCGATTTTAAACAATTATTATATGGGTGATTTGCTTTTATTGCCACATTTGGATATTATGAAAAAAGTGAAGGACAGCATAGGTGTTCGGATTAAATTATCGGATTTGGCCGAAGCGACTTTGGATAATGTGAACAAAAGCGCTGATGGTTTGCAGGCGATAAGATGGTGGAAAGAAGGAAAAATAGACGAGATAAAAAAATATTGTGAGCAAGATGTAAGAGTAACGAAAGAAATATACGATTTTGGAAAAGCGAACAAACAGTTGTTTTATAAAAATTTTTCCGGAGAGACAATTCCTTTCGCGGTAAATTTTGATTGCCAAACCGCCGCGGACGCGATGAAAAAAAATATTAATCTTACATTGCCTTTATAATATTTGCGCTATGTTGCCAAAACCAAAAAAAATTCGTGAAATATATTTTGACCACGCGGCGACGGCTTACACCGATGAACGCGTTGTTAAAGCGATGTTGCCGTATTATTCTAAAACATACGGCAATCCATCGTCTTTGCATCGCGCCGGACGCGAAGCAAATGCCGCTGTCAATGACAGTCGCCGTAAAATCGCGCAAATACTCCACGCATTGCCGGAAAATATAATTTTTGTAGGCGGAGGCACGGCCTCGGATAACTTGGCGATTTACGGAATGGCTCGCGCTCATGAACAGCGCGGAAAGCATATTATTACAATACCGATTGAGCATCATGCTATTTTGCATCCGTTGGAAGACTTGGAAAAACAGGGCTGGAAAATAACAAAAGTAAAAGTTAATGAGGAAGGTTTTGTAAGTCCGGAAGAAATTTACAAATCCATAAGACCGGACACGGTATTGATAAGCGTGATGTATACAAATAATGAAATCGGAGTCATAGAGCCGATAGCGGATATCGGCCGAGTGATTTTAAAATACCGCAAAGAACACAATACTCCATATCCGTATTTTCACACGGACGCTTGCCAAGCCGCCGGATACCTTAGTTTGGATGTGGAAAAATTACACGTGGATTTTTTAACTTTGAACGGCAGTAAAATTTACGGTCCAAAAGGCATTGGCGCGCTTTACATCAGGAGGGGAATAAAAATAAAACCGATGATTTTGGGCGGTGGACAGGAAAGAAATTTAAACGCCGGCACGGAAAATGTTCCCGGGATAGTCGGTTTGGCCAAGGCGTTGGAAATAGCGCAAAATGAAAAAGAAAAGGAGAATAAAAAAATGAGAAAGCTTTCTTTGTATCTTTGGAAAAAAATTCAAGAAAAAATTCAAAACATAAAATTAAACGGGCCGGAAATAGGGGATGATCGTTTGTCGAGCAATTTAAATATCACTTTTATGGATATTGAGGGAGAATCTTTGCTTTTGTATTTGGATGAATATGGCATTATGTGTTCAACCGGTTCTGCGTGCACCTCCGAGTCGCTGGAACCGTCGCATGTTTTGCGCGCGCTTGGAATGCCTTATGAATACGCGCATGGCAGTTTGCGTTTCAGCTTGGGCAGGCGAAATACAAAACAAGATGTTGATTATTTAATGAAATATTTACCCGTAATTGTTGAACAGCTGCGTGAAATGTCGCCGGTGCGTATGGAAAAACAAAAACACGCGAGATACAAATAAATTTGAATTATTGTCTTATGTCAGACGAAGCGATAAAAAAAGAAAACTTATCGGAAGAAGTAAATATCCGCGAAGCTGGCGGGGGTGGTTGGCTGTATTCGGATGTTGTCAAAGACCATTTTTTTAATCCTCGCAATTTTATGCGCTACGGCGAGGAAGAAAAATTTGAATTTAACGCAATGGGCAGAGTCGGTTCTCCGGCTTGCGGAGACGAAATGGTTTTATGGCTTAAAATAGAGCCGGAAACCGAAAAAATCAAAGAGTGCCGCTGGCGCACTTTTGGTTGCGGTTCTGCCATCGCGTCCACTTCTGTTTTAAGCGAAATGATAACCGAAAAAGACGGAATGAAAATTGAAGATGCGTTAAAAATTAAACCGCAAGACATTATCGCTCGGCTTGGCGGTTTGCCGGACAGAAAAATTCACTGTTCGGTTTTGGGAGATAAGGCGTTGCAAGCGGCGATAAACGATTATTTCCGCAAAACAGGTAAGCACGAACGGGTGCTTACCGCCGGCGCGAAAGTGATTGATTCTGTTTTAAACATTACGGATAAAGATATTGAAGAAGCGGTTTTGGAAGGCGCGAAAACCATTGAAGATTTGCAAAAAAAATTAAAAATCGGAGCTTTAGGCAAGGATTCGTTGCCGGCTGCCGAAGAATTATTAAAATTTTATTTGGAAAAATATTTTAAATCTTAATTTCATAATTTTATGATTAAAATAGATAAGGAAAAATGCATCGGTTGCGGAGCGTGCATAGCTGTCGCTGAAAATACTTTTAAATTTGACGATGACGGAAAAGTCGGAGTGGCGAATGAAACAGGCGACGACGCGGAAACTATAAAATCGGCCGTTGAGACCTGTCCTGCGCAGGCGATAACGATTGAGTAGAAAAACAGTTAAAATACCCCCTTAAAAGGGGTATTTTTGATTTATTTTGGCTTTTTTAGTATAATATGGTTATATGGCAGGAAAACTATATATAGTGGCTACGCCAATAGGAAACTTGAGCGATATAACTTTGCGCGCGCTTGAAACATTGAAAAGCGTTGATTTTATATTATGTGAGGACACGCGCGTGACAAAAAAGTTGTTGGAACACTACAAAATCGGAAAACCTTTGATAAGCTATCACCAGCATAGCGATGAAAAAACGATTAAAAATATTAAAAAATTATTGGACGAAGATAAAAATTTGGCGTTAGTCACTGATGCCGGAACACCGGGAATAAGCGACCCTGGAAATTTATTGATTAGGGACATCGTCTGTGATTGTCATTCCCGCGAAAGCGGAAATCCACACTGTCATTTTGATTGTAACGGAGGAATCTCTTTTTATAATCGCGCGATGGATTCCCGCTTTCGCGGGAATGACAATATTATACCGATTCCAGGCCCCTGCGCCGCAGTCGCCGCGTTGTCAATTTCCGGATTTCCAACCGATAAATACGTTTTTATGGGTTTTCCTCCTCATAAAAACAAACGGCAAAAATTTTTTAAAGAATTAAAAGAGCAAAAATACACTGCTGTGTTTTATGAATCGGGTCATCGCATAAAAAAATGTTTGCAAGAGCTAAATGATATTTTGGAACCGAAAAAACAGATAATCGTATGCAGAGAACTTACAAAAATGTTTGAAACGGTTTATAGAGGAACGCCGGCGCAAGTTTTAGAGGATATGAAAGAAGAAAGAGGGGAATTCGTAGTCGTAATCCAATCTTAATTTTGATTTTGTTTATGCCATTAAAAAAACAAAAATATTATATCACCACGACTTTGCCGTATGTGAATGCCGAACCGCACATCGGTTTTGCTTTGGAAATAATACAAGCTGATGTTTTGGCGCGATTTCATCATTTGTCAGGCGAGGAAGTTGTTTTTAACACTGGCACGGACGAACATGGAATGAAAATATACCGCAAAGCTTTGGAACAAAAAAAAGAACCCTTGGCTTATTGCGACGAATACGCGGCAAGGTTTGACGCGCTAAAACGGGCGCTTGATTTAAGCTACACGAATTTTATTCGCACAACCGACCCCCACCATATCAAAGCCGCGCAAGAATTTTGGATGCTGTGTTACAAAAACGGCGATATTTATAAAAAAAATTATCAAGTTAAATATTGCGTCGGCTGTGAAATGGAAAAAACCGATTCCGAGCTAATGGACGGCAGATGCCCGATACATCCTAAAATGGAATTGGAGCAAATTGAAGAAGAAAATTATTTTTTTAAATTTTCAAAATATCAAAAAAAATTGTTGGACATATACGAAAAAAATCCAAAATTCGTCATACCAAAAAATCGTTTGCGCGAAATAAAAAATTTCGTTGAATCATGTCTGCAAGATTTCAGCATTTCTCGTCTTAAATCCAAAATGCCGTGGGGTATTGAAGTTCCAAATGATTCTGAACATGTGATGTATGTTTGGTTTGACGCTCTTATAAATTATATTTCAACCATCGGGTGGCCTGACGATATGAAAAAATATAATTCTTTATGGCCCGGATTACAGGTGGCCGGCAAGGATAACTTGCGTCAGCAATCGGCAATGTGGCAGGCGATGCTTTTGTCAGCGGGTTTAAAGCCGTCAAAACAAATTTTTATTCACGGATTTATAACATCAAGAGGCCAAAAAATGAGCAAGTCGCTTGGAAATGTGGTTGACCCGTTTGAGATTGTAAATAAATACGGAACCGACGCGACGCGTTATTATCTTTTGGGCGCGATGCCGGCTTATGAAGACGGTGATTTTACAGTTGAAAATTTTGAAAAATTTTACACGGCTCATTTGGCGAACGGGGTCGGAAATCTTACTTCGCGTATTTTAACAATGTTGGAAAAATACAGCGATGGAAAAGTTCCGCCAAAATCGGAAGCGTTTTTTGAAGTAAAGAAATTTTGGCAAGAATACGAAGATGCTTTGGAAGAATTCGCGTTTGATAAAATTATCATTGCGATAAACGAGTTGGTTTCAAAATGCGATGAATTGATTTCTGAACAAAAACCGTGGGAAAAAGCGAAAAAAGGCGAGGATATTACAGAGCTTCTTTATCAACTGGCTGAAGGTTTGCGCCATATTGGAATTTCGCTTTTACCAATTATGCCGCGAACCGCTGAAAGAATTCTTAATGGTTTAAATATCAGGACAGAAGATGTTGTTGATTTGAAGAAAGAAATTAAATGGGGTGGGTTGAAAAGCGGTGTTGATGTTAAAAAAGGCGAGATGCTTTTCCCGAGAATTTAATTTGAGACGAAAATTTTTTATTTTTAAAATTTTTTTATATGTCTCTATTTGATACCATACTGCTTATTATCATGGGCGGATTCGGCCTTTTCGGACTTTGGTTCGGATTGGTGCACACGCTCGGTTCTTTGGTCGGAACTGTTTTTGGAGTGTATTTCGCCAGCCGTTATTATGAACCGGCGGCAAATTGGCTCATCAACATAACCGGTTGGAATGAAAATTTGGCGCGCGTGATAATGTTCGCAGTCGCTTTTGTCATAATAAACCGCCTGATAGGATTGTGTTTTTGGTTTTTGGATAAAATTTTAAGCTTTATTACAAACCTTCCTTTTATCAAAAGCATTAACAAACTTCTCGGAATGATTTTCGGTTTGTTTGAAGGAGCTCTTGTTTTAGGCATTATTTTTTATTTTATTTCCAAATTCCCTTTGAGCGAATATTTTATGAGCTATATTGCTCAATCGCAAGTCGCTCCGATAACGGTAAAAACCGCGTCAATTCTTTGGCCGCTTTTGCCGGAAGCGATAAGAATGCTGCAAGGAACGGCGCAAGGATTGATTTAATAAATTTTATGCTTTTTGACACGCATTGCCATATACAATTTAGCGCGTTTAGAGATGACGCGGATGAAGTTATAAAAAAATGTATTAAAAAAGACGTTGTTTTAAATGTTGTCGGTTCGCAAAAAGACACGAGCGAACGGGCGATAAAATACGCGGAAAAATACGATAATATTTACGCCACCGTCGGGTTGCATCCTATCCATTTGTTTTCCACGGAAGTTGACGAGGAAGAAATAAAATTTAAAACCCGTGAAGAAAATTTCAATTACGAATTTTATAAAAATCTCGCCTGGCATCCGAAAACGATAGGTATAGGGGAGTGCGGTTTGGAACTTTACCATTTGCCGGAAGGAATTGACAAAAAAAGTTATTTAAACCGTCAAAAAGAAGTTTTTATCGCCCAATATCGGCTCGCGAAAGAAACGAACCTGCCAATCGTAATTCATACGCGCGACGCGCATCCTGAAATGATAGAACTTTTAAATTCTTTTAATGAAAAAATTAATGGCGTCGTTCATTGTTATACTGGAAATTGGGAATACGCGCAAAAATATTTGGCGCTCGGATTGAACATCGGATTTACCGGCGTAATCACATTTCCTCCAAAAAAATTAGAACCGCAAACGCAAATTGATTTGCTGGAAGTCGTTAAAAAATGTCCGTTGGACAAAATTTTAATTGAAACAGACGCTCCGTATCTCGCGCCGCAAATATATCGCGGAAAAAAATGCGAACCGTGGATGGTGGAAGAAGTCGCGAAAAAAATCGCGGAAATTAAAGAGATGAATGTGGCTGAAATATCGGAAAAAACATATAATAACGCGAAAAAACTGTTTTTTAAGGTAAAATGAATTATTCACAGTTCTGATTTTTAAAACCCCTTGACTAACAAGAGGTTTTTTATTATAATAGCGCCGTCTTTAACATACTTTAATATGGTGGAAAAACCGCCGGAAAAAACGAGCGACAGGGAATATTATTTTTTCGCTTTAAAAATTTTTGGCGATTTCGGCGTTACCATAGCGGCCCCGGCGATAATTTTTGTTCTTATCGGTCAACATTTTGACGAGAAGTATGAAAAATACCCGCTTTTTACAGTTCTGTTTTTGCTGGCGGCGTTTTTTCTCACGATAAGAATCATTCAACGCAAAGCTAAAAAATACGGTGAAGAATATCAAAACATGAAATAATGATAATAAACCAGTAAAAATGGTATGCACATACCAACATTGGCTCCGGACACAATTTTTCGTTTAGGCGATTTCCCGATTACGAATACGATGATTAACGCGTGGATTGCAATTTTAATTTTTTTGATTTTGGGAATAATCATTAAAAAAAGAGTATCGCTTAAACCGTCAAAAATACAGAATTTCATTGAATATTTTTTGGATATACTTTTAAATTATTTTGACCAAGTAACAGGAGACAGAAAAAAAACCATGCGTTTTTTACCGCTAGTTGGCTCTGTCTTCTTTTTTATTTTAATATCAAATTGGATAGGTCTGCTTCCCGGAATCGGCAGTATCACATGGGACAATAAGATGCTTTTCAGGCCATCAAACACTGATTTGAATCTTACCGTCGCGATGGCTTTGACATCGGTATTTTTGTCGCACATTATGGGATTATTCGCTGTCGGATTTTTCGCGTATTTGAATAAATTTGTTCAAATCGGCTCCCTTGTTAAAAGTTTTCGCAAAGGGCCGATTGCCATTTTTACCGCTATTATTGAATTGGCTGTCGGATTTTTAGAAATTATCAGTGAAATGGCGAAGGTGTTGTCGCTTTCTTTAAGGTTGTTCGGCAATATATTTGCCGGGGAAGTTTTAATGAGCGTGATGATAAGTTTGGTGGCTTTTTTAGTGCCTACTCCGTTTATGTTGTTGGAAGTTTTAGTCGGCGTGATTCAAGCCGGGGTGTTTTCCATGCTCACGCTCGTTTATTTGACCGTAGCGACATCCAAACCCCACGGGGAAGAAACGTAGACAATGGAATGACAATTTAAAATTTATTAACCGATATTTCTTCATGAGATAAAAAATCAACAAACTCAATTGAAGAATTATCATAAAGAAAGGTCAAAAATATGGAACACGCATCAGTGTTGGTTTTAGCCAAGGCGTTCGCAATAGCCATCGGCGGCATCGGGCCGGCGTTCGGTATCGGCCGTTTGGTCGCCAAGGCCTTGGAAGCCATCGGACGCAATCCGGAGGCATCCGGTAAAATTTTCGTGCCTATGCTTTTGGGCGCGGCTTTCGCGGAGGCCATTGCCATTTACGCTTTGGTTGTCGTATTCACTTTAAAATAGTTTTATCGGCCGCGTCACGCGTTTGCGTGGCGCGTCTAAATAAAACCGTATTATAAAAAATTAAAATAAAATTTTATGTTCTTGAATTTAATAGATATGGCGCTTGCAAGCGAAGAGTCCGCCGAAGTTTCGGGGGAATTGGCATCTATCGCGAATGAAAGCGTTTTGACCGGTTTGGGCATAAATGGTTCAATGTTTTTGGCGCAATTGGTGAATTTCGCCGTTGTTTCGGCAATTTTGTGGTTTTTAATTTTAAAACCGATAACAAAAAAAATGGCTGAAAGGCAAAAAATGATTGACGATAGCATCGCGAATTCAAAAAAAATAGATGAAAATTTATCCAAAAGCGAAAAATCGTATCAAGAAAAAATAGACATGGCAAAAGTGGAAGCGAATAAAATTATGGAAAAAGCCAATTGCGAAGCGAGCCAAACGGCGGATGTTTTAAAAGCTAAAGCTAAAAAAGAAATTGAAGGAGTTGTTGAACAAGCAAGGCGCAATATACAAATTGAAAAAGAAGAAGTAATGCTCGGATTAAAAAAAGAAACAGCCGATTTGATGATATTGGCGTTGGAAAAAATTTTAAACGAAAAAATAGATTTAAAAAAGGACAAAGAATTGATTGAAAACGCGTTAAAAGGCGTAAAAGATTAATTTCGCGAAAACGGTTTTTTATGAAAAAAAATTCCAATAAAACTTATTCCAAGGCGCTTTATAAAGCCGCGAAAGGGCTGAAAGGAAAAGATTTGGAGAAAATACTTGGCAATTTTGTTTTGATTTTGGCGCGCGCCCGCAAATTAAAACAAGCGGAAAAAATCATTGAAGAATTTAAAAAATACGCGAAAAAACAAGAGGGGATTTTAGAAATTAAAATAATTTCCGCGCGAAAAATCAGCGATGATTTGGCGGAAAAAATAGGCAAGGCGTTCAGCAAAAAAGTTGAAATCACGAAGGAAGTTGACGAAAATTTATTAGGCGGATTTATAGTAAAAACGGAAGACAAGATTTTTGACGCGAGCGTAAAAACACAATTAAATAATTTAAAACAAAGATTAATAAAATAGAATTATAAATTTAAAAATTATCACCATATGTCCGTAAATTCCATTGTAGAAGAATTAAGAAAAAACATCGCCGCTTTTGAGAAACAAACCGAAACCGAAGAAATCGGTTCCGTGGTTGAAGTCGGCGACAACATCGCGCGCGTTGGAGGTCTTATTAAATGCCAAGCGAACGAGATGCTTGAATTTCCCGGAGGAACTTTCGGAGTCGCTTTGAACCTTGAAGAAGAGACCGTTGGCGTCGTTCTTTTGGGTGAATCAAGGCATATTAAAGAAGGGGACACTGTAAAACGCACTGGCAGAATTTTATCAGTGCCTGTTGGAGAAAATCTAATCGGACGCGTAGTGAACCCTCTCGGACAGACCATAGACGGAGGCGCGGAAATTCATAGTGAAAAATTTTATCCGATTGAAAAAATCGCAGCCGGAGTTATGAAAAGAGAACGAGTGAGCCAACCGGTGCAAACAGGAATTAAAGCGATTGATTCAATGATTCCAATCGGACGCGGTCAGCGCGAACTTATCATCGGTGATAGACAAACCGGAAAAACAGCAATCGCGATTGATACGATTATCAATCAAAAAGGCAAGGATATGATTTGCGTTTATGTTGCAATCGGACAAAAACAATCAAAAGTGGCGAGAATTGTCGCAAAATTAAAAGAAACCGGCGCAATGGATTACACGATTGTTGTTTCCGCAAGCGCGTCCGACCCCGCTTCTTTGCTTTATATCGCCCCATACGCTGGTGTGGCCATGGCCGAATATTTTATGGACCAAGGCAAAGATGTTCTGTGCGTTTATGACGATTTATCCAAACAAGCATGGGCTTACCGCGAAGTTTCTTTGCTTTTGCGCCGCCCGCCAGGACGAGAAGCTTATCCTGGAGATGTTTTCTACTTGCATTCTCGTTTGCTTGAGCGCGCTTGCCGAAGAAATCAAGAAGCCGGAGGCGGTTCAATCACGGCATTGCCAATCATTGAAACGCAAGCCGGAGATGTAACCGCGTACATTCCCACCAATGTAATTTCCATTACCGACGGGCAGATATTTTTGGAAAGCGACTTATTTTATCGCGGCATCCGTCCGGCTTTAAATGTTGGTATTTCAGTATCTCGCGTAGGTTCTGACGCGCAAGTAAAACCGATGAAAAAAGTCGCCGGTAAAATAAAACTCGGTATGGCGCAATTCCGCGAGCTGGAAGCGTTCGCTCAATTCGCGAGCGATCTTGACCCTGAAACGAAAAAACAGATTGATTTGGGACAACGGTTGGTTGAAATTTTGAAACAGCCGCAATACGAACCGATGCCCATCGCGAATCAAGTCGCGATAATTTACGCTGTTACAAACGGCCTCGCCAATGATGTTGAAGTAAAAAATATTCAAGCGTGGGAAAAAAAGTTCCATAATTTTATGAACGCGAGCAAGCAAACATTGCTTGAAAAAATTTCAAATGGAGAATGGAACGAAGATGTTGTAAAAGAATTAAAAGAAGCGGTTGAAGAATTTAAAAAGCAATAAAGAGTATGGGAGTAAACACCAAAGCCATAAAACGCAGAATAAAATCCGTCGGCAACACGAAAAAAATAACCAAAGCCATGGAAATGATTTCAGCGGTGAAAATGCGAAAAGCGGTCGCTAATGTTTTAGCGACTCGCGGTTATGCCAACTTGGCTTGGGCGATGCTTGTTGACGTGGCAAAAAAAACCAACGCCGCTTTACATCCGATTTTAACAAAAAGACCGATTAAAAAAGTGGCAGTGATTTTTATTACAAGCAACCGCGGACTTTCCGGCGGCTTCACGAGCAGGCTTTTGCAGGAAACTAATGATTATATAATTGAGGAAAAGAAAAAAACAGGAACTGAAACAGATATTATACTTCTCGGCAAAAGAGGAAGAAAAATTTTTTCATATTTTAAACATCCAATTGCCGCGGAATTTGAAAAAATAGACATCACAACAAAGATGGAAGAAATTTTACCTATGGCTAGAATGATTATTGCGGAATATATGAATGGAAAATACGATAAAGTCGCGGTTGCGTACACGGATTTTGTTTCAGCCATCAAACAGATTCCTCGCGTTAAACAGATATTACCTTTGGAAAAAGAAGATGAGCTTTTAGGAAAGATAGGGGAGGAAAAAGAAGAAAAAAAATATAATTTTGAATTCAAATTTGAACCAAAACCGGCCGAAGTATTATCAATGCTTTTGCCGCGTTTGGTTGAAATGCAAATTTACCAAACCATTTTGGAATCGGACGCTTCCGAACACAGCGCGCGAATGATGGCGATGAGAAACGCGTCTGACGCGGCAGAAGATATGATTAAAGAACTGAATTATAATTTTAACAAAGCGAGACAGGCCGGCATCACGCAGGAAATTTCCGAAATTGTCGGCGGTGTCGCGGCTTTAGGATAATTAAATCATTATTCAATTTTAAAAATAAAATATTCATTAAATTTTTACATTTATGACAGAAAAACAAAATACAGGAATCATAAGTCAAGTTATCGGCGTTGTGGTGGATATAAGTTTTCCTGATAAACTTCCATCCATCTTTAACGCGTTGGAAACAAAAATGCCGAACGGAGACATTTTGATTTTGGAAGTTCAACAACATCTCGGTTCAAATATGATTCGCTCGGTGGCAATGAGCACTACGGACGGACTGGAAAGGGGACAGGAGGTAGTTGACACAAACAAACCGATTATGGTTCCAGTCGGACCGGAAACATTGGGACGAATGTATAATGTTGTCGGAGACACGATTGACGGGTTGGGAGAATCAAAAACCAAAAAGAAGTATCCGATTCACAGGCCGGCTCCTTCATTTGACAAACAATCAACAAAGTATGAAGTTTTAGAAACAGGCATAAAAGTTATTGACTTGATTTGCCCATTTTTGAAAGGCGGAAAAGTCGGTCTTTTCGGCGGAGCCGGCGTAGGTAAAACAGTTGTTATCCAAGAATTGATTCGCAATATCGCGCAGGAACACGGAGGTTATTCAATGTTCGCCGGCGTAGGAGAAAGAACGCGCGAAGGAAACGATTTGTATCGCGAAATGAAATCAAGCGGAGTTTTGGACAAAACCGCTTTGGTTTTCGGACAAATGAACGAACCGCCGGGAGCAAGAGCACGCGTTGCTTTGACCGCTTTGGCAATGGCTGAATATTTTAGAGACGAAGAAGGAAAAGACCTCTTGCTTTTTATTGACAACATTTTTCGTTTTACTCAAGCCGGTTCCGAAGTTTCGGCTTTGCTTGGTCGTATGCCTTCTGCCGTAGGTTATCAGCCGACTTTGGCGACAGAAATGGGTCTTTTACAGGAACGCATCACCTCTACTGACAAAGGTTCAATCACATCCGTGCAAGCCGTTTATGTGCCGGCAGATGATTTGACCGACCCTGCTCCTGCCACGACATTCGCGCATTTAGATTCAACGGTGGTGCTTAACCGTTCCTTAACCGAACTTGGTATCTATCCGGCCGTTGACCCTCTTGATTCATCTTCAACTATTTTGGACCCGAATATAGTCGGTGAAGAACATTATCGCACGGCGCGTGAAGTGCAAAAAGTTTTACAAAAATACAAGGATTTGCAGGATATTATCGCGATTCTTGGCATGGAAGAATTGAGCGATGAAGATAAAATCACAGTGTCTCGCGCAAGAAAAATTCAAAAATTTCTTTCCCAGCCGTTCTTCGTGGCAGAAACATTCACCGGAACTGAAGGAAAATATGTTCCGGTTTCAAAAACCGTCATGGGTTTTCGCGAAATTTTAGACGGAAAACACGACGACAAACCCGAGCAAGCGTTTTTTATGAAAGGCGGAATAGAAGAAGTAAAATAATTATGAAAATTAAATTTAAAATTATTACTCCGGAACGGGAAATATTTTCCGAAGAAGCCGAACAAATAACAATGATGACGCGAGACGGCGAGATTACGATTCTTCCCGGACATATTCCTTTGATAACGGTTTTACAACCTGGTGAATTAAGATATAAAAAAGACGGAGAAGAAAAATTTTTAGCGATTTCCGGGGGGTTCGCTGAAATGCGTCCGGATAATACGCTGATTATTTTGGCTGATACTGCCGAATACGCGGAGCATATTGATATTGAAAGAGCCGAGGCGGCGCGCGAAAGAGCTGAAAAAGCGATGAAAGAAGCGCGCAATGTTGAAGGCATTGATTACGCGGCTTTGCAGGCGCAACTTGAAAGAGCCGTAAATCGCGTAAAAATCGCCAAAAAATACAGAAAACTTCCGCCGATGGTCAATAGATAATGTCTATTGTTGTTCCGAATGTAATGAGGAATCTTTGTCCGGTTAACAATTTAACCAACATAAGGAAACGTAAAACGTTTCCTTATTTAAATTAAAATTTTTTTACACCCCGTTTTTCCCTTTCTTGCTTTCACGAGCGATTTAGCATAAAATTATATGTATGCCAAACTCATTATCGGACAACTTGAATATAGAACAAAGGCAGGCCGTTGAATATTCTGACGGTCCGCTTTTGATCGTCGCGGGCGCCGGCACAGGCAAGACAACGGTAATTACGCAAAAAATAAAATACCTGATTGACAAAGGACTCGCAAAACCTGAAGAAATTTTGGCATTGACTTTCAACGAAAAAGCCGCAAGAGAGATGATTGAAAGAACGGATGAAATTCTCAATATCGGATATGTTGACTTGCAAATTTCCACTTTTCATTCTTTTTGCCAAAAAATATTGGAAAATTACGGTCTGGACATCGGTTTGCCGAATCAGTTTAAAATACTCGGCCAATCGGACGCATGGATTATAGCGCGCGATAATTTGGAAAAATTCAACTTGGATTATTATCGTCCGCTCGGAAACCCGACGCGCCATGTCCACGAACTTATAAAACATTTTTCCAAATGCAAAGACGAATTGATTTCACCCGAGGATTATTTGAAACACGCGGAAAATGTTAAATTGGACAAAGACAACGCAGATATTGACGAAAAAACTCGTTTAACTGAAATATCCAATGCTTATCACGCTTACAATCAATTGCTTTTGGAAAATAACGCTTTGGATTTTGGCGACCTTATCTATTACGCGAACAAACTTTTGGAAAAACGTCCCGGAATTTTAAAAAAATTAACGGAAAGGTATAAATTTATTTTGGTTGATGAATTTCAAGACGTAAATTGGGCGCAATATTCACTCGTGAGATTGCTTGCCAAAAACGAAATAACGCGAATTACCGTTGTCGGAGACGACGACCAAAGCATATACGCTTTCAGAGGGGCTTCAGTTTCCAATATCTTGCGGTTTAAAGATGATTTTCCAAAAACCAAAGAAATCGTTTTGACGAAAAATTATCGTTCACAACAGGAAATTTTGGATGTCGCTTACAAATCAATACAAAACAACAATCCTGACAGATTGGAAATAAAATTAAAAATAAATAAAAAATTATCATCAACGTTGGAAAATCTCAAAGAAAGCGTAAAATATATCCATTCAACTACTTTGGATGCGGAAGTCAACGCGGTTGTGGGCGAAATCATTAATTTAAAGAAAAAAAACAAAGACGCTGTTTGGGATGACTTTGCTATTTTGACGCGCGCCAACAATCACGCGGACCCGTTCGTATCGGCGCTGGAAAGACGCGGCATCCCTTATGAATTTTTGGCAGCGTCAGGACTTTATCGCCAGCCGATTATTTTAGATTGTTTAAATTTTTTAAAAGCCGTTGACAATTACCACGAGTCATCGGCGATTTTTCGGCTTTTGCGTCTGCTGACATTTGAATTTTCGGAAAATGACACGCAAAAATTCTCTTTTTTCGCCAAAAAAAAATCCATAACTTATTATGAGGCTCTTAAACGCGCTCGGGAAATCGCGTTGTCAAAAAATGGAATCGCTGTTTGCGAAAAAATCGTAAATATAATCCATGATGGTATGCGCGCGGCTCGGCAGGAAAAACCAACCGCTGTTTTATACGGTTTTTTTGAACAGAGCGGGTATTTGAAATATTTGGCAAAAGGGGAAGAATCCGGAGAGAGGGGAATCATACGGCAAATTCACCATCTTAAACAATTTTTTGATTATATAGCCGATTATGAAAAAATAACACCTGACGCGAAAGTAAGCGATTTTTTAGAACATTTTAAATTTGTGATAGACTCGGGCGATTTGGGAATAATAAAACAACCGGAAGAGACGCCTGATTCCGTGAATATTTTAACGATTCATATGGCGAAGGGGTTGGAGTTTAAATATGTTTTTATAGTGAATTTGGTTGAGGAAAGATTTCCTTCCAGAAAACGCGGCGAAGCCATAGAAATTCCATCCGCGCTCGTAAAAGAACAATTACCGGAAGGCGACAGTCATTATCAGGAAGAAAGAAGACTTTTTTATGTGGCTTTGACGCGAGCAAAAGAAAAGCTGTATCTTGCTGGCGCTGATGATTACGGCGGAACGCGCGGCAAAAAAGCAAGTCGTTTTTTGGCGGAATCAGGATATATTGAAGAAAACCTCGGCGATAAAAAATCTCTCAAAATCGTAAAAACCGAAAAAATAATTTCAAATTTCAATTCAGCCGAAAAGGCAGAATCGGCATCAGAAGTAAAAAATGATACCACGTATGAAATTCCGAAAGTGTTTTCTTTTTCGCAAATAAAATCGTACGAGGTTTGCCCTTACCAATATAAATTAGCGAGCGTGTTAAAATTGCCTGTCTGCGGCAATCCGATGTTCAGTTTCGGACAAACAATGCACTCGGTTTTTCAAAAATTTTATGAACGATTATTGGAAATAAACTCAGCTCGGCAAGAAACGTTTTTTAATGAACCGTCCAAACCTTCCGAAAATAAAAATATCAAAGCCCCTGAATTGGATGAATTGTATAAAATTTACGATGAATGTTGGATCGACGATTGGTACGCGGATAAAAAACAAAGGGAGGATTATTACGCGGAAGGAAAGAAAATTTTGCGCGAATTTTATAAAACAAACGACAAAAAATGGTCTTTGCCCGTGGCGTTGGAGGGTTGGTTTAAAATAAAAATAGGGCAGCATCTTTTGCGCGGCAGGATAGATCGCGTTGACCAAATGTCGGACGGACGATTGGAAATTATTGATTACAAAACCGGCAAAAGCAAGGAAGATATAAAAGGCGACGATAAAAATCAGCTTTTAATTTATCAGTTGGCGGTTTCGCAACTTCCGGAATATAAAAACATCGGGGAAGTGGGGCTTCTTACGTATTTTTATCTTAATGATAATATAAAAACTTCTTTTTTGGGCGAAAAAAAAGAAATTGACAAATTGGAAGAAAAAATGGTAAAAACGATAGAAAAAATAATCTCGCGCGACTTTGCTCCGGCACCTGAAAAATACGCATGCGAAAAATGCGACTTTAAAGATATTTGCGATTATAAAGCGTAATTTATGGACTCTTTATTTGAAATTTTAAAAGCCAAATCCGCCGCGTCCCCGATGATAAGAAGCGTCAACGCGGCCATGATTGTTGAAAAAGCGAATGATTCCTTGCGGGAATTTTTTAGCGATGACATAAAAAAATACGCGCGGGCGATTTATTGCAAAGATTGTGTTTTGGCAATTGCCTGTTTAAGTTCGGTCGTGGCGCAAGAAATCAAATTGAACGAACTGATGATTGTGGCTTTAATAAACAAAAAAATCAGTCCCGAAAAAGTAAAAAAAATAAAATACATGTCTTAATCCGCGGACCATTGCCAAAAAACGATAAAACCGCTAAACTATAAATACTATGACTCTTCGTTCATACTTAGCTTTAATGCTTGCGAGTTCAATCATCTGCTGGATTGCCTGGTTTTTTGTTATAATCAGTTTTGACCCAAAGGAAGCAGGGACTCTCGGATTTATATTATTTTACGCCGCTCTTTTTTTCGCTCTCACAAGCGCTTTCGCGGCGGTTGGCGGAATTTTAAATGAAAAATTTTCCCGAAGCGAGGAGCTGCCTTATAAAAGGATAAAAAGAATTTTTTATCAAGGAGCGATTTTTGGCGTAATCGCAGTCTTGTCTTTATTGTTTTTACAATTAAAAATATTCGTTTGGTGGTCGGCTATTCTGCTTTTTCTTTTATTTTTCGTTTTGGAAGGAATCGTTTACAGCGTTTTACCGAAAAACCAAACATCCCCGAAAATTTATGTTTAAAAATTTTTTCAGCAAATTCAGAAGCGAGCTGGGTATAGACCTCGGCACTGCCAACACTTTGATATACAACAAGGGACGCGGCATTGTCATTAATGAACCAACCGTTGTGGCCGTAAATACGCGAACCGAACAGATATTGGCGGTTGGCAACGAAGCAAAAGAAATGCTTGGAAAAACACCCCCGCATATTTTAACCAGCAAACCTTTGGTATCGGGGATTATTTCGGATTTTGAAGTGACTGAAAAAATGTTGCGTTATTTTTTGGATAAAACTACCGAAGGAAGAAATAAATTTTTATCACGACCTCGCGTGATTATCGGCGCGCCGTTAGAAATAACGGAAGTTGAAACAAAAGCAATTTCTGACGCGGTTTTAAACGCCGGCGCAGGAGAGGTGTTGGTGGTTAAAGAAGCTATGGCGGCGGCAATCGGCTCCCGTATGCCAGTGAGAGAGCCGGTTGGAAATTTAATCGTGGAAATGGGTGGCGGCACATGCGAAATAGCCGTTATATCTTTAAGCGGGGTGGTTACATGGAAATCTTCCAAGGTCGCGGGAGACGAACTCAATCGTAATATAATACAATTCGCTCGCGATTCTTGTAATTTATTTTTGGGAGAAAAACAAGCGGAAGAAATTAAGATAAAAATCGGTTCAGCGATGGAACTTGCCGAAGAGCTGCAGTTTCCAATGCGCGGACGCGACGTGGTGACCGGTTTGCCAAGAGAAATTATGATTAACGACTCGCA
This sequence comes from Patescibacteria group bacterium, assembly GCA_028705565.1. Taxonomy (GTDB): domain Bacteria; phylum Patescibacteriota; class Patescibacteriia; order Magasanikbacterales; family GWA2-37-8; genus STF2-47. Next base: position 43,547 of record JAQWDH010000003.1, on the reverse strand, counting down.
GATAAGAGAAGCGATGTTAAAATCTCTGCGTGTAATAGTTGATAATATAAAAAATGTTTTGGAAAATACGCCTCCGGAGTTGGTGGCTGATATTCATGAAAGGGGCATACTTCTTTCCGGCGGAAGTTCGCTTCTGCGCGGATTTTCTTCGCTTGTCGCCAGAGCTCTGCAAATTCCTGTGCGCGTGGCCGACGACCCTCTCACAGGCGTGGTTCGCGGATTGGGAATGTTGCTTGACGATCAAGAATTAAACGATGAAGTAAGCGAAAAATTAGAAAAAGCGTAAAATTATGACAGGAATCAATAATAAAAAGAAGGTGGTCTTTTTTTTGTCAGTATTTATTATGCTGATTTTTTTTCATTTTTTCGGGTGGCTTGATTTTGTCAGGAGGGGATTGAGGACGGTTGTTGTGCCTGTTTCATCTTTTTTGCATAAATCCGGAAATCAAATCAAAAATGCGTATTCTTATTTCAGCGGCAATGACGAATTTTTTAAAAATTACAGTCAATGTCTGTCAGAATCGCAAAGTAAAAAATTCCTTGAATCAAAAGTTTTAATTTTGGAAAATGAAAAAATTGAATTGGAAAAACAATTAAATTTTAAAGAAAAAAAATCCATACAATCCGTTGGGGCTTATGTGATTGGAAAAGGAATTGAAAATGCGGAAAAAATTTTAATCATCAACGCCGGAATTGAAAAAGGAATAAAAGTAAATCAGCCGGTAATAACAGGCGACGGAATTTTAATCGGAAAAATCATAAAAGTTGACGCGGAAATTTCTTCTGTGCGTCTGATAAACGATAATCAAAGTAAAATTGCCGCAGTCGCGTTAAATAAAGACGGGAGTTTGGGCGTCGTGGAGGGTGGCTATGGGCTAAGCGTTCATATGAACTTTATTCCGCGAAACGAAACGATTTTAAACGGTGATAAAATTGTCACTTCAGGCATGGAAAATGAAATTCCAAAAGGACTTTTGATAGGGGCTATCGCGGCCGTAAAAAATGAACTGTATCAGCCGTTTCAACAAGCGATTATCGTGCCATCCGCGGACCTGTCAAAAATTTATCTTGTAAGCGTGCTTTTAACTAATTGACTATTTGACTATGAAAGCGGTTTTGCGCTTTGTTTTTTGGCTTATTATTTGCGAATTGGTTGTGATTGTCCAGTTTTTTATAATTGATTTTTTTCCTTATCCGTTCAATCTCATAAATTTTATTTTTGTTTTTCTTTTTTTATTGTTTATTTTTACAACTGTCGTGAAAACAATATGGCTCATCATACCGATTTCTTTAATTCTTGAGTCGTTTTCTTCTTCTTTTTTCGCTGCGGGTTCGCTTGCGTTTTTTTTCAGTTTATTGATAGTCGGTTTTCTTCTCTTTAAATTTTTTACTTCGCACTCGGGTTTTGTCGTGTTGCTTTCTTCAACTTTGGGAATGATACTTTTTCATGTTTTTTACTTTCTTTTTTCCAACGCGATAAACGTCGCGCAAAAAAAAGATTTTTTATGGCCGGTGGGAGACTTTTTTAAAGAATCCGCGTGGGAGATATCGTTCACCTCGTTGTTTATCACGACGATTTATGTTCTGCTTTTAAAATTCAACCGGCGTTTTAATCCTTCTTATATATACAAAAACGAAAAAAAATAATTTATGGAAGAAAAAAATAAAATTTTTCTTGATGACCGCGTTTTGGAAAAAAGAGATTTGGACGGCAAATATAAAAAATCTTGGGTGGAAGAATCCTTTGCGTTTGAAAAATCTTTCGGAAAACAAACGGCTTCGTCCGGAACAAAAAATTATCTTGGCACGAGCGTAAAAGAAAGCAAAATTTTTTTCCTCGTGATAATTATAGTTTTAGGCGTTTTTTTAATTTTTTTCAAAGTGTCTTACCTTCAACTTTGGCGCGGAAATTATTATTTCGGTCTCGCGGAAAATAATCGCGTTAGGTTAAAACCCATATCGGCGGCAAGAGGAATAATTTATGACCGTTTTGGCAATGAGCTTACCCAAAATGTTCCGAATTTTATTCTAGCCATCGTGCCTCAGGATTTGCCGGTTGACGAAGAAAAAAGAAAAAAAGTAATCGCGAAAATATCAGAAGTAAGCGGAATTACGGAAGAAAATCTTGATAATTTATTGGAAAAATACAAATTTTACAATTACGAATCATTGCTTATCAAAGACAATCTGGATTATAACACGGCAATAACTCTTTATATCCAAAACGCAGACTTGCCCGGTATTTATATCGGTAAAAGCACAAAAAGGCAATATTTGATAGGAGACAACGCGATTGGCGGACTAAGTTTTTCGCATTTGCTCGGATATCTGGGAAAGTTAAACGAGAGCGAACTGGAAGAATTAAAAAACAGCGGATATCTTATTTCCGACAATATCGGCAAAATCGGTTTGGAAAAATTTTACGAAAAAGAATTAAGAGGAACTTACGGAATGAAAAAAATAGAAGTGGACGCGCTCGGACACGAACAAAGCGTTTTGGCAGAGGACCCTCCGACACCCGGCAAAAATCTTTATTTGTCAATTGATTTGGAAGCGCAAAATAAATTGGAAGAACTGATAAAAAACTCATTCGCGAAAAACGGTAAAAAAAAGTCCGCGGCCATAGCGATGGACCCTCGCGACGGTTCTGTTTTGGCTATGGTTAGCTGGCCGACTTTTGACAGCAATCTTTTTGCCGGAGGCATAACTCAAAAAGATTATGACGCGTATTTAAAAGATGAAAATAATCCGCTTTTTAACAGGGCCATCTCAGGAACATACCCATCAGGTTCAATCGTCAAACCTGTTATAGCCGCGGCTGCGCTGGAAGAAAAAATAATCACACCGCGACAAACCATAATGAGCGTAGGCGGTCTGCAAATAGGCGATTGGTTTTTTCCTGATTGGAAAGTTGGAGGACACGGCGCCACAAATGTCACAAAAGCCCTCGCGTGGTCGGTGAACACATTTTTTTTCTATGTTGGCGGAGGATATAAAAATTTTGACGGGCTCGGACTCGCGCGACTTTTAAAATATTTGCGCGATTTCAACCTCGCGCAAAAAACAGACATTGACTTGCCCGGCGAGAGCGAGGGTTTTTTGCCTTCCGAAGAATGGAAAGAAGAAACAAAAAACGAACAATGGTATATAGGCGATACTTATAATTTATCAATCGGGCAGGGGGATTTGTCAGTTACTCCGATACAGGCGGCGGTGTGGACATCCGCCATAGCGAACGGAGGAAAAATATTCAGCCCGCGTTTGGGAAATAAATTTATTGACCCGATAACTCAAACGGAAGAAAAAATAAAACCAAAAATAATCCGAGAAAATTTCGTTTCACAGGAAAATTTGGCGGTTGTGCGGCAAGGTATGAGGGAATGCGTAACTTATGGCAGTTGCCAGCTTTTGCAAACATTGCCGTTTATGGCAGCCGGCAAAACCGGCACGGCCCAATGGAATTCCAAAAAAAGCACGCACGCGTGGTTCACATCGTTCGCTCCGTATAATGACCCGCAAATAGTCGTTACTATTTTGGTGGAAGAGGGCGGGGAGGGAAGCGTCGCCTCCATGCCGATAGCCAGAGATTTTTTGGCATGGTGGGGAAAAAAATATTTGCCAAGATAAAAAAATATTGATAAAATTAAATCCTATTGAATTCATTTGGGATTTCGCCAATTGTCATTCTGAGCAAAGCGAAGAATCTCTGTCCAATTGGCAAAATAACAACCGACAGATATCCTCCAGTGAGTTAATTTCTATTTTAATTTTTTATGTCTATTCAATACTTAACGCCGAGCGGTTTTACGGAATTAAAAAAAGAATACGATGAATTGAAAACAAATAAAATTCCGGAAATCGCCAACCGCATTGACGATGCCAAACAGCAGGGAGACCTTTCGGAAAACGCCGAATACCACCAAGCGCGAGAGGATATGTCCTGGGCGAAAACGCGCCTGTTGGAATTGGACCGTATTTTGGAAAACGCGAAAGTGATGGATGAACCGAAAAACGGCAAAGATAAAATAAGTATTGGTAGTACCGCTACTGTTAAAGTCAATGGTAATAAAAAAGAATACACGATTGTTGGCGCGCAAGAAGCGAACCCGTTAAAAGGTCTTATTTCTAACGAATCGCCTCTTGGAAGGGCTTTTTTGGGGCGTAAAAAAGACGATAAAATGGAAGTAGTCGTCCCCGCCGGCAAGCAAACATACGAGATAATTGAAATTAATTAAACAAATAAAAAAAGAGCGGGTTGCAAACCCGCTTTTATATTCATTCCGACCGGCAATATTGAAAAACTTTTTTCTCGCCATCGGAAAGGCGAAAAAAATTACAAATGGTAAAATCAAAAAATATATTTTTAATTTTACCATTTTCAATATAAATTTCCGACATTCCGGCGCTGAAGTCGGAAATTTTTTTTGCCTCCTCATTATTTAACTGGAAAAAAATTCTAAACCTTTCTTTTTCTAATAAAAAATATTTTTTTTCTCCGTCTCCGTCTACAACGGAGATTGCCCATATTATTTTATACCTTCCACTGTGATGAACTGCGGAAATACTTCTCGGCATCCCGCGTCCAGCATTCAGCCCTTTGAAGTAAAATGGAGAAAACGCCATCTTAACTCCGTTCTCAACTCCGGCATTATAACCGGAAAAAAAAGAAAAAAAAGCAATACCACTCATTACAATTAACAACAGCGATGTTGTTAATATATTATTTCTTCTTTTTTTCTTTCTCTCGTCTTCTTTTACATACCATTCAATTAACAAATCAATATTTTTATTCTTCATTTTTTCTCCTTTATCCGCTTTCGCGGATTTGCACGCCATAATTTTAGCAAAGGCGGATTTTAAATTTGTCATTGCGAGCGCAGCGCGGCAATCTCAATATTTCTGAACACAACGGGATTGCTTCACTGCGCTCGCAATGACATTTTATTGTCAAAGAGAATAGGTAATCGTAGTATGTTTTGACGATTTTGTCAAGACCATTTGTAGTCCATCGGTCTAGCGGGTGGGCGATCTTGTTTTGACTTTATGGCGCTATTTAGGATATAATTCATAAAGTATTTTTAACTAAAAATATGCCAAATCAATTCAACGAAGAAGATGCGCGGCTGGAACATTTAAGGACAATTGAGAACGCGGGGATTGAACCATACCCGTCTAAAACAAAAAGAAAGGATACTTTGGAAGAAGCGAGAAAAAGCAATGAAAAAACCGTCGTAAAAACTGCCGGCCGCATAATCTCCAAACGGGAAATGGGTAAACTTTGTTTTTGCCATCTGAAAGACGAATCCGGTAAATTGCAGTCTGCTTTTTCCGAAAAAGAATTGGGAAAAGAATCTTACAAATTTTTTATTAAAAATTTTGACTTGGGGGATTTTGTGGAAACCGAAGGAGAAATTTTCGTTACGCACAAAGGCGAGACTACTATTCTTGTAAAAAAATACGAACTTTTAAGTAAAACTCTTTTGCCGTTGCCGGAAAAATTTCATGGGCTTTCAGATATAGAAACTCGTTATCGCAAAAGATACTTGGATTTGCTTGCCAACGAGGATTCAATGCGCGTGGCGAAAATAAGAAGTTTGCTGACACGCGAAATTCGCGATTATTTTGACGCGAAAGATTTTTTTGAAGTTGAAACCCCTATTTTACAAACTCTATACGGCGGAGCTTTGGCAAAGCCGTTTACTACTCATCACAACGCTTTAAACATTGATCTATATCTGCGCGTGGCGCCGGAACTTTATCTTAAACGGCTTATTGTCGGAGGATTTGAAAAGGTGTATGAAATCGCGAAATGTTTTCGCAACGAAGGCATAGACAACAATCACAATCCGGAATTCACGCAAATTGAATTTTATTGGGCATACGCGAATTACGAGGACTTGATGAATTTGATTGAAGACCTGTTGCCGAAACTTATCAAAGCTGTCGGGCTTGAACTTAAATTTAAGATAGGGGAGAATGATGTGGACTTTACTCCGCCGTACCCGAGAAAAACAATGCGTGAATTGATTAAAAAATACGCTAAAATTGATATTGAAGATTATGCTGAACAACAAACGCTTTGTAAAAAAGCATTGGAAATGAAAATAGACGGCATTGATAAAAATACCGGAAAAGGAAAACTGATTGATGAGATTTATAAAACATTCGTCCGTCCGAAAATCACGAATCCAATTTTTGTCATTGACCATCCTGTTGAACTGTCGCCTTTGGCAAAACGCAAAAAAGACGACCAAAGATATGTTGAAAGATTGCAATTGCTTTGCGCCGGGGGCAATGAACTTTGCAACGGTTTTTCAGAACTTAACAACCCGATAGAACAAGAAACGCGTTTTAAGGAACAAGAAAGATTAAAAGAAGCAGGTGATGAGGAAAGTATGCCTTATGATGAAGATTTTATAACCGCGCTCAAGCACGGTATGCCTCCGACAGCCGGGCTTGGAATGGGCATAGACCGTTTGGTAAAAATTCTTACCGACTCAAACAATGTCAAAGAAGTTATTTTATTTCCAACCTTAAAACCAATAATAAACGAATAATATGGAAAACAACGGCAGCGAACAAAACCATCACCACCGCGCGGAAGACTTTGTTTTGGATAAAGAATTAAAAGAGCTTAAAATTGAATTTGGGGAGCAATTGCTGGAACGTCTTCGTCTTTTGGAAAAAAGGCCGATAAGCGAAGGGGAAAGAAAAAAAGAAAGAAAAGGACATTTAAGCCACAGTTTGAATGTTGAAAAAATTTGTTTATTTTTGCTTGAAAAAATAAAAACAAAAAAATTGGCAAAAATTGACGATAAATTAATAAAAAAAATACGCGTCGCGGCGCTTTTGCACGATGTTGGCAAAACAGGTCCTGCAAACGCGAATGAAAATGAACAAAAAGCCGTTATGGACCTTTTTTCTTTTTTTGAAGATGAAAAATTGCCGCAATTATCAATAGAGGAGGCGGTGAACAAGCACGCGGAAGAAAAAGATAAAAAATTTATTTTGGAAAACTTGCCAAAAGGAGACGATGTGGAATGTTTGAAAAAAGAGGACTTAATGAAAAAAGTTTACCAATCGCATATTCATAATACCGCCGAAATCCTCAAAAAATACGGTTTTAAACACGACATAATTTACTTGGCAGCATCGCATCATTCCATGGGCAACAATTTCAAATACGAAGAGGTCGCCGACAAACGTCAAATAATGAAATTCTCTTCCGAACTGCTTGAACTTTGCGATTTTTATGAAGCCGCGGCCGCTCGTTCAAAAAAAAGCCATGATGAAATCGTTAAAATGATGAAAGAAAAATTTTCAACTAACAAAAAACAGGAAATTGACGATTTGATAAATTTATTCGCTGAAAATTCCTTACTGATGGATAATGTAAGGGGTAAAATATGAAGAAAATTCTTATCGCTACCACCAACATTGGCAAATTTCAAGAATTTACCGCACAATTTGAAGACATTCCTTTTCGTTTTGTGAATTTAAAACAGGCGGGGCTTGATAAAGACGAAACGGATGAGCCTTTTGAAACCACATGGGAAAACGCCGCGCGTAAAGCGAAATATTACGCTCAAAAAAGCGGTCTTTTAACAATCGCGGAAGATACGGCTTTTTTTGTGGATTATCTTAACGGCGAGCCGGGAATAAAAGCCAAACGTTTTGGAAAAAACGCGTTTGAAAGAAATAAAAAAATAATAAACTTGCTAAAAGGCGCGCTAAAAAACGAGAGAGGAGCGTATTTTGAAACAGGCGGATGCGTTTACGACCCAACTAACGAAAGCTTTAATGTGTTTATCGGCAAAGCGCGGGGAGTTATCGCTGAAAAAGAAATCATTTCCGCCCGCGAAGGCATGGGGTATGATTCCATATTTTATTATCCGCCGATGAAAAAAAGTTTTGCTGAACTTTCAATCGCTGACAAAAATCACGTAAGCCACCGCGGCAAAGTCATACACCAAATTAAATTATTTTTGATGAACCATTACGCCGCCAAACAAATCATCGCGCCAGCGGCGATTATAATTAAGGATGGAAAAGCATTGTTGTGCCAAAGAAGAGATTACAGACCGGCTTTTGACGGCAAATGGGAATTCCCGGGCGGAGGAGTTGACTATGGAGAAGAAACCAAAGAGTGTCTTTTACGCGAAGTAAGGGAAGAAACAGGATATAAAATAAAGATTTTGGAACAATTGCCGGAAATTTTTACAAGCGTGTGCGGAGAAAAGCTTGGAAATTATCAGGTTTTTCTCGTTTTGTTTATTTGTAAAATAAAGTCCGGGACTTTTAAAAGTTCCGATATTGAAATAAGGTCGCACGCGTGGCGTAATTACAAAGAAATGATATTGGAAGATTTAATGCCGTTGAACAAAAAAATGCTGCTGGATAAAAATAATATGAAAGTTATAAAAAAATATATAAAGTAAAAATATATGCTTGACATTAAATTTATACGTGAAAACAAAGAACTTGTAAAAAACAACTGTGAAAACAGACGCGTTAAAATTGATTTGGACAGATTGTTGAATTTGGATGAAAAAAGAAAAGAACTTATGAAAAAATCGGAAGACCTTCGCGCGCTCAGAAATCAAAAATCAAAAGGCAAACCGTCCGACGAAGAAATAGCAAAAATGCGTCAAGTCGGGGAAGAAATAAAAACACTGGAAATAGAAGAAGGGGAAATTTCGTCGGAATTTTATGAATTGGCTCTTAAAGTTCCGAACTTAACGCATTCTGACAGCCCGATAGGCGGCGAAGAAGATTATAAAGTGATTTATAAAAACAGAGAACCGAAAAAATTCAGTTTTCAACCAAAAGACCATGAGGAGCTAATGCTTAAAAATGATTTGGTTGATTTTGATAGAGGCGCAAAAGTCGCGACCGCGAAATTTTATTTTTTTAAAAATAATATGGTTCGCCTAAATCAGGCATTGGTTAATTATGGTATGGATATCGCCGCCAAACACGGTTTTACGCTTTTAGAAACCCCTGACGTGGCTAAAAATGACATCCTCACCGGCATCGGGTTCAATCCGCGTGGCGCGGAAACTCAAGTTTATTCAATTGAAAATACTGATTTGAGTTTGGTTGGCACGGCAGAGATCACTGTTGGCGGATTTCACGCCGGAGAAACATTAATTTTGGATAAGGGACCGAAAAAATACATAGCGCTTTCGCATTGTTTCCGCACCGAAGCCGGTTCATACGGACGCACCAGTAAGGGCCTTTATCGCGTTCATCAATTCACAAAATTGGAAATGTTTATTTATTGCAAACCAGAAGATAGTGAAAAATATCATCAAGAAATTTTAAACATTGAAAAAGAAATAGTGGACGGCTTGGACATTCCTTACAGAGTAATTGACATACCGAGCGGGGACTTGGGCGGGCCGGCTTACAGAAAATATGATATTGAAGCGTGGATGACAATGAAGGGGGAAGGTGATAAACAAGGCGATTATGGCGAAATTACAAGTTGCAGCAATTGCACGGATTATCAAGCAAGACGTTTAAACATTAAATACCGAAAAGAAGATGGTGGCGCGGATTTTGTCCACACTTTAAACGGCACGGCGGTGGTTTTAAGTCGTTTTCCGATTGCTTTGATAGAAAATTATCAGCGTGAGGACGGTTTAATTGAAGTTCCAAAAGTATTACGAAAATATACGGGCCTTAAAAAATTATAAAACAGGTTTTGCACAAAATTTTTGGCTAATTTAAACTAAAATTATCAGAAAAACCACAAAAAATTGACTTTTTGGCGTTTTTTTGTTATAATATGAATGGCTTAAAAAAAGGTCGAACATTAAAAATCAGGTTCCAACCAAGGAACCGCTTGCTAACAAGCACGCCTATGATATTATTTTTTGTAGGTTTCGTGGAAATGATCATAGTCACGGCTCAGACAAAGTCCGTGGCCGATTCCAAAATAATTATGAGTGGAGCGGTCACTTTAATTCACACGCTTATTTGGTATTATGTTTTGTCAAAAATAGTTGAAAACATCAGCAACTGGAATTTGGCCATTTTATATGGCGTCGGTTGCACATTGGGCACTATTGCCTGCACCGCATATTACCAAACAATGGAAAAAAGAAAACGCAGACGCGTTAAAAAAGCAAGCGCTTTGTCCGAGGTAGTATTAAATACTAAACCAATTGATTAAAATATGGAAGAAGAACCGAAGCCTGGACCCGACGAACGGGCAGGATAAAACCGCCTTTTGCGAATTTTCACGAGAGGTGGTTTTATTTTTAGCTCAAATTAGGTATAATATCTTCATAATAATCAACGCTTATGTTTACTTGGGTGGAGATAAAATCAAACAACATACGGCATAATTTGCGCCAATTTCGCAAAATGGTCGGCAAAAAAACTTTATTGATGCCGGTGGTAAAATCCAACGCTTATGGACATGGAATTTTGGGCGTGGCTAAAATTTGCGACCAAAGTCCCGAAGCCGACAGAATTTGCGTTGTCAATCTTGAAGAAGCGTTGGAACTTAAAAAAAACAAAATCAAAAAACCGATAATGATTTTGAGTTTTTATGAATTGGATGAAAAAAAAATAAAAATCGCGGCTAAAAACAAAATAATTTTTCCAATTTATTCCGAGCGACAAATTTCATTTTTAAACAAAGCGGGGGAGAGGGTCGGAAAAAAAATTAAAGTTCATCTTAAAATAGACACAGGCGCGTCAAGAATGGGCATATTGCCGAAAGACGCGCAAATGTTCGCAAAAAAAATCAAGCAATCAAAATTTTTGGACTTGGAAGGAATTTGGAGTCATTTCGCTTCCAGCGAAGAAGACAAAAAATTTACCAAAAAACAAATAAAAATTTTCAACGAAACGATAAAAACCTTGACCGACATCGGCATAAATCCTCCGATTAAACACATGGCTTGCTCGGCCGCGAGCGCGCTTTACCCGAAATCTTTTTTTAACGGCGTGCGACTTGGATTAAGCTTGTATGGCATCCATCCAATAAAAAAATCAATTAAAAAAATAAGATTAAAACCGGCTTTATCATGGCATACGAAAATTATACAAGTCAAAGATATACCGACCGGCGCCAAAATCGGATATGGCGGCACATTTACTGTTTCAAAGCCGACAAAAATCGCCATCATACCGGTTGGCTATTGGGATGGCTTTGACAGAAAATTTTCCAACCGAGCTTTTGTTATTATCAAAGGACAAAAATGCCCAATCAGAGGAAGAATATGTATGAATTTATGTATGGTGGAAATAAAAAACCATAAAATCAAAGTGGGGGATGAGGCTATTATCATCGGAAAAGGTAAAAATAAAATAATCACTGCGGAAAATTTGGCGGGTTGGGCTGAAACAATAAACTATGAAATTATTGACAGAATAAACCCTTTGATACCGCGAATTTTTAAATAGAATGCCTTACCGTTCAAATTCACAATGCGATTTTAAACAATATCGCCCTCCGCAAAAAAAGTGGAAGAAATTTTTTGATTTGTTCAAAGAAAACAAAAATCCGCGCTGTAAACTTTCAAATTCAAGCGCGTTCACATTGTCCGGCAATCCTTACTTGAATAAAAAAAATGCCATTAAATTGACGAAATTAAAAATTTTCATACTAATCATTTTTTTTATCGCTTGGGCCGGCCTTTTGTTTTTCCTGCCTTATTTCAGCGTTAAAAAAGTTAGCTATGAAGGGCTTAATTTGATTGAAACGGAAACAATTGACGCTTTTGTCAAAAAAAACTTTCTGGAAGGTAAACTGTCTTTTATTCGCAAAAATTTTTTTATCGTAAGTTCAGATAAAATCGCCACGTCGCTATTTAAAGAATACCCTTTGCTTTCGGCGACAGTGGAAAAAATTTTTCCGGCGGAACTGCGTATAAAAGTTGTTGAAAAAAAACCGGCGATAATTTACGATAATGAAAAAAAATATTTTTTACTGGATAAAGAGGGGACGGCGATAAAATTTTTACGCGATGTTGAACCGTCCGAATATCTCGTTTTATACGAAAATAAAACGACTGCTTCATCAACGATTAAAAATGCGTCTTCCACGAGTGACTATGTACCTGCGGAAAATAATCGAACGCATATCCCGAGCTTTGTAAGCGTTAAAAATAGATTCGGAAAATTTCCACTCATTTACGATACACGAAAAAAATCCGTGGAGAACGGCCAAGAAAGTATTTTTGAGAAAGATTTAATAGAAAAAATAATACAACTAACCGACGTTCTGGAGAAAGAGGGGACAATCCGCGCAAACTATTTTGTTTTGGACGAACCAACGGCCGGTTTTAAAATTAAAACAAATTTGGCATGGGATATTTTAATTCAACCGGCGAAAGATATAAATTCCCAAATAAATAATTTAAAAACCATACTGGCAAACAACCGTCCGACCGAATATGTTGATTTAAGATTTGATGAAAAGGTGTATTGGAAGTAAGAGGGAAGCGAGATGGACAACATAAATAAAACTATGTTATAATTGAGTATAATAACCCTTACACTCAGTTATATAGAAAAAATATAGCAACCAAAAACCCCAATATGCAATTAAACAAGACCGCCAACATAGCTAATTCTTCTGGAAAAAACTTTGATGAATTAATTTCCGAGCTTTATTTGAAAGAAAAAATGACTGCAAAAGAAATTGCAGAAAAAATTTTGGAAATGACCCTGATCAATATAACCGCCCGCTCAATTCAAAGAAAACTAAAAAGTTTGGGTATAATAAGAACTTACAGCGAAGCGTTTAATTTGGCCATACAAAAAGGCAGAAAAAGTTATGAGCATTTAAGAAAATCTATAAAATCGTCAGAGTTAAGAAAAGGTATTGATCTTAAACTGAGATTTAAAATATTGCAAAGAGACAGCTTCAAATGCGTTCTTTGCGGAAAAGACGCCAAAGAAGACATTCTCGTGGTGGACCATATTATACCGGTTGTAATGGGTGGAAACAATAACTTAAATAATTTAAGAACTTTGTGTCGAAGTTGTAACCATGGCAAAATGCTTTTAGAAGAAAAAATATGACAAACAGAAATAACACGCCATATCTCCCCTGTTTTGACGAATTTATTTTAAATTTACGCGCCAATAATTTTTCTGATGAAACTTGCTATAATTACGAACGCGATTTAAAAACTTTTGAACATTTTTTACAAAAAGATATCCAAAAATCTTTCGCTAATTTAGACAAAAAAGATATTTTGCGTTATAAAGCGTTTTTAAATTCCATAGACAGAAAAACCGCGGAATTAAAAAATTCAAAAAAACATTTATGCAGTTATTCCATTAACAGAATTCTTTCGGCACTTCGTTCCTATTTAAAATTTTTAGAGGATATTGATCAAGCGTCCCCTTTTTCACCGACTTCCATAAAATTGGTAAAAACAGAAAAAAAACACGCTCGCATTCCGGAATTTAAAGAAATTATTAAGCTGATTGAAGCCCCTGTACAATTTGAAAAAAATAAACAAATAGCTTTGCGCAATCGCGCTATGTTGGAAACGCTTTTTGCAACCGGAATGCGCATTTCAGAACTATTGTCGTTAAAAGTCAGACAAATTGATAAAACCGGCCGTGTCTATATTATGGGCAAAGGTAAAAAACAACGTTTCGTTTATTTAACTCCTCGGTCCCTCTTACATCTTAAAAACTATTTAACAAAACGCAATAGCGATTCAGAAATGCTTTTTGTTCCTTATCGCGGACTAAATAATCAAAAAAAAGATAAAAAAATTTCGCCTAATTATTTACAATTTAAAATCAAACAGTATCGGGAGTTACTTGATATTAATATTCCAATAAGCGCGCATACACTCCGCCATGGTTTTGCCACTTTTTTGGCGGAAAACGGAGCAAGTCCCGCGGCTATTCAAATACTATTGGGGCATGAATCTCTTGACACAACCACGCGTTATGTTCACGCATCTGATAGATTTGCCGAACAAACGCATAAAAAATTTCATCCACTCGCTTAAAAGACATCCACAAACGTTTCCACAGCGGACAAAATAGCTGATTTTAGCCAAAAAACAATCCCCTCCTCTTGACAAAAATCGTAAAACGCGCTATGATAGCGCGTTATTTTAAGTTCTTTAAAAATTTATCAAAACAAAAGGAGTTAAACGATGAAAGAAAAAAGAATAAAAGAAATTAAATTATTTCTTTTGGAAAAAATGCTGTACCTTTTTTCCAGCAAAAAAACAATTGACGAGCTTAAAGAATTTTTCTTGAAAGGATACGAAAAAGACAATATTGTTTTAAAAGTCAGAGGAGCAACATACGGATATGGTTGCCAAATCGACGAAGTAAATATTCTTAATTTATGCTTAGTTGAGACGCAAATATTCGACAATCTTAGCGGCGGATTTACGATTAAAATTAGCTACTCTGGTTTGTTTGAAAAAGAAAAAATAAATGAAATAATAAAACCAATAAATTTTTTTACTAGTTCAATGAATCAAATAACTAAAAAATTTATTTCAGTTGTTTTAAAGGAGGAGCAACCATTGCGGGTCGCTCCGGACGGTTCGTTAAGACCATCTCAGCCGTTTCTTTTTCTTTCTTAAAAACCGTCGAAAAGACAAAAAGGAGGTAGGGATGAAAAATTTAAATTTTTTGTTGGAAGAAATAAAAAAAAATATACGACCTTTTTTCTCTTCAGAAATAAAAATTAAAAATACCCAGTACAAAGGGTATAATGTAATTAATTTTGAGCTTGAAAAACCCAAGCTCGATCAGACATTCTTTCCGGTTTTGAGGATTACAAAGATAAAAATTAATGGAGAAGAAAAAGTGGGTATTTATTTATCCCACAGTAAATTAAAAAGTACGGAGAATGAATGGAAAATAGGAAAAATTTTCTTATTTCACAATAAAGAAAAATTTTCCATTTATTAGTTTTTTTAAGGAACAAAGAAACAACAGGACTGTGAATTTCACAGTCCTTTTAAAATTTAATTTTACAAGCTCGCTTTTACAATCAAGTCCAGCATCTTGGCAAAGCCTATACCGACTTTGCCGGCGGCTTCGGGCAATAAGCTCATTGGCGTCATTCCCGGGATAGTATTGGTTTCCAAAACATAAATTTTTCCGTCTTCGGAAACTATAAAATCTGTGCGCGACATTCCTCGGCATCCTAAAATTTTATGCGCTTTCACCGCCATTTCTTGAATTTTTTTATTCGTTTCAGAAGAAAAATCCGCCGGACAAATATGCGTTGAACCGCCGGTTTTATATTTTGATTTATAATCGTAAAATTCTCCAATATTCGCTTTAATGCGCGTCGGGGGCAAAGCGAACGGCTCTCCCCCGCTCTCTAAGACCCCACAAGTCGCTTCTTCGCCTTTTATGAACGCCTGCGCCATTATAAAATTTGAGTATTTAAACGCCGCTTCAACGGCTTTTTTTATTTCTTTTTCTTCTTTAATAATAAATACCCCGACGCTTGAACCTTGGTCAACCGGTTTTATCACAACCGGCATACCGATTTTTATTTTAATTTTTTCCAAAGTTTCATCTTTTAATTTTTTCCATTCGTTTTTATTGAAATAAATAAATTTCGGAACCGAAAGTCCGCCGATTTCATAAAGTTCATTGGATTTGATTTTGTCCATGCCAACGGCGCTTGCCAAAACCCCGGAACCGGTATAACGAATTCCCAATGTTTGTAGCATACCTTGCGCGCACCCGTCTTCTCCGTAAGCCCCATGCATCGCGATAAATATTATGTCAAACTTTTTTTTATTTTTAAAAATATCAAACAACTCTTTTTTTTCATTTTTTAATAAAAAAAATTCACCGGATTTTGACATCTCAATCGGAAAAATTTGATATTTATTTTTATCCAAATTATCGCAAACCGCTTTTCCGGTTACGAACGACACCTCTCTTTCCGTTGACGGTCCACCCATCAGAACGCCGATTTTTATTTTCTTATTTTTTGGCATATCTATAAATATTGATAATTATTTTAAGGATGACATCATATCTAATCAGCCAAATATCTTCTTGGATCAACCGGAATCCCGTTTAAACGCGTTTCAAAATGCAAATGAGGACCGGTAACGAACGGTCCGGCTCCAACAGTGCCTGGCGTGCCTCCGCTATAACCTATAATATCTCCCCTATTTACAAACTGGTCGGCTTCCACCAAAACAGTACTCAAGTGTCCGTAAAGCGTGGATATATCGCCAGTGTGCACTATGAGCACATAACTGTAGCAAGATGAATTTGAACATCTCTTGGCTCGAGCCACATAACCAGCGGCCGCGGCCTTTACAGGAGAACCTTGCGGAGAACGAATATCTATTCCGCTGTGCTCAAATACATTGCGATACGGATAATCCGGGTCGTGAAAAATAGAAGTGATGTACCGCCCCAAAACAGGCCACGATAAAATAACACTGCCGGCTTCCTGCAATTGTTTGAATTTTTCTTCCTCTGCCAATTTTTTACGCACCTGCTCTTCATAATTTCTCACTTCATTCTCAACCGCCTGATATTGTTGTTTTAAACTTGACAAAAGAGTCCTGTATTTTAACTCTGACGAATGCGTTTGCGCCAACAAATTTTGTTTTATGTTTGTCTGTTCTTTTAAATTGTTTTTTTTCTCTTCCAAATCTTTTTTCAGTTGCTCGTAAAGCGTTTTTTTGTCTTCAATCTGCTTTTTTTTCGCTTCCAAGTCTTCTTTCATCAGCCGCAATAATTTTATTGAACTTCCCAAATCCGTGTAAATGTTTTCCAGATATTGAACTTGGTTGTAAAAATCGGAAAAACTTTTATTAGTCAAAAGAATCTCCAAATAACTCTTTTGGTCCTGCGCGTTGACATTTTGCATTATTTTTATGATGATTCTTTTTTGTCTCGCTATCGCGGTCTCTTTTTCTTTAATTGTCAACTCAAGCGCCTCAATTTCCAAACGCGCTTCATTTATTTTTTCTTTTGTCAATTCAATATCAGCTTCGACTTGCGCCGTTCTGTTGTCCAAAATACTCATCTGATTTTTTAAAGATACTGCCTCCAAACGCTTCTCGTCTATATTTTTTTGATATTTGCCGATTGTTTCTTCCAACTGTTTTATTTTGTCTTTGCGCTGATTTATTTGTTGATTCAATTCATCTATTTCTTCCTTGCTTCCGCCGACTTCCGAGGCAAACGCAAAATCCGGCTTAAATAATAAACCGGCTGCCAACGCGATAATAATTGAGAAAAAAAATATTATTTTTCGCATGACTGTATTATATAATGGTCAGTGGACAACGGTCAACGGACAAATGACACGGAGAACTTCCGGGACTGTCGCCGAATAACGAAAATCGTTCATCTCAAAATTTAGCGATGGCCGTTTCAAGACGGATTATGCTTTCTTCTTTTTCAAGCGCGTCCATAATTTCAAACGGCCCCGGCGAATCTTTTTGTCCTGATAAGCTTACTCGCAAAGGCCATAAAACAACGCCATTGCCATACCCTTTTTCTTTAATCCACTCCCCTGTCTTCTGTTCCAAATTATTTTTTGTCCACTCTTGAACGCTGAATTTATTCAGATATTCTTTAACTTCCGAAAGCGCGTTTTTAGCTTCCTCGGCCGAGCTTTTTTTCCAAACCAAAAGTTCCGATTCATAATCAGGCAATTCAAACGCGAATCTTATCATTTCCGGCAATTCTGACAGAGTCGTGATTCTTTCTCTTTCCAATCCTAAAATTTTTTCCAGCCGTTTTTCGTGTTCCTCGTTTTCAATCTTCGGTTCTGTCAATAATTTTCCATCAGCCAAAAATGGCAACGCGCGCGCTACAAATTCTCTAGGAGCCAAACGGCGGATATATTGTTGATTGTACCAATCCAATTTTTGCAGATTAAAAACAGCCCCGGCTTTACCGACTTTTTCCAAACTGAATTCTTTGGCAAGTTCGTCTAAAGAAAATATTTCTTTCTCGCCTCCGGGATTCCAGCCGAGAAAAGCGACAAAATTTATCAACGCTTCCGGCAGATACCCTTTTTTGATATAATCGCTCACGGAAACATCCCCTTGTCTCTTGCTAAGTTTTGATTTGTCGGAATTTAAAAGCAGGGGTAAATGAGCAAATTTTGGCGGTTCCCAACCGAGATATTTATAAAGTTGAATATGCTTCGGAACGCTTGAAAGCCACTCCTCGCCTCTTATGATATGAGTAATGCCCATCAAATGGTCGTCCACAACCACTGCCAAATGATATGTCGGAAAACCATCTGATTTTAAAATTACCTGGTCGTCAACCAGTTCATTTTTAAATGACACTTCTCCGCGAATCAAATCTTGAAAAATCGTTACTCCGTTTTTCGGCATTTTCATTCTCACCGCGTATTTTTCTCCGTTCGCTATTTTCTTTTTTGCTTCTTTAATGTCAACTTCGCGACAATGCCCGTCGTATCCCGTCGCCTGTTTGTTTTCTTGCTGTTTTTTACGCAATTCTTCCAATCTTTCCTGCGCGCAAAAACAATAATAAGCAAATCCTTTTTCAATCAACTCATCGGCATATTTTTGATAAATTTCCAAACGCTCGGACTGAACATACGGTCCGCTCTCCCCTTCTTGCGTAGCGGCGCATTCGCCAACGATTGATTCACAGTCAAGTTTTACTCCTTCATCGGGAATTATTCCGGCCCAATACAAAGATTTTAAAATATTTAAAACTCCGTCGGCTACAAATCTTTCCCTGTCCGTGTCTTCTATTCGCAATAAAAACTTGCCATTGCTTTGTTTGGCGATTAAATATGAATAGAGCGCTGTGCGCAAACCTCCGATATGCAAATATCCGGTCGGACTGGGAGCAAAACGAGTTATAATCATATTTGATTTTTTAATTATCATTTTTTAAATTTATTTTTTATTAAGAAAAAAATAAAAACAACAGTTGCGTTAAATATCCTGCCGATTCGGTTCGGCTGTCTTATCATCCTGTACAGCCATTCTAAACCAATTCTGCGTAAAAATAAAGGCGCTCGCGGAATAACGCCGGAAATATAATCAAACGCGCCGCCAACGCCCATTGCCATTTTAACGCTTGGCAGTTTCCTCAAATTTTCATTTATCCATTTTTCCTGCTTTCCCATTCCGAACGCGACAAACAAAACATCCGGCATAACTTTGTTTATTTTTTCAACAATCGCATCGTTATTTATAATTCTTAATTCATAATTATTAACACCCGATTCTTCAATTTCCGGCCCGATGTCAAAGCCAACGACTCTCAATTTTGGAAATGATTTAATCAAATTATCAGCTGTTTTTTTTATAATTTTATCATCACCGGTCCCCAGCAAATAAACGCTTTTGTTCTTTTTTTCGGCGATTTTACAAATTTCCATCATAAAATCAACACCAGGGATTCTTTTTATGCCGGTCGCCAACGCCAAGCCGGCGCCATCGCACAAATTCAAATCGCCTTTATTCAATACTTCTTTAAAATACAAATCTTTTTGCGCTTTTACTATCATTTCCGGATTGGGCGTAAAAATCATATTTTGTTTTTCGCCGAACAAAAAACCGACAACTTTTTCAGTTGCATCTTCTTTTGATGTATCGTCTAATTTTACTTCCAAAAAATATCGCTTCATAGGACTTGCGGCAATTGTTGTCTTTTGTCATTCCCGCCCCGTCATCCGACGAGGTAAACTCCAATTGTTATCATTCAACGACAGTCCCATTATAGCAAACAGCGCGGATATTGACAAAGTTTATTTAGCGCAAAATTTAGAAATAAACCCGACCACGAACCAATTGTCGCGGGGTATTTTGTCAAGACCATTTGACAACCTCCGCCAAAATATGATATTATCACTCTCGCAATTAGAGTGATAAATTTACATTAAATAACTTTTATTTTATGCCTCAAAATTTTACAAATAAATCGCAGGAAGCGATACAAAGAGCGGCGCAAATCGCCGCTGAAAACGGGCAACAACAAGTTGACCCGCCGCACATCCTTGCTTCTCTTATAGAAGACGAGACCGGTGTTGTAGTTTCTATTTTTCAAAAACTTAATGTTCCAATCAACCATCTGCAAACGGATATCCAATCTTTAATCAAAAAATTGCCAAAGCAGCAGGCGTTTGCCGCTGGACAAACCGGACAAATTTATTTGGGACAAGCCACGGCGTCAATGTTTCAAACAGCGAACGCGGAAGCAAAAAAAATGGGAGACGAATATATCAGCGTTGAACATTTGCTTTTGGCTATGATTTCGGGACGCAATCCGATAAGCGTAATTTTAAATAATTACGGAGCGACCTACGACGAAATTTTAAAAATTTTAGCTTCAATCCGCGGAACGCAAAAAGTTGATTCGCCGGAGCCGGAAAGCAAATACAACGCTCTACAAAAATACGGCAAAAATTTAACCGACCTCGCGCGCAAAGAAAAAATAGACCCTGTCATCGGACGCGACGAGGAAATCCGCCGAGTGATGCAGATACTTTCGCGCAGAACAAAAAACAATCCCGTGCTTATCGGCGAACCTGGAACCGGAAAAACCGCAATCGCGGAGGGGTTGGCGCAACGTATTGTCAATGGAGATGTGCCGGAATTTTTACGCGACAAAGATCTGATTGTTCTTGACATCGGTTCCCTTTTGGCCGGAACTAAATTCCGCGGAGAATTTGAAGAAAGAGTGAAAGCCGTCATCAAAGAAGTTGACAAAGCGGCGGGTAAAATTATTCTTTTTGTGGATGAACTTCACACAATCGTTGGCGCCGGAGCTTCCGAAGGCGCTATGGACGCGGCAAACATATTAAAACCCGCTTTAGCCAGAGGCGAATTGCATATGATAGGAGCGACAACGCTTAAAGAATACCAAAAACACATTGAAAAAGACGCGGCGCTGGAACGAAGATTCCAGCCTGTAATGGTGAACGAACCAAGCGCAGAAGACACAATCGCGATTTTACGCGGAATTAAAGAAAAATACGAAGTGCATCACGGGGTTAGAATCACTGACTCGGCGATTATCTCGGCCGTTGAACTTTCTGAACGTTACATTACCGACAGATTTTTACCGGATAAAGCGATTGATCTTATAGATGAAGCCGCGTCAGGTTTGAGGATGCAAATTGATTCCATGCCTGATGAATTGGATAAAATAAAACGAGTGATAATAAAATTGGAAATAGAAAAACGCGCGCTCGCGAAAGAAAAAGACAACGAAGCGAAAGACAGGTTAAAAAAGATAGAACGCGACCTGGCAAATTTGAAAGAAAAAGAATCCGGCTTGGGAATGCAATGGAAAAATGAGAAATCGCTTATCTCTGAAATTCACGAATCAAAAAAACTAATAGACAAATTAAAACAAAAAGCGGAAATAGAAGAAAGAAAAGGCGATTTGCAAAAAGTTGCCGAGATTCGCTATGGCGAAATACCGAATTTAGAAAAAGATATTAAAAATAAAGAAAAAAAACTAAACGAAATTCAAAAAAAACACGGGATGTTGAAAGAAGAGGTCATGAACGAAGATATCGCGGCTGTCGTGGCGCGTTGGACCGGAATTCCAGTGTCAAAAATGCTGGAAAACGAATCTAATAAACTCGCGCGCATGGAAGAAGTTATTTCCGCGCGAGTCGTCGGACAAGTAAAAGCCATTGAATCGGTTACAAATGCCATTCGCCGTTCGCGCGCCGGTGTTTCCGAACCGAATCGTCCTATCGGCTCGTTTATTTTTCTCGGACCGACAGGTGTCGGCAAAACCGAACTCGCCAAAGCGCTTGCTGAATTTATGTTTGACACGGAAGACGCGCTGGTGCGAGTTGACATGAGCGAATATATGGAAAAACACAGCATCTCAAAGATCATTGGCTCCCCTCCCGGGTATGTAGGATATGAAGAAGGCGGACAACTCACGGAAATCGTCCGCCGCCGCCCGTATTCAGTGATACTTTTTGATGAAATTGAAAAAGCTCATCCGGATGTTTTTAACATACTTTTGCAAATTTTGGACGATGGACATGTTACCGACGCGAAAGGCAGAAAAGTCAATTTTAAAAACACGGTGATTATTATGACTTCAAATATAGGCAGCTCCATGCTTTTAGAAATGAGCGAGCGCGGGGAATTGGGATTTTCCGAAGGAAACGGAAAAAAAGACGATAAAATTGAAGAAAAAATTGAAGCCAAAATAAAAGAAGAGCTGCAAAATCATTTCAAGCCGGAATTTTTGAATCGCGTTGATGAAATTATTGTTTTTCATTCTCTCACGAAAAAAATGATTGAAAAAATCGTTGATTTGCAGATTGAAAAATTGCAAAAACGACTGAACAATAAAAAAATATCAATTAAAATTTCTTCGGCAGCGAAAGATTATCTCGCTAAAACCGGATACGACCCGAATTATGGCGCGCGTCCGCTAAAACGAGTTATACAAAACGAAATTCTGGACAAGCTCGCTTTGCGTATAATAGAAAAAGAAATAAAAGACTGCGATACAGCAGTGATTGACGCTAAAAAAGGAAAAATCACATTGGAAGTAAAATAATTTTTTCCAAAAAATTCAATTAAAAAAACCGTCCTTGCCAAACCCTGGACGGTTTTGATTTAAGCGTCAATTAGAAAAAAATATTGTTTATTTTTTTGAGGTGTTTATCCATTTCACCCCAAATATCCTTTGGAATTTTTTCCAGCTCTTTTATGTTATAAATGTTGACTTTTCCATAACGCCAACCTTCCCTTTCTTTATACTCCCTAAAATTCAAACTAAAACCAAAAAGAAAAATTGACTTTACCACGAAAACATTTTTTGAAAAATAAAATGTCCAGATACTCCTGTCCCCCAATTCTTTTTCAAAAATTTCTAAGAATCCGTAATTATTTTCAAAATTTTTTTCTAACCACTCTCTTGTCCCCTTTCTACTGATAATCAAAGAACCTTTTATTAAAGAACTAAATCTTTCTTCTCCTATCGCGGTCATTTTTTCCTCCTTTGTAAGATATGAGCAATAATAACTCAAAATAAACGGTTTTGTCAAATTAAACCATTGACAAAACCATTGACTATTTTGACTAAATTTGCCTATTTTTTCATTTGAAATTGTGTTATAATAATTTCAAACACTTATGAAAAACAAGGTTAAACAAATGACTTCTTTTTTCGCGTTGGCGATTTTTTCGGTTGCTTCTTTTTTTCCTCTTGTCGCTAACGCGCAAACTGAATTCAACCCTCATTTTATTCTCTCTGACGCGGAGATGCAGGACAGTCAAAGTTTGGACCGCGCGACCGTTCAGACATTTTTGGAAAACAAAGGCAGTTATTTAAGCTCCTACTCAACAAGCGACGCTGAAGGACAATCAAAAACAGCGACTGATATTATTTACGACGCGGCGCAAAAATACCAAATCAATCCGAAATTTCTTTTGGTGACTTTGCAAAAAGAACAAAGCTTGATAACCGACGACAAACCGACTCAAAAACAGCTTGACTGGGCAACCGGTTATGGAGTCTGCGACAGTTGCAGTATGAGCAACCCGAGCGTCGTAAAACACAAGGGTTTCGGAAAACAAGTTGACAGCGCGGCCGGAATCATTCGCTGGTATTATGAAAATACACAAAGCGCGTTTGTAAAAAAAATAGGCGCGGCGATTAAAATAGACAAACAGGAAGTCGTGCCGCAAAGCTGGGCGACGGCATTTCTTTACACTTATACTCCGCATCTGCACGGAAATCTTAATTTTTGGAATATCTGGAACGCTTGGTTCAGCCAAGTTTATCCGGACGGCTCGCTTTTAAAATCCGAAACAACCGGCGATGTTTGGATGATAAAAGACGGCAAACGAAAAAAATTCAAAAGCATGGCTACTCTCGCTTCGCGAGCCAATCCGGAATTGATAATCACTGTTGATGAAACTGAACTTAGCAATTACGAAATCGGCAAAGAAATATCGCTTCCAAATTATTCCATATTAAAATCCTCTTCCGGTTTATATCTCACTGATTATGACACGATACGGCGATTTGCGTCCGAAGAAACGGTTAAAAAATTAGGATACAACCCGCAGGAAATAATTGATGTGAGCGACGCTGATTTGGATGGTTATGAAAAAGGACCGATAATTTCAGTTGACACGACTGCGCCGCCACAGGGTATTTTGTATAAAATTTCCGACCTTAACGACACTGTTTATTTATTTAAAGACAATATCCTATATCCGCTTCTAAGCGATGATGTGATTAGCGTGAATTTTAAAAACTTGCGGACAGAAATTCATAAACTGAAAGATATTAAAAATTTTCAAACCGCTATTTTTCCAATAATGTTTAACGATGGCGTTTTAATACAACAAAAAGACAGCAACAAAATTTATGTAATGGAAAAAAACAAAAAAAGACGCATAGCCGACGAGGAAACTTTTACTGCCATGGGCTACAAAAAATCCAATCTCGTAACAATCAGGCTTACGACATTGCTAAACATACCAGAGGGAGAAACGATTTATCTTAACGCCAGTTTGGTCTCGTCAAAAAATAAATTTTTAGGAGATAATGAAACGTCGGTTGAAGATGTTTATAAAAAAACCAAACTGCCGAGTTATCTCGTGGCTGAATACCCGAGCGGAAGAATCCTATCTGGAAAAAACATTGATGAACCGCGTTCAATCGCTTCCTTAACGAAACTCCTCACCGCTTATGAGATGGTTGAAAACGCCAAACTTGAAAAAACCACGGCGTATGACAAAAAATTCGCGTCCGAAGGTAAAACTTTGGCTCTTAAAATCGGAGAAAAGGTTAAAAATTCAGATACGCTCAACGCCATGCTCGTAAATTCAGCGAACAATCTCGCGCGCATGTCCGTCGCCGCGTCAGGTTCTTCGGAAAAAGAATTTATCAAATTGATTAACGCGCGGCTTAAAAATTGGGGCGCGGACAACACAAAGATAACGGATGTCACCGGCTTGGACGAAAAAAATAAATCAACGGCCCGCGATCTTCTTAAAATATTTACAAAGGCGCTTGGAAATAAAAATATAAAGGACGCCCTCGGTAAAACAAACTTTGTCTTTTACGGAATCAACAAACAAAATAAAAAAGTTAAACACAGCGTCGCGAGCACGAATCAATTGATAAACAAAAGCGGAAGAAATTACAGAATCATCGCGAGTAAAACCGGATACACGGATGAGGCCGGCTCTTGTTTGATAATGTTGATAGAATCCAGAAAAACAAAAAAACAATTCATTGTCTTGACTTTGGGCGATGCCAATTATGCCAAAAGATTTGACGAAGTAAATAAAATCGCGCAATGGGTTTCGTCCAATGATATTTCCATAGCCAGCAAATAATTTTTAAAACAAAAAGTATGTCTCTTGTGTTCGCGGCCATCACTCCGCACCCCCCGCTTCTTATTCCGACAATAGGAAAAGAAGCGATAAAAAAATTGGAAAAAACAAAAAAAGCGATGGAAAAAATGGAAGAAGACCTTTATCTTGCAAGACCTGACATAATAATGGTTATTTCTCCGCATGGAAGTTATTTCAAAGAAGCTTTTACGATAAATATCTGCCCGGAATTTGAAACCGATTTTAGAGATTTCGGCGACCTTACGACAAAAACGAAATTCAAAGGCGAAATGAATTTATCTGTTTTAATTCGCGAAGAAGCTCGCGACGAAGATTTTCCTTTGACAATGATAAGCGAAAAGGGGTTGGATCACGGTTCTGGAATTCCGTTGTATTATTTAACGCGCCACTTGCCAAACGCCGCTGTTTTGCCGATTGGTTTTTGCGATTTGGATTGGAAAACGCATCTTAATTTCGGATATTTGATAAAAGAACAAATTATGCGTTCGCAAAAACGGGTTGCCGTTATCGCTTCCGGCGATCTTTCTCACGCTCTTTCCAACGACGCGCCGGCGGGATACAACCAAGCCGGAGAAGAATTTGATAAAAAAATTCAAGAGCTTCTTTCAAGCCGCAACACTGTCGGTATGCTCCAGCTTGATAAAAATTTCGTGAATGACGCGTCAGAATGCGGATTCAGATCGTTTCTTATGCTGATGGGGATTTTGCGCGGAGTAAATTTTGATTATAAAAAATATTCTTATGAATCGCCTTTCGGCGTTGGTTATCTTACCGCGAATTTTACGTTTTAATTATGCAGATTGATGTTATACCAGCCAGAAGAATGCCATTTTCGTTGCCTTTTTTGACTTATTCTGTTCCTGGCGAAATCAAAACAAAAATAAAATCCGGGCAATTGGTTAAAATTCCTTTTCAAACAAAAAGTTTATTTGGCATCGTAAAAAAAATAACGGAAAAACAAAACGAAAAAAATAAAATCAAACCGATATCCGAAATAATTTTTGATAAACCCGTTTTTTCAGAAAAACAAATTGATTTTTTGGAAGATATCTCGGAATTTTACGGAACCTCTTTGGGTTTTCTAATAAAAAGCAACCTTTTGCCTCTGCAAAAAAGAAAAATTACCGCCGTGTCGCGCGTATTCGCCAATGAAACAAAAACCGATTTTCGCGATAAAAAAAAATCGCGCAAAATTAAAAACGGAAAACCGGAAATGTTCATATACGCGAATCTGGATGAAAAAATCGCTTACATTTCCAACAACATAGACATTTCGCGCCAAACATTGATATTGGCTCCGGAATTGCCACAAATACAAAAAATTTTTAACATTCTTCCGTTAAATTTACAAAAACAAACTGTTTTGATAAGCGGCGACACAAGCGAAAAAGATTTATTTGATATTTGGCTTGACCTGTGGACGGGCCGCAAAAAAATCGTTGTCGGAACAAGACGAGCGATTTTTTTGCCATGGTCTGACCTCGTAAATATTTTTTTAGATGACGAAGGTAATTCGGATTATAAAAGTTGGGATATGGCGCCGCGCTTTCACACCCGCGACGCGGCGATGTTTTTAGCAAGACATCACGAAGCGAAACTGCGTCTGCTTTCCCACACTCCTTCGGTGGAAACATTTTATTTCGCCGAAAAAAAAATATATGATTCCAATATTTCTTGTCCGCCGATTTTACCGCGTCTCCCTTCAATTTTAGATTTAAAAAAAGAACGGCAAGCGAAAAATTACGGCTTTGTCGGACTTTCTCTCGTTGAAGAAATACTAAAAATAAAAAACGGGGATGTTTTTATTTATTTAAACAGACGCGGAGCCGCGAGTTATGTCGGATGCAGAGATTGCGGAACTGTATTGCGATGCCAAAATTGCCAAAGACCGCTTACTTTCCATGAAGATAAAAATTCGCTTGAATGCCATTTTTGCGGAAACAAACGACAAATGATAACACGATGCGAAAATTGCCGCGGCGTTAATATGGCGATGTTCGGAGTCGGAACGCAAATGGCTGAAAAAGAAATGAGAAAAATTACTGCCGGAAAAAACGAAAGGAAGGTCGTTCGCGTTGATTATGACAGTTATGATATAACAAAATTGAACGGCGATGAAAATAAAATTATTGTCGGAACGCAAATGGCGTGGCCTCATTTGAATTGGCAAAGAATAAAATTGTTGGTCTTTTTGGACGCTGATACCCCTCTTTTCGTGCCTGAATACAGAATAACGGAAGATCTCTGGCAAATTTTGCGTTCTGCGCAATATAATTTGCCGGAAGACGCCAAAATTGTCGCGCAAACAAACCATCCCGAACATTACATTTTTGAAAGTTTGTCTGACCCGAAAAATTTTTATCTGCAAGAATTGGCGCAAAGAAAAATGTTCGCGTATCCTCCTTATAAATTTTTATGGAGAGCGTGTTACGGACATCCTTCGCAAGAAACCGCCGAAAAAGAATCAGCGCGCGTTTATAATTTACTGCTGCCCTTGACGAAAAACGATTTTGACATTAAGATATCCAGTTCTTTGCGAATGTATCCTTATTTTCACGATGGAAGATATTGGCAAGTAATTTTGGCGAAAATCAATTATAAAAATTATAAACAAGCGGCGAAATTATTGGCTTCGCGCCTGCCGCCGGATTGGAAAACAGACCCCAATCCGAACACTTTGCTAACAGTATGAAATTAAAAATTTTAATTGAACCGAACTCCGTTTTGAGACAAAAAGCGGAAAAAATAGACCCAAAAGATATCAGTGGAAAAAAAATACAACGGATAATAAAAGATATGGCTGAAACTTTGGAAAACGCCGAAAGCGGAGCCGGACTGGCGGCTCCGCAAATCGGAATTTCTCTGCGCCTGTGCGTGCTCGCAAAAAATTATTCTTCGGATAAAAAAAATCCAACGGTTCTTATAAATCCTGAGATTAAACCGTCTTCCCTGTTAAAAAAATGGGATTACGAAGGGTGCCTGTCTGTGCCGAATATATGCGGACAAGTAAAACGATGGAAAAAAATAAAAATTGAGGCGCTTAACGAAAAAGGCGAAATTTTGAAATTTAGAGCGTCCGATTTTTTAGCTCGTTTGATACAGCATGAGGTTGACCACCTTGATGGAATTTTATTTATTGATAAAGCGAAAAATATAAAAAAGGAATGACGCGTAATTATTATGAAAATTATTTTTTTCGGCACGCGAGAATTTGCGGCTGAAATTTTAAAAACTTTGATTGAAAGCGGCGAGCACGAAATTCCCGCTGTTTTTACCGCTCCGGACAGACCTGTTGGACGCAAGCAAGAAATACAAAAATCGCCGGTTAAAATTCTGGCGGAAAAAAATAATATCCGGATATTCCAACCGGAAAATTTAAAAAACATTTCATCGCCTTTTATCCGCCATTCTCTCAATGTAGTTTGCGAATACGGTCTTATGATTCCAAAAAATATTTTGGAAGAACCTGAATATAAATCAATCAATATCCATCCTTCTTTATTGCCTAAATATCGCGGCGCTTCGCCAATACAAACAGCTCTTATCAATGGCGAAACAGAAACCGGCGTTTCCATAATGCTAATGGATGAAAAAATGGACCATGGTCCTGTTTTAGCCCAAAAAGCCGTAAAAATTACAAATACCGATAATTACGCCACTTTGGCCGAAAAACTGCTTAAAACCGCCAAATTTTTGCTTTTAGACACCATCCGCGACTGGGTTGAAGGCAAAATACGCCCGGAACCGCAAAATGACAGCGATGCTACATTTTGTAAAATTTTTACGCGTGAAGACGGCCAAATTGATTTTAATAAAACCGCTCTTGAAACATATAACCAATGGCGCGGATTTCATCCGTGGCCCGGTGTTTGGTTTGTTTGGAACGGCAGAAGAATCAAGCTTTTAAAAATCGCTGTCGCCGCCGATAAAAAAAATCCGCCCGGAGAATTTTCTTTTGAAGAAAATAAATTATTTTTAGGAACGAAAAACGGTTCGCTTGAAATTTTAGAATTGCAAACGGAAGGAAAAAAACCGATGAACGCGAAAGAATTCGCGAATGGGATTTCAGCGTTTCGCTCGCGATGATAATCTTATGCCAAAATCAAAACAAATAACGATTTTTTTGGTGATTTATTTTTTAATAAGAATTTTTTCTTATTATTTCGGTCCGGACACTCCCCTTTTCGCCGCCAACCCGATTAATTCAATCGCGGCGATTTTTATATTGGCAACCGCCGTTTATTTTTTATTTAAAAAACCGGAAATCGGCTGGCTGATAATAGCCGGGGAAATACTTTTGGGCGGCGGCGGAAATTTTTTCGCTGTTCACGGCGTTTCTTTGCGCGTTTTACTATTAGTCGCGTCTTTATCAATTTACTCGCTTCAAAAAATTCAAAGCAAAAAAGTTAAAACCTCTTTGGAAGAAAACAAAAAAATCGTTTTTTTATTTTTGTTGCTGATGCTATCCGCGTGTGTTTCCGCGGCGCGCGGATATTTTCTCGGTAATGATATTCCTTTGATAATATCAGACCTTATTCCATATTTATTTCTGCTTTATTATTTTCCACTGCGTGAACTTTGGAATTCACAAAAATTTAAAAATACGGCGATGAACGCGCTTTACGCGGCGATTATCGGAAACGCCGTTTTCGCCCTTTTCACATTTTTCGGATTTGGCGGAGGATTATTCGCTTTGCAAGATTCCTATTATCATTGGTTCCGAGATGTCGCGGGCGGAAAAATCACCGACTTGGGGTTGAATTTTTATAGAATAATTTTAAACGAACAACTGCTGCTGACCCCAACATTATTGTTGTTCTTGCATAAAATAATCAAAAAACAATACGACGATAAAAAAATCGTGTTTTTTTCCGTGTTCTCTCTTTTATCCATTCTTTCCATAAATCTCACGCGCGTTTATGTTTTGGCGTTATTTATCGGACTTTTATTTTTATTCAACAAACAAAATTGGAAACGATGGCTCGCCGTATCAGTCGCTGTGTTCTTTTCTTTCTTTTTAATTTTTACTTTTTTACACTCTGTCGCGAGCCGGGGACAAAGTTTGGGGTTGGAATTGTTCGGTTTGCGGCTGCAAAGCATCGCCGCTCCGCGCGTTGAGGAAAGTTCAATGAGCCGGATGCTTTTACTCGGTCCGATTTTGGAAAAAATAAAAGCGAGGCCGATTTTTGGCAGCGGTTTGGGCGACACTGTAACGGCTTACAGCCCTGTTTTTAAAAAAGAAATCACAACGCAACATTTTGACTGGGGTTATCTTGAAATAATCGCGGAAATGGGCGCTGTCGGATTTGCGATATGGATTTTATTTATAATTTTTATTTTTAACGCCGTAAATCATTATCCATATTCAAAACGATTTTTTATTTCCGCGCTCGCGGCGATGCTCGTCATCAACATTACTTCACCGGCGCTTTTCCATATTTTCGGAATCGTCTTTTTAACGATTGTTGCTTCTTCTACGCAAACTAAAAAAGCAGAGGTATTCTCTGCTTGACGCGTTTAAAAAAGTTCCGTGGAACGTTTAAGACCATCCTTTACTTTTATTATTATAAGGACATTCACTTTTTCAACATCCAAACTATTCCAGTTATTTAAAATATTCCACAAGACTTCATGTTCAGTCATTCCTCTAATTTCTTTCATCTTTAACATTAATTCATTAATTTCTATACCCTGCTTAGGGATATGCAAAAGTAATGTTTGTGTATTTAATCTCTTGTCTTCTGTTGGGAGCAGCTCTTTTAAAAGTTCATTTGGATTCATTGTTTTTTTTTCTTCACTCATTTTTTCCTCCTTTGCTATTACTATAGCAAACTAAAACTTCAATGAGTACTCTATGCCTTCTTTGGGCTTTATAATTAGAGCATCCCCTTTTTTAAAAAAATCCAAATTTTCTTTATTATCCAATACGCTCTCTATTACTTCTAACTTGGAAATGGGCCTTAACTTTTCTATTTCCTTTATCAATTTCTTTATTTCTACCCCCTCGTCAGGAATATGAAAAAATAACTCTGTTGAATTCAACAAAACATAAGGAACAAGTTTCTTTTTAATTTGGAGGACGTTTTTACTTAATTCTTCTTTTTCCTCTGGAGTTAACTTTAAACGAAACAGGCACAAAAAAAGCTCATAACTTATTTTTTTACTTTTTACTTTTTTTCCCATTTTTCCTCCTTTGCCTTTTGGGCATCCGCCTTTGGCGAACTAAAATTTTAAAAGAACCAACTTTTTTTACTTTACCAAAAAAATTGACAACTGTCCATAGTCAATTATGTTCAAAGATTGTGTTTTTTTATTATTTCCTTTTTCGCGTCTTCGTAATCTTTGACCGCTTTAATTTTCAATGGCAATTTAAATAAAAAACTCGGAATCCAGCGGCTCATGCCTTTTCGACCGCCGACGATTTTTACATACAAAACTTCCGGAATAAAAACTCCTGTTTTATTTTGTTCAAGCATTGAAAGCCACAAGTCCCAGTCCTGAAATCTTTTTAACGATTCGTCCCAACCACGCGCAGGCAAATCTGCTCGTCTTATCAAGCTCGTAGTGTCAATATAATTTATTTTTTTAAGCGATTCCGCGTCAAACGGATGGCTTTTAATTTTCTTCCAGCCGAACTTGAATTGAGAATAAGCGTAAGACGCTCGCGAATTGTTTTTTAAAGCCAAAAACATTTTTTCCAGCATCCGCGGTTTTGCAACAGTATCCGCGTCCCAAAAAATCACATATTCCCCGCTCGCTTCGGCAAGTCCACTGTTTCTCGCCGTAGCCGCCCCTTTATTTTCTTGATTGATTGTCTTTATATCCAAATCTTTGTATAAATACAAAATTTCGCCTATTATTTTTAAAAAATCGTCCGTACTGCCATCATTCACGACAATAATTTCCAACGGTTGGCGCGTTTGTTTTTTTATGCTCTCAAAACAACGGCCCAAAACTTTGGCATGATTACAAACCGGAATTATGACTGAAATGGAATCCGGCATAATCATATTTTTAATTTCATTATTTGTTTTTCCCAGGTGTATTCCGCCAACACCCTCTCTTTTCCGGCCTGACCCATTTTTTTGGCAAATTCTGATTCGCGCAATAAATCGGTAATGGCCGAGATAACGCTTTGGTCCTGATAAGCGTCAACTAAAAGTCCTGTTACCAAATTTTCCACGGTTTCTTCAACGCCTCCGGCGCGTCCGGCCACCACAGGAACTCCGCTCGCGGCCGCTTCCAAAAACACTGTTCCCCATCCTTCTTCGGCTGATTCGTCTTTATGCGTCAAAAGCGCGAACAAATCAGCGAGCTGATAATATTTCGGCAGGTCCGCGTAAGATTCCTCGCCCAGATATCTCACTGCGTTTTGCAAATTATTTTTTTGTATCATTTCCAAAATTATATTTTTTTTAGGTCCGTCGCCGATGATAAGCCAAACCAGATTGGGAATCTTTTTCAAAATTTTCGGCAAAAGGCGAACCAAATGCGGATACCCCTTGCCATCACTCATACGCGCCACGGTTAAAATAACTTTTTTATTTTCCAAAGCCAGTTTGGCTTTTAATATCCTTAATTCCTCTTCCGAAACCGAGGAAAAGAAAAAATCAGCCGGACAAGGATAAATGGTTTCAATATTTTCTAAATTTTCAATTTTTGAAAGCAGTTTATTTTTTAAAAAAATACTATTCACGATTATTTTGTCGGCAAAACGGCAAATCTTCGCTAGTTTATTTATTTTTGAACCCGCGCGCGCGGCATACTCCAAGTCCGTGCCGTGTAAAAAAATATAAAAAGGAATTTTATAAAACTTCTTAATAAAATACGCGACATATCCGACGGGCAAAGCGTGGTGCACATGAATAATGGCGATTTTTTCTTTCTTGACAATGGTTCTGATTTGCCAAAAAAGACGCAGCCAGCGCGGCCAAAAAAACGGAAAATACGGATTCAAACGAAATGTTTTCCAATTATTTTTTAAATCAAATTCCTTGCTGTTTTTCGCTTGCGGAGCGTAAACTATGGTTTCTTCCGCCGACAAATGCGCGGCGAAGTTATAAACATACGAAGCGATACCTCCGGTTGTCGGCGGATATTCCAATGTGATAATCAATGTTTTCATAAATTTAATTTATCGGTTTTTTAACATTTGAATTTTTAATCACTTTTTGTAACACTCTTTTTATTATTTCCTTATCCACTCCCCCGCTCACAAACACAAGCGCGCAGTAGATAATCATTCCGGCCGGAATGGAAAGAAAAAATCCAAAACGCGATGAAATAAAATAAACAGCCGCGGCCATAAACAACGCCGGCCAAAAATATTGATTTAAAAACTTGAATAATCTGCCATAATTTATTATTATCTCTCGGCCTGTAAAATAAAATCCTCCAAGACAAAGCGTTATATTTCCGGCTAAAGCCGATACAGCCGCGCCTTTTATGCCGAAAATCGGCAACAAAATCAAATTTAGAATAATATTTACTGTCAACGCCGCGCCCAAAAGCGCCGTCTGCCTGCTTTGTTTTCCAACTGCGTTCAAAAGAGAACCCGTTATAAAACTTAAAAATCCGAAAATTAAACTCATCAGCAAAATTTTTAAAACTTCCGCAGCCAACGCGAAATTCGGACCGTATAAATAAATTATTACCGGTTTTGCCAAGACGAATAATCCGAACGATAATGGAAAAACAATCAAAAATAAATACCGCCAAGATTTTTCAAACAACTCGCCTACTTTCGCCTTGTCCGACAAATAAAATCCGCTCATCGCCGGATAAACGCTGGCGGCCAATGCCGAAGGAATAAACTGAAAAGCGAAAGTTATTTTATATGGCACGCTCCACAAACCCATATCCTTTTGGTCTAAAAATTTTGAGATTAAAAGCGTGTCCGAATATGAATATAAACGCCCGATGATTCCGGCCAAAGCGAACGGCACGGCCAGATAAAAAAACATTTTAAAAATTTCTCTATTCCACGCGAACGAGTATTTTAATTTATAGACCTTGCGCGCGAAATAAGCGCTGTATAAAAAATTTAAAAACGCAGGAATAGTATAAGCGGCGATTAAACTTATAATCGGCCAGTGGCTTAAAAGCGCGATTGTGCCGATTATTAAAGTTATAAATTGCGAGCCGATTACGCCGATTGATTCATAAATCAAATTTTTTCGCGCGCGAAAAATGCTGTAAAAAACGGAATGCAGATTATCAAAAAACATAGTCAAACCTGACAGGTATATCAAATCTTTTGTAATAGGCGGATAATTCAAGATATTCACAAAAAAAACGACCAATAAATATGCCGACAATCCAAAAATTATTTTTGTCCAAAAAACCGTATTGAGATACTTTTCGGAATTTTCCGGATATTTAGCCGCTTCGCGCGTCAACACTGGCCCCATTCCGAAATCGGCTACAACCGTAAATATGGTTGTAAAAGCGATGGCAAAAAAATATTGTCCTGTGTTTTCAACGCCAATGAACCGCGCTATCAAAGTAAAATACGCGAAAGAAATAACTTTCTGCAAAATGGAAGCAGATGTTAAAAAAGATGTGTTTTGCGCCACCGTGTATGACATAAATTACAATTTTACTACGCCGGATACAGCCAACTGTCCGCAAGCGGCGAAAATGTCCGTTCCAAAACTATGCCGTTCCGTTACGCTCACTCCTTCATTTTCCAAAATTTCTTTAAACCGCGCGGTTCTCTCCGGCGATGACTGAGAAAAATCATTAGTTGAATTATACGCTATTAAATTTACCATGTATAATTTTTTCTTCATCAGTTTGGCTAATTTTTTCGCGTCCGCGTCCGAATCATTAACTCCTTTGATTAAAACATATTCAAACATCACTTTTCTGCCTGTTTTTTCAATATATTCATCAACTGCGGATAAAATTTTTTCAATCGGATATTGCTTTCCTATTGGCATAAGACGCGCGCGCAATTCATCATCCGGAGCGTGGAAGGATATAGCCAAATTTACCGCTAAATTTTCTTCCGCGAGTTTCCTAATTCCTTCCGTGAGTCCGGCCGTGGAAATGGAAATATGGCGAATTCCCAAATTCAATCCGTCTTTATCGTTGATAATTCGCGTGGCTAACAAAACATTGTCATAATTCAAAAACGGTTCCCCCATTCCCATCAACACGACATTTTTTATCGTTTCTCCGCGTTCTTTTAAATAACGCGCGAAAAATAAAATTTGTTCAACTATTTCTCCGGCGTCTAAATTTCTTTTAAATCCCATTTTTCCGGTTGCGCAAAAAACGCAGCCCAAAGGACATCCTACTTGCGTTGACGCGCAAATCGCGTTGCGGCCTTCTTTATATCGCATAAGCACCGACTCAATGGCCAATCCGTCTTTTAACTTTATCAGCGCTTTTATCGCTTGTCCGTCTTTGGATATAAAAACTCTCGCGTCAATTTCAAGCGGGCATTCTTGCGTGAGTTTTTCTCGCAAAATCACCGCCAATGAAGTCGCCTCTGACCAATCTTTGATTAAATTTTTAAACACCGCCCGTTTTACCTGTTGCGCGCGGTATTTTTTTTCATCTTTTAAAATTTTGTCCAACTTGCTTAAATCCATAAGTTATCCACAGCCAAAATGGCTAAAAATAAATAAAAAATGATTGATAATTGACATTTGTCACTATTTGTGATATTATAAAAATATAATTCATACGAAAAAGCACCTCTTTAGGTTTCGTCCTTAAGCGGTGCTTTTTCTTTTTTATACTCAAGCTTAGATTTTAATTTATTCATAAATATGATTTTATCTTTTGATAAGTATAAATCTTTGTTTTGAGGAATATAGCCAATAAATAAATATGCGACTGAGATTTGGTATTTCTCTTTTAAATAAATCCTAAATCTTTTAAAATCCAACTTCCAACCCAAACTTTGTATACCTAAATTAAGATTTTGGCTGTCTATAAAAGCATAATTATTTTCTTTTGTAAGCATAAAATTGTTATCATAAATTTATTTTTGAATTTTACCACAATTTTACCCTTTTTACAAACCAAAAACATCCCGATTGATCGGGATGTTTTTAAAATATTTTTTAACGTTTTGACCACTGCGGAGCTCGTCTGGCGCGTTTGAGACCAAATTTCTTTCGTTCTTTTACGCGAGCGTCGCGTGTTAGCATTCCCAATGTTTTTAAGCTCTTTTTGAAATCAACGTTCCAGCGAACCAATGCCCTCGCGATTCCATGCTGAACGGCTATCGCTTGTCCGTTTTTGCCTCCGCCTACAATTTTTACCGAAATATCAAGGTCTTTCTCTTTTGCCATTGATTTGAGCGGTGCCAAAATTATTTCTTTAAGTTCAAAAGTCGGAAAATACTCGTCATACGGCTTGCCGTTGATAACGATTTTCCCAGTTCCTTTTTCAATTCTTACGCGAGCTGAGGCGCATTTACGCCTGCCCACGGCTCTGCATTCTTCTTTTTTTGTCGCGTTTAATTTCATAGAATTATTTAAAAGACAATCTTAAAAGTCGCGCAGTGCGCATTTTATTTTTTGGCAACATTCTTGACACGGCGTGACGGATTACTTCGTTTGGGTCTTCTTTTTTTACTTTCTTTGCCGGAGTTTCCTTCAAACCGCCCGGGTACATTGAATGCCTGCGATAAAGTTTTTTTTCAATTTTTTTACCTGTAAAAACCGCTTCTTTCGCGTTTAAAACCGTAACTTTGCCGCCCTTGTCAATGTGCGGCTCAAAATCCGGCCTGTCTTTACCGATTAAAATCGTCGCAATTTTAGAAGATAAACGACCGACACTTTGCCCCGCGGCGTTTAATTCAACTTTTTTTCTTTTGATTGAACTCATAAATATAATGGTTAAACTAATTCTACGATTGCTTCTTCGGCGCCATCGCCTTTTCGCCTTTTTAAAGCGATAACTCTCGTAAATCCGCTTTTTTTATCAGAATATCTGTTTTTTAAATCTTCCATTGCTTTTTTAATGGCGTTTTCTGTATATAAAATTTTCATCAATGAACGTCTGGCGTTCAAAACATTTTCACCTTTCGCTTTGGTGATTATTTTTTCCACCACAGAAGAAGTCGCTTTGGCTTTCGCTTTTGTGGTTTTGATCTTTTCGTACAAAATCAAACTCTCGGCCAAATTAGCGAGTAAAGATCTTCTTGCGGCCGTTTTTCTATCTAAAGTTATTTTATTTTTTTGATGTCGCATATATTATTGTTTCTTTTTTGATTTCA
This sequence comes from Patescibacteria group bacterium, assembly GCA_028705565.1. Classification (GTDB taxonomy): domain Bacteria; phylum Patescibacteriota; class Patescibacteriia; order Magasanikbacterales; family GWA2-37-8; genus STF2-47. The sequence continues at coordinate 5,981 of JAQWDH010000003.1, read as the reverse complement.
CTGTTTTTTTGATTTTTTTCTCGGTCTTTGTTTTTACTTCCGCGTCTTCTTCTTTTACGGACATTAAACCATTTCCATACAAACCGTTCAATACGATTGAAAAATGATCCATAATCAACTGACTTGCCTCGCGCACGGATTCCTCAACTGAAATGGCGCCGCTGGTTTCAATATTTAAAGTGAGTTTTTCATAGTTTGTAATATCTCCGACGCGGGTATATTCAACATTATACCCCACATCCTTAATCGGGCTGTAAGAAGAATCTATTATTATTGTTCCCAGATCGTAATTTTTCTTTTCTTTTTCTTCAACAGGTTTGAAGCCGCGTCCGCGATTTACGATGATTTCCATATCAAAAACATTTTTCGCGTCAGTGATATTCGCGATAACCAAATCTTTATTGATAACTTCAACATTTGCGTCTTTTTTAATATCCCCGGCTGTTACCGGACCAACGCCTTTTTTCGTTAAAGTCAAAACCACGGATTCGTCTGAAAAAACTTTCAAAGCCAGCTGTTTTAAATTCAATATAATTTCCACCGCGTCCTCTTTTACTCCGGGCACGGCGCTGAATTCATGTTGAACTCCTTTAATTTTAAATGCGTCAACGGCGGCTCCGGGCAACGAAGATAAAAGCACGCGTCTCAAAGTATTGCCGATGGTTGCTCCGTAACCGTGATAACACGGCGAGATAACCACCGCGCCGGCGTTTTTATTGTCATTATCCGCGATGAATTCTATTTTTGAAGGTAAAAGTAAGTTTTCCATAAAATTTTATATTTCCTCCCTCCTTAAAAATTGAGGGAAATAATTATTTTATCTTGAATAAAACTCAATTATCGTCTTGGCATCAAATTCCGGTTCTTCTTTAACCGGATCGCTTGTTATTTTGGCTGAAACTTTTTTTGCGTCAACGCTTATCCAAGACGGCGCTTCCGCTTTTGCCAACCTTTCTTCAATGTTCGTGAAAGCTGGTTTATTTTTGGAAGATTCTTTCAAAGCGATTATTTGTCCGACTTTGACTCTAAAAGACGGCACGTCAACTTTTCTTCCATTAACAGTGATGTGACCATGACTGACAATTTGTCTGGCGGATTGACGCGATTTGCCAAGCCCCATTCTGTAAACAGCATTATCTAAACGAGATTCCAAATAATTTATAAGAATAATACCGGTATTTCCGACTTTTTTGGATGCCTCGGCGACATAATTCGCGAATTGACGCTCCATAATCCCATAAATTCTTTTGGCTTTTTGTTTTTCACGCAATTGCTTGCCGTATCCGGAAAGTTTAGAATGGTGTTTAGCTTCTGAACCATGCATTCCCGGGGGATAATTTCTTTTTAAAAGCGGACATTTGGGACCGAAACATTTTTCGCCTTTTAAAAAAAGCTTTTCTCCGGCCCTTCGGCATTTAGCGCATTGTTTTGTATCTCTTGCCATAATAAATTATATTTATGCTAATTTCTAATTTATAAAATTACACTCTGCGTTTTTTTGGCGGCCTGCAGCCGTTATGAGGTATCGGCGTTACGTCTGTAATTGAAGAAACAAAAAATCCGTTGATATGCAAAGCGCGTATCGCGGCTTCCCTGCCTCCGCCGATGCCTTTTACAAAAACACTCACTTCTTTTACTCCATAATCGGCGATTTTATCCATTAAATTTTTTACCACCAAACCGGCCGCGTAAGGAGTGGCTTTTTTAGGGCCTTTGAAACCGGACATTCCTGCCGAAGCCCAGCCAAGCACATTGCCATTCAAATCAGTGATGGAAACTATTGTATTGTTATAAGTCGCCTGAACATAAGCGTTGCCACGCGCGACCTGTTTTACTTCTTTTTTCTTTTTTGTCTTTTTGGCAACCGAAATTTTAGCGGACGAATCCGTTATTTTTGTTTCCGCCGCTTTTGTTTCCTCTGTCGCGACGGCTGGAATATTCGTATTTTTTTCTTCAGTCATAATTATTATTTAAAAAGATTCATTATTCACCGTTTTTATATCTTTATGTTTTTTGATTTGCCAATTTTTTTCCGCTAGCCATGGTTTTGCGAGTATTTCCGCGCACAGTGCGTGAATTTCTCTTTGTCGTTTGTCCGCGCGTTGGAAGATGTTTCATATGGCGAATACCGCGATAACACTTAATGTCTTTCAAACGTTTAACATTTCCGCCGACTTCCTGCCTTAAATCACCTTCAACTTTATAACCCTTTTCAATAATCGCGCGCAATTTATCTTCCTGCTCTCTTGTAAAATCTTTTACGCGAATATCTTCGCTGATTCCGGCCTGTTTTAAAATTTTCTTTGACAAAGTCGGACCTATTCCGTAAAGATAAGCCAAAGAAACAACGGCTTTTTTCTCTTTTGGTATATTGATGCCTGCTACTCTCATAATATTGCAAAAAATAATAAACTTAATGTTTTTTAACCTTGTCTTTGTTTATGTTTTGGGTTTGAACAAATGACATGAATCCTGCCCCTGCGTTTCACTGTCTTGCATTTGGCGCAAATTTTTTTTACTGATGCTTTAACTTTCATAAAAAACCATTTAAAAATTTTTAGTAAGAAAAAATACCAACCACTGCCGCGATATCATTGCCCGGCAATCAAGGCCAAGCTACACCGCACCGGTTGATATTTAATATCTGAATGTTATTCTTCCTTTTGTTAAATCATAAGGGGTGACTTCAACTTTTACCTCGTCGCCCAAGCTCAATCTGATTTTATTTAATCGCATCTTACCCGCAAGGTGCGCGATAATAATTTGGCCGCTTTCCAATTTAACTCGGAAAGTGCCTGACGGCAAAAGTTCTTCTATCCTTCCCCTAAGTTCTATTTTTTCGTTTTTTTCCATTTTTAAAAAATTTAGTAAATATATAATAAACCAAAACCAAAAAAATGTCAATAGCCGCGCTTTACATATCATCCACAGGCCCAAAAACATCATTTATACACCCAATTTTTATACAAAATAAAATTCCAACTTACCATCATCGCTATACTCGCCAAACGCACAAGACGATAATCAAAACCGAGCGAGTGGTTAAAAATATACATAGCTCCCACTGAAAATAAATAATTAACGCCTGTGAGCAATAAAAATCTGACCAATTGTTTTTGCGGCATTGACTTCTCTCTAAACGACCAGTGCTTGTTCATCAAAAAAACAAACCCCATTAAAAAAATTTGATTGATGACAACGGCGAAAACAGGAAGGACTCCGCATACTTCTTTTAAAAATATAAGCGACAACATGTCCAAAACCACGCTTACAATTCCGGTAATAAAATATTTCGCGAACTCCTTGCGCAACGACCAAAAATAATTTATTATTTTTTGAAAAATGTCCATAGACTTCATTCCAACGCCGCTTTTATTCTTCTTACGCCGGCGCCGGACGCTTCTTCTTTTAAAATTTTAAACTTTCCCAAAATGCCGGTTCGTTCAACATGAGGACCGCCGCAAATTTCTTTACTGAAAAATTCCTCTCGCGGATCTCCGACCGTGTAAACTTTTACTTTGGTTCCGTATTTGTCTTCAAACAATCCGATGGCGTTTTGCGCTTTTGCTTCAGTGACAGTCATTTCAGAAAAACTCACGGAATAATCTTTTTTTATCGCTTCATTCACCAAATCCTCAACTTTTTGTTTTTCTTCGTCGGTCATTTTTTGCGGGTGTGAAAAATCAAAACGGAGCCGCTCAGCCGTGATATTGCTTCCCTTTTGCGCGATATGCTCGCCTAAAACGCGGCGCAAAGCGGAATGCAATAAATGCGTGGCAGTATGATATTTCGTGGAAATTTCGCTGTGGTCCGCGAGTCCGCCTTTAAATTTTTGTTCGGCTCCGGCGCGCGATAAGTCCTGGTGTTTTTTCATTTCTTCATTAAAAATCGCGACATCAACTTCCGCGCCTTTTTCTTTTGCCATTTCAATCGTCATCTCCAAAGGAAATCCGTATGATTGATACAGGTCAAACGCCTCTTTGCCTGAAAATTTTTCTCCTGATTTTAAATTATTTATTCTTGATTCAAAATTTTTAATTCCGTTTTCAATCGTGTTTCTGAATTTGCTTTCTTCTTTCGCGATTTCAGTTAAAATAAAATCTTTGTTTTTTTCAACTTCATGATAAATTTCCGAGAAAATTTTTATCGTTTCTTCCGCGATAATCGCGCAAAAATTTTCTTTAATTCCCAAATTGCGTCCGTGCCGGACAGCGCGGCGGATAATTCTGCGCGCGACATAACCTTGGTCAACATTGCCGGGAGCGACTCCTTTGTCATCGCCGATAATCATCACGGCGGCTCGCAAATGGTCGGCGATTACGCGCATTGATTTGGTTGTTTCAAAATTTTCAACATATTCGCGGCCTGACAATTCTTCCAATTTTTGAATGAGCGGCCAAAAACCGTCGGTTTGATAAACATCCGCAAATCCATTCAAAACCATTACCGCGCGTTCCAAACCCATGCCCGTATCAACATTTTTTTGCGAAAGGGGGATGTTTGTCCCATCAATTTGTTTGTTGTATTGCATGAAAACATTATTCCAAATTTCCACCCAATTTTCTTCATCGGTTTCCGGATTGCTTTCCGCGGACAGATATTCGTCCTCTCCCTGCCAATAAAAAATTTCCGTATCAGGTCCGCAGGGGCCTGTTATTCCGGCTGGTCCCCACCAATTATTTTTTTTCGGCAAATAAACGATTTTTTCCGCAGGCATTCCGACCGATTTCCAAATTTCCGCGGCTTCTTCGTCGCGCGAAGCGTCGGCATCGCCTTTAAAAACCGAAACCGCCAACTTTTTGACATTCAAACCGAGCCACTCGGGCGAAGTTAAAAATTCCCAGCTCCACAAAATAGCTTCTTTTTTAAAATAATCTCCCAACGACCAATTTCCGAGCATTTCAAAAAAAGTAAGATGGCTTCTGTCGCCAACTTCGTCAATGTCGCCGGTGCGGACGCATTTTTGCGCGTTCGCCAAACGATTTCCGGCAGGATGTTTTTCACCCAAAAGATACGGCACCAACGGATGCATGCCGGCTGTGGTAAAAAGCACGGTAGGGTCATTTTCCGGAATCAAAGAAGCCGACAAAATTATAGCGTGGCCTTTTGATTTAAAAAACTCAAGATATTTTTGTCTTAATTCTTTGGAAGTTATCATAAATCTTTTCCAAGTAATTTTACCAAAAAAAACAAAAAAGTCAAAACTGCGAATTACGCGACAATCTCCCCGCCTCCGAGGCACTCGCCTTTTTTATAAAACACGGCGAATTGTCCCGGGGTAACGGCGCGCTGGGGAATTATAAACTTGACCGATAGATTGTTTTTTTCCGCGAACGCGCAGTTACATTTTTGCAACGGCTGTCTGTGCCGTAAACGCGCCAGACATTTTATTGGTAATTTCGGAACCGAACCTGAAATCCAATTTATTTCTTTTACTTTTATTTCTTTTTTATAAAGCAACGTGTCATCTACAAAACCGACTACCAGTTCATTTCGCTTTAAATTTTTTTCAACAACGAAAAATGGTCTGCTGCTATCACTGGAATTGCTTCTCCGACCGCTCGACAAACCGTATCGTTGTCCGATGGTGTAAAACGCCAATCCGTCGTGTTCACCGACAATTTCGCCGGAAGACAAAAGAATTTTTCCCGGATTCGGTTTGATTTTTTTCATTAAAAATTTTTTCATCGGCGTTTCGCCGATAAAACAAATTCCCATGCTTTCTTCCTTTTTCGCGGTTGGCAAACCGAATTTTTTCGCGAGCGCGCGAACTTGCGGTTTGATATATTCGCCGATTGGAAACAAAACATATTTTAACTGCTCGCGCGTCAATTGATGCAAAAAATACGTCTGATCTTTATTTTTATCGCGCGCTTCAAGCAAAGTAATTGGAAATTCCCGACTAAGCCGGGCATAGTGTCCTGTCGCCAAATAATCAAATCCGATTTTTTTTGCAGTTTTAAGCCACGAACCGAATTTAA
>JAQWDH010000017.1 GCA_028705565.1 Patescibacteria group bacterium | reverse complement strand
GGAGAAAAAATAACCGACTTTGCCGCCGCGCGATAATGCGAAGAAGCAAAAATTGAACCGAAAAACAAAAAAAACATGCCAACGAGCGTAAAACCGAAAGAAACTAAAAAATTTGGCGACCCGTTTAGCATAAAAATAATTTTATATGTTTATATTTGTTTTTCCTCTTTCGCGATTTCAATATATTCATGTTTGTGCAATTCAGCGTAATCCGGCAATTCTCTCAAATCGCTTATTCCCAAATGGCGCAGATAATCCATGGACGCCTCATAAGTCGGCAAAAGTCCGGATGCGTCATTATTTTCTTTAATTAAACCTCTTATCATCAAATTGCGCAAAATAAGACCGCAGTTCACGCCGCGCACCTGCTCCAATTCCGGTTTGGTTATCGGTCCGCAATAAGAAATAACGGTTAAAGTTTCCAACTGCGGACGCGTTAGCTCACCTGAGATTTCCGCTTTCAAAAAATTTTCCGCCGCTTCGCGATTCTCCGGATTGGAAACCATCTGCCATTCGCCATTGTTTCGCATTATAACAACACCTGCGTCTTCGGACGCGTTATATTTTTCCAGCAACGCGGTTAAACATTCGGAAATTTTTTCTTCGTTTTCATTCAACGCCTTTGAAATTTTTTTTGCCGCGAGCGGTTTCCCTGCCACAAAAAGTATTGTTTCAATTTTAGAAATAAGCGATGGCATATTTTTGTTTATACAATTTTGTATATTAATTAATGGTGTAAAATATTTTTTCAACATTGAGTTAAAATATCGCTTTTTTTATCTTTTAACTACCAACCGCCCGAGGGCGGCGGTCCCGGAAGACCATTTTAAAAGATAAAAAAACGATATTTTGACAAAAGCAGAAAACAATTAAATTCACACCACTCGTATGTTATATCTTTTTTTAAACTTTCTCAACCGTCATCTCCGTAAAAATATTTGTCTGTTTGATTATTATTTTCCCTGACTTTGCCAATTCCAAAACAGCCAAAAAACTTACGATTATTTCAGTTTTATTCTTTGCGTCAGAAAGCATTTCATTAAAATCAAATCTGTTTTTTTGTTTCAAAAGCGAATATAATGTTTCCAATTTGCGTTTCACGGTCAAAGTCATGTCAATCTTGATTTTTGGCAACGGCTCAATCGGTTTAATGCGGCGCAATAAAGCCGTCATCGCCTCGCGCAGTTCCTCAGAGCGCGCGTTTAAAGGCGCGACGAATTGTCCGTATGTTTTAGGCGGCGGTTCAACGCGCCCGTAAGCCGTCTTGCCATCCTCCCACATCCGATTGATTATCACGCTCGCTTCCAGATATTTTTTATACATTTTCAACTGGTCTGCCAAATCGCTGCCGCTGTCATCTTCTTCCGGATATAAATGAGGTAAAAGATTTTTTGATTTAAGATAGATGAGACGCGCGGCGATTACCAAAAAATCAGCCAATTCTTCCGGACGGCTTTCTTCCAATTTATCCAGGTAATAAAAATATTGCTCCGTGACTTTTGAAAGCGCGACTTCCGTGATGTCCAATTTTTCTTGTTCAATAAGCTGAAGCAACAAACTCAACGGGCCTTGAAATTTTTCAAGTTTTAATTCGTTAAGCATCATTTTAATTTAATATTCGCGTCATCCAATGTTTGTTTCGGCAAAGAAGACGGCGCGCCGATAAGCAAATCTCTCGCGTCGCTCGTTTTTGGAAAAGCGATTACTTCGCGGATGTTTTCTTCGCATTGCAGAACCGCGGCAAGACGATCCAAACCGAGCGCTATTCCTCCATGCGGAGGAACGCCGTAAGAAAAAGCGTCAAGCATATGCCCAAAACGATTTTTTATTTCTTCTTCCTCCAAACCTAAAATTTCAAAAATTTTCTTCTGCAAATCGGATTTAAAAATTCTCAAACTTCCGCCACCAACTTCAAAACCGTTCAAAACCAAATCATAAGCGCGAGCCCTTATTTTTTCCGGCGATTTGTCCAAAAGCGTCATATCCTCGTCTCGCGGACGAGTGAATGGATGGTGCGTTGAAACCAAACTTCCTTCTTCGTTTCTTTCAAACAGCGGAAAATCAACCACCCAGCAAAAAGCCAGCTCGGTTTTATCTGTTTTATCATTTCGCAAATCCGGTTTGTCGGATTCGTATTTTTCCATCGCCTCGGCGTAAGCCAAACGCGGGAACGGTTTTCTTTGAATTTTAAGATTTGGAAATTCTTTTTCCGCCAGTCCGATAACCATTTCTTCAACCAAACTCAAGATTTCTTCTTCTTCCATAAAAGACATCTCCAAATCCAACTGCGTGAATTCCGGCTGTCTGTCGCCTCTCTGGTCTTCATCTCTGAAACATCTCGCGATTTGAAAATATTTTTCCACTCCGGAAACCATCAAAAGCTGCTTGAACTGCTGAGGCGATTGCGGCAAAACATAAAATTCGCCTTTGTGCAAACGAGATGGCACAATAAATTCTCTGGCGCCTTCCGGCGTGCCTTTTGTGAGGCATGGGGTTTCGATTTCCCAAAATCCTTTAGCTGATAAATATTCGCGCGCGAACCTGTTTATTTTATGCCTGGCTTCAAGATTTTTTTTCATTCTTTCTGAACGCAAATCAAGATATCGGTGCTTTAACCGCAATTCTTCTCCGATGATTTTTGTGTCTTTATCTATTTCAAACGGAGGCGTTTGCGCTTCGGAAATAACAACCAGCTCTTTCGCCAAAACTTCCACTGTTCCGGTTGGCATTTCAGAATTTTTTTGTTTGGCTCCGCGTTCATTCACAATGCCTTTAATTTCAACAACCCATTCCGGTCTCACGCGCTTCAATTCTTCCTGCGATTTTTCATCCAATTCCGCTGGCACGCCGACAACTTGGACTATTCCATCTCTATCGCGAAAATCCAAAAATACGATTTTACCCATATTCCGCCGGGCGTTTATCCAGCCCTTCAACAATACTTCTTCGCCGATTTTATTCGGCGTTTCAATCGTAAGAGTGCGCATAATTTTAAATTATAATTCTTTAAAAAATTAAATCCTGCGACGCGCCGCGACCGCGTATTGAAAAAAATACCTTTCCAAATCTTCCGGCGCGTAGCCATATTCGCGATTTCCGTAAAAAGTATCAGCCAAAATTTCCCGCGCCCGACAAATTTCTTTAAGTCGGTTCTTTTGCTTCGGATCTTCAATGGTTAAATATAAAAGTTCAAAAGCCCTATCCAAAGCGCTCTCGCGTTTTTCTTTATTATTCTTTCTTTCCCAATTAACGGCTCTGCCGACCTCGCTGCCAATATTGCCAAGCTGTTCGGCGAGAGTCAACCTATTCCACCCTCCTTCCGCTAAATCTTTGTGAATAAAATCAGACGACATAATCAACCAATTAATTTTTTTACAATTTCCAAAATTTTTTCCCTGATTTGCGCATTTTCCACGCCGCGCGAACGATTATTTTGACGCGACCGGATATTTATCATAGAATCAAATTCAACAAAATCAGATTCTAAATTATCAGGATATAAATTTATACCCCACAAACTTTCTTGTTTTGAACCATTTTTTAATAATTCAGTTTCTTCGTCGGCGTGCATTTCTCCGCCAACCGCCATTATCTCTTTATCAGTATCAACAACAGCTTTAACCATGTCACCGAATCTTTCTACCGCAATAATTTTCAATTCCGACAAAGAAACTTTTTCATTAATTATTTTAATTTTTTCATTTTGATTTTCCATAAATAATTTTTTATTAACCGGCGAACAATTCCGCCATTTCAACAATACGATGCGCGTAGCCTACTTCGTTGTCATACCACGCCACGATTTTAACCAAATTTCCTCCGACAACATTCGTCAAATTCAAATCAACGATTGAGGAAAACTGGTTTCCCACGAAATCGGACGACACGAGCGGTTCTTCGGTGGTTGTTAAAATTCCGGAAAAACGCGCTATTTTAGACGCGTCAACAATCGCTTTATTCAAAAATTCTTTGCTTGTATTTTTTTTCAAAACAGCCGTAATGTCGGAAACCGAAACCGTCGGCACTGGCACGCGAAAAGCCAAACCGTCAAAAATTCCGTTTAAACTCGGTATCGCCTCGCCGACAGCCTTTGCGGCGCCGGTCGTGGTCGGAATTATATTTTCCGCGGCCGCGCGCGCTCTGCGCAAATCTTTATGCGGTCCATCCTGCAAAACTTGGTCGGCGGTGTATCCGTGAGCCGTTGTCATAAACGCTTTTTCCACGCCGAATTTTTCTTCCAAAATTGCCATCACCGGCGCGATGCAGTTGGTGGTGCAAGACGCGTTGTTGATTATCAAAGATTTTTCATTTTTAATTTTTCCGCAATTCACCCCGCGCACATAAGTCGGGACTCCGCCGCCCTTGGCAGGAGCCGAAATAATAACCTTGCGAGCGCCTGCCTTCAAGTGCGCCTCCGCGTCTTCTTTTTTTGTAAAACGGCCTGTGCATTCCAAAACCACATCAACTTTTAATTTTTTCCAAGGCAAAAGAGACGGTTCTTTTTCCGCGAACACAGGATATTTTTTTCCTTTGATTATTAAATTTTTCTCGTCAAAATCAACCTGTAAATCAAAATGTCCATACGCCGTATCATGCCGCAAAAGATGGGCCAATGTTTTCGTATCGGTTAAATCGTTCACAGCGACCACTTTTATGTTTTTATTTTTTACTGCGACTTTGAACGTTTGTCGTCCAATCCTGCCAAAGCCGTTAATGGCGATGTTAATTTGAGGCATACGCGCGAATGATTAAAAAATTATTTAAATTACTTTAATTATAACTTAAAACACTATAAAAAATCAAATCAAAAGCGTCCCGACCAAGTCGGGACGCTTTTATTCAAATTACCACTATTTTTTATTTCAATTCAACGCTGAAATTTACGCTGTTCTCGGCTATTAAATCGTTTATGACACGGTCGTAAGCCGCCACGCGAATTGTATAATCTCCAACCGATAAATTTCCGGCCACAGATTGAGTGAATGTCAAACTGTCAAATTCTCCCGGAACCATTATCCATTTTCCAATTTTTGAGGATAAAACTTTTCCATTCTCATTCAACAATTGCCTTACCATTTTTATCGTTTGTTTTGTTTCGGTCGTGTTCGTATAACCGTATTTCAGTTTCAAAATTACCGGCAATTTCTTGTCTGATTTTATTTTTGCCAAATAAGATTCATCAAAAGTTATATCCGAAGAAGTTGACGCCGCGTCGCCCATTATAAATGTTTTATATTTCAATTTTTCAATCTCAATTCCAAAACTGTTTTGGTCTAAAACTTTTCCCGATTTAGCATCTAAAACTTTCACCTTAACCGTATAAACTCCTGCCGGCAATTTTTTGTTCACTGTTTCTTTTATATTCGCCTGATAATACTTTCCCGCTTTGATAGTTTTGATAGCGGATGCGGCGGAAACAACTTTGCCTTTTGCGTTCAACAATTGTCTCACCAGTTTTATTTTTACACTCTTGGTTCCGCTGTTTTGGTATTTGTAAGAAAATTTCATCACAGCGCCAGGTTGGAACGAAACCGATGATAAATTGGAAAATGCGACATTTGATTCCGTATTCGCGCTTATTACGGTCTGATTTTCAACGGTTGCGACAGGAGCGGAAGCAGCAGGGACTGTTATTTCTTCCGTTTTCTGGCCTGGAAGCGGAGCTAAAACCGTCAAATCCAAAGATTTTATTTCGCTCACTCCTCCCAAGGCGGTGCGAAATTTAACATAGATTTTTTTCGCGCCCAAACCGTCTGAAAGTTTAAGTGTTTTTTCCGCCACATAACTTTCCCAAGACACATCAGAGAAATCCGACTTTTCAGAAATAGCCATTTGCACCGCGTTGCTTGAATTGAATTTTAAAATCACGCTGTTCGCGTAAACGACATTCAAACCATTTTTGGTTGTAATCGGAGTGGTTCCCAAAACAGGAGCCGGTTGCGCAATCACCGCCGAACCGCCGGAAGAAGATGAAGAACTTTGAACCGCCGGGCTCGCGGCATTGGACGCTGAAGAAAGGGCCGATTCCAAACCGCCATTATCCGCCGCCGTAACTTTGTAATAATATGTATTGCCGTTTACCACCGCGCTATCAGTATAACTCGCGCCGCTGATATCGCTCGCGTTGATTTGCGTATAAATTCCGCCTGCGGTTGTCGCGCGATAAATTTCATAACCCAAAAGATCGGTAAGAGCAGAATCATCGGCGTTTGTTGTAGGATCTGTCCATGTGATTGTAACGGAGCCGTTTCCAGCGACTGCCGCCACTGAAGTTGGAACTGAAGGAGCCAAACCGTCTGAGCTTTCAATCGGGTTGAATACCGAAAAGTGCATTGTCTGGCCTGTAAACGATACCGTAGAAACATTGGATAAATCAGAAGCCGGTTCAATAAAATTGCCGCTTGAATTTTTATATCCAATCGTTGTCGGTAAGTTTTGCCAATTATCCGCCGTATCATCCCAACTGCCCATATTCACTTTTTCAATCGTTGTGGTGGATAAAGTTCCGAGAGAAGTTGTTAAATCCGCAGTTGAATACGATGCAGTCACGGAAACATCTTTATTAAGAATTGAGACTCCGTTTCCACTGTCATTATAACTTGTGACTGTTTTAGCTTCATTGGCAATAGGCGCGCCAGAGCCACCCCCGACAACATTTGATGTTTCTTTTTCATTCAACGAATATGTATTCGCGCTTGTAGCCAAAGCGGAAAGACCGGCGTTAATGCTCAAACTGGCCGCGGTGTCCGTAAGAGCGCCGCCTGTTTGAGGGGTAATTGACATTGAAGTTGCTCCTGCCAAAGTTGAATTGGTTGAAGTAATGTCTATGTTGATTCCTGACACGCCGGCGGTTCCAACCGCCACCACGCTTCCATAACTTTTTTCATTATATCCGTCCGCGGAAGCGGAAACTTTCCAATCGCCGGCGACAACTCGCAAAGTATAAGTCCCGTCAGTGCCGGTCGTAGCCGTAATAATGCCTCCGCCTAATCTTTCACCTCTTACTGTCGCGCCGACAGTCGCGGTTCCGCTTGCTTTAATCGTGCCTGTAATCGTATACGCGGCAACGCTCATCGTGGTATAAGAAGAATTTACAGTTCCGTTGTCGCTGATGGCGACTGTCGTTGCGGTATCAATATACCCATCTTTGCCGGCGCTCATTAAATAAGTTCCGTCTGAAACGCGAGTGGTATAAACACCGTTGCTGTCCGCCTGGACATCCATGACCTCGCCTGTGATTTTATTTTCCATATGAACCGTTGCGTCCGCCACTACCGTTCCGCTCGCGTCTTTTACGACTCCACTCATATAATTTACGCTTGGAAGTTTGATGTTTATTGTTTCATTTCCATCCGCTTCTATTTTCCACAACCCATTCACCGCGGTGGAAGTCGCCATAATCGTTCCGTTTCCGCCGTAAGAAATTAAACTTGAAGGAGAAAATCCAGGTATTGATACAGTCATCAAATAAAAATTATTCGGATTTGTTGTTGTGGAACTGTTAATCGCCACCGAATCGGCGCCCGCGTCATATTTTGGCAACGAAATCGTGGTTGATGCAACGCTGAACGATTCAACTTTGTTTAAAGTTCCATTTATCTGTTGAAACTCAACAACCGCTTTTGGAGTCGTTGTTGCGTTTCCGTTTTCATCCAAAATATTTATAGTCACCGTGCCTGTCGGTTTTACAAGAATATCGGACGGGGCCGAAGTAATGGTCCCGTTGCTCGCAACTGTAAACGAGCTGGCTGTTGAAGTCACGGAACCAAGAGTCGGAGACCATACATCCATAGTATATGTGCCGGGAGGAAGTTTTAAAGTTGAGCTTCCATTCGTATCCGTTAAAGCTGTGTTAAAATATGTTTCGCCGCCACTGGTCGCGCCCTTTACTGTCACTTGCGCGTTGC
>JAQWDH010000009.1 GCA_028705565.1 Patescibacteria group bacterium | reverse complement strand
ACTATCAATAAATTCTTTATAACACCCCTCCGCTCCACCGCAATTCCCACTGCACCAGCCCCAATTGTCCATTACCTGCACTTTTGGTTTGAAAGCGCAGACGAGCGAGCCGTCTGAAAGTCCGAGAGCGCGGGCTTTAGGAGTAAGCGCGATTTGATAGTTCTCTGACACAGTTGTTTTCATTACCGCTATATGGCCGCCTTCCGGACTTCCGTATCTTTTTGCCGCCGGAACATCATCTATGTTCGCATACCCTTCCAAATCACAGACATAATTCGTGCTCACTTCAAAATAATCCGGCACGCAACCAGTTTCCGTGGTGTTGCCGAAATTTGATTGTGGATGTGTCGCGTCTTCTGATGAACATCCCCTCGCCGGAGTTGATAAATTTATACATTCCGCGTTAGTGGCGCAAGGAATTTTATTATCAGCTGAACAAAATTTTCCATTCGGCGCGTCGCAACGCGGTTTATAATTGCTTTGCGCGTCATTCTGGCTTTGGAATGGAAAACTGCCATTGTCAAAATCAATCTTGATTCGCCTTAACGGCATTTGCATCGGGTCGGCCCAAGCGTAAAAGCGAACGAACGCCGAATTTCCGCTTGATAAATAAACATCTTCGTTATATTTATCATTCACCGCGAAAGCGCTTTTTTTAGCTATTCTACATCCGGAACCCGCGCTTTTATTGATACAGGAACTGAAATCCGGCGCGGCGATTTGAGGGATGGAATTTCTGCGCAACGCGGCGGCATCGTTTACTGAATTTAAATTTTCATCGTATTTTTTTTCGCTTGAATTCCAAGTCCATATTTTATAAATCTTGGCAAACATTTCTTCCAATAAACAACCGACTGGATGCGTATCATCGCCGCCGCAATTTCCTGCGGTATCAAGGGTGCTCGGAGCGGCGTTTGAATTAGTAAATACTGCCATCGGAATACCACCCTTGTAAACACCGGCTGGTTTTTGACTTAAATCCAAAGCCGCTTCATTCGGATTAAACGGATCAACCCAAATTGGAACTGTTAAATTTTTTGGCAGATTAACAAGCGAGCTGGTCAAACCGTATTCAATAAAATTAAAATTCTTTTTACGGTTGACACGAAATTTTTCTTCTTGTATTTTTACGGGATTAATCTTTAATTCATCCAATCGCATCTGCCATGTTATCGGTTTTGTGTCCAAAGAAAACGCGCTGTTGCTTTTTTGCGACACTTGAGCCATCACTTTGCATCTGCCATTTGTAAAATGAATTACAAAGAAAAATCCCTCGTGTCCCGCGCCTTCCGCGTTGTGGTGCATAAACATCCAAAAACCCTTAAAATAATTATCTTTGTCAAAAACCGCCCTTATTCCTAAACCGCTGCAACTTCCTTCGGAATCAGCGCCATTGTAATACATACCTCCATCTCCGTTGCTTAAATCAAGCAATCCCTGGTTCGCGGTTGCTCCCTGGGTATTCCATTTTGGTTGTTTGTATAAATTTGGAAACAAATTAAAGATTGGGTCTGAAATATTATTTATACTGCATTCGGTATTTTCCACAAAACCTTGCCACTCCCAATATTCATATTTTCCATTGTCAATCATACCGGAATTAAATTTGCCATACTCCTTGCCCTTCCAAATAGTTGAATTTACAAGATTAACGCCGTCTGTTTCAAAAGAAACAATGTTTGGAGTTATTGAAGTGAGCTGATCTTCTCCGTCAAAATACACATCAATCCTTTTGATTTCTTCTTTTTTGATAAAATCTTCATTGCCGTTATTGCCGGGGATTACATAATCGCGACCCAAAGGTATAAACCATTCCCTATAAAGACGGCTGTTCTCATTTGAACGGAGGTTCTCATCTGACATTATATAACTTTTATTTATAACCGCCTTTGCCAAAGAAGTAAAATTAACCCCAAATTTTCCACTGTCCATAATTATTTGCAATTTCGGGTCAACTCCCCTTACATAATTATCCTCATCTAATAAATCGCCATATTGGTTATAATTACTTCCGACATCTACAAAAGCGTTAACCATTCCGCCTTCCGAACTTCCATTCATATCAACGAACACTTTTGAATAATTTTTATCCAACGGCGATTCGTTATACAAACACACATACCTATCCTGATTATTATTCGCCAAATAACCGGCGGAAGTGTTTTCGTAAAAAATATCTTTAATGCCTGAACCGGCGTCCAAAGGCAGCCACGTCAAACAAGAATTCTGTTTTGGGTCGCCATTGATTTTTCGCCTCATATCGCGCTCCAAACAATAACCCTGCCAGCCCGTAAGATACGACTGGCGATGCGCGCTCAAACACGATCCGCCTTCATTCTGACAATTTTCTTTCGTCACATAACCTTCTTCCGCGGTTGTCGTTCCATCTTCTGAGCAAAAAACATCATTATATTTTCCTCCACTGCACACGCGGTCTCCGGCTAAATCTGCCGACTCGTAATACATTGATTTTTCATCGTTTGAACCGTATGATTTTTTAAGATAACTGCAATCGCAATCGCCTCCGTTGCATAAATTCACTTTATCAAAACCTGTTTTAAACCTGCCGTCGCTTGAAAGTATGGAGGACGGATATGGACTGTCTTTTTCAGGATAACCGCGACAAACAGATGTCTCAACCAATTTATCTTTTACAAGCCCTTGCGCTCCGCCGGGAGTAATTCCAGAAACAGGATAATAACACATTTTTTTACTGCATATTCCGTCTTTATTGCCATCGCCATTATTGTCTTTTCCGCAATTTTTTCCGTCATCTGCGCCCGAACAGGTTTCATTTTTATAAATCGCCAAAATGCTATATTCCTTGCCTCCTTCACTATAAACAACCGTGTTCAAATCAGCAGGTTGGAATTGGTTAAACAACGAATAGCCGGAATAATCCATTCCTCTCCACGAAACATCGCGTCCGCGATAAACATTTTCCGTTAAAATTTGATTTTTGCCTTCCCAATTTGAAGTAATATCTTTTGCGCATTGGCTGCTTCCTTCGCCGGGCTGGGATTTTTCGCATACACCCAACCCGTAACATTTATTAGCGACTTCTCCTGTTTCAGGGTTTTTTACCGGTCGCACCTGGTTGCAATAAAGCCACTCTCCGCACTCTCTGTCTTTCGTTACTTTTATAATTACATTCGCGTCATTGTTTTCATTTGATTCCGGAGCAACCAAATCATAACTCTTGCGCGCGCTCGCGAGATAAGTCGCAGCGGTGCTCCACGATTTATTTGGCGAATCCGTTTTATCAAGCAAAATACATCCGTAGCTTTGGCTCGCCTCGCCTCTGCATTCGCTTTGTTTATTTTTAAATTTATTGTTTTCCAAAAAATAATACGCGGTGTCATTGTCTGAATGGTCAACAAATTTTGAACATCCGTCAGCTTCTATAGAACATTCGCCGACAAAATTTTTGTATTCCGCTTTGTCTCCGAAAGACCAAATTCCATAATTTCCTCCTGCCAAAAGATAATTCGGATAACATGGTTGGTCGCCTATGCCCTGGCAAGTTCCTCCGGTCGCGCAATCGCCATTCTCGGAACAATATCTTGTTGAATTGTTTGAGCAAATACCCGTGTTTTTCCAAAACCATCCGCTGGTTTTTACTCCATTCACGGTAACATCTTTTTTATAAGAACAAACTTTTTGTCCGGTCATTTCCGGAGCTTTAAAATAATATGTTCCTTGCGCCGAAGAATAAGCGCGACAACCGACAGCTTCGCTCTGGCACAATGTCTGTTCATAAGTCGCCGGGTCGTTTTTAATCAAAACATCTTCGTATTGATAACCTGCCTGTGTGGATTTTTTAAGTCCGGCTTTTGAACAACCCAAATCAGCTTGATTGCAGGTCGCTTCTTTGATAGCCACCAAATAAATCGGGCTGTTCACGGAAGTATCTGCTGAAATATAAACCGACGAAGCATTGAACAATCCTCCGGCGGTTTCAATCTGTTCTTTTATGTATCCAAAAATATTTGTATAACATCCGTTTTCGCCGACTGAAATGTGGCAAGAGAAAATTTTTCCTCCAATTGTTATTTCGGGAGTAGATCCGCTTTCACCAGCAAGCCAAACATTATACGCGCGCGGTTTTGCGTCAGATGGCGTATTATATGTGTCAACCAAACCGACACAACCGATCGCGTCTTCGCGGCAAAGATAACTGAAATTGGTTAAAAATATGGAATTATTATCAGCTGTTTTGTATTCCGAACATCCCAACGCTTCGCCCGGCAATCCGTCGTCCGCGTCGCTGTCGCAAACAGGGTCAACAACTAAAGATTTTTTTACCAAATAAATATAATCGGTGATTTCCGTTAAACGCAAATTATCCAGATATATCCTTCCTCCTTTTTCCAAAGCGAAAGATAAATTCGCGCCTGAATCCGCGCCCGTCAATTCAACTGGCCCTAGATGATAATATTGCCAAGTGTCGCCAGGAGTTACAACGCCAAAAACACCGCTGTTTAAACTCACGGTGATTTTTCCGGCGCCGGCTTTTGCCCAAAAAGTCAAATCATAACTCTTTCCGGCTTTCAAACTTAAATTATTCAAAGAGACCGAATCCGCGTTCTGATTCACATAGCTCAAAGAGTGTCCTCCGACACGGGTGGCTTCAGGGGACAAAGAAATTTGTCCAGTTTTTGCAGACCAATTGTTCACGGCTTCTCCTGTGATTTCAAAATCATTTTCATAAATTAATTTTATATTATTTCCTGCGTTGCCTTTATACGCTCGGCAAGTATCAACTGCCGATGAACAACCTTTGCTTTCGCCCGCGTTGTTTGCAACACCCTGCGGCAAACCGGAGTAAAAACAAAATTCGTCTCTGTATTCGCCATTTTGGAAGCATACTTTACATTCGTTGTTTCTCCACACGCCGTTCATATTTGAGCAAGCTGTCGCGTCTGCCGCGGCGACCGCGTATAATTCAGTGCTATTCAAACGATAAGAAACGCATTTTTCTGAAACCGCGATTGTTTTTGAAAGCAGTTTGTAAAAAACATTTCCTTGCGCGTCATTGAATTGCCGGCAGTCCAAACTCGCCAAACCTTTTTTATACAAATCTTCCGAGCACATCGTAGTATATAAATTTATATCATCAGCTGCGCGATAAAAATATTTCGGACCTCCTTGTTCGTCTTTTTCCAAAATAAAAACTTTCAATTGATAACCGCCGACCACGGAACCCTCATAAGTATAAAAAGTTTGCTGTTTATTAGCGTCTGGTTTAATACAGGGACGCAGATATGAATAGTATTCTGATTTTTCCAAACCGCTCTCGGTGGTTTCCAAATTTGTGAAAGCCGCGCACCCTTCTTCTTCCGACGAACATGATTGTCCTGTGGAAGGAACGATGTAAGCGGTGTTTAATCCGTTGGAATAATTACTTGGCATTTCACGATAAGCCGCGTATCCGGAACATTTCGCGTCGCACTGGTCGTTCCAAACGATTTGATTTTCTTCAACCGCAGCCGGCGTGAATTTGCCCGGAATTTTCAGCGATGGATTTAAAACCGATGTGTACCAATTGCAACCAAGCTCATCTTTAATACATGCTTTGGCGTATTCTCCACATTCTTCGCTTAATTTCATTTTGGTTAAATCGGCCTGTGTCTGCGGCCAGTCAATTTTTTCCGTAGCCGTGTCAGCATCATAACACTTCAAATAATCCGGCGCTTTTTTAAGATACAATGAACTGTCGGCTGAAGCGATTTTAAACGCCGAACATCCGGCTGAACCGGACGAACAAGAAGCGGAAACTTTTTTATTAAAATGAATTTGTTGATTTATAAAATTGGAATCCGGCTCGGCCCATTTTCCGTTCTTTTTATATAAACTGTATGCCGCGCAATTTTCCGTGTCCTGCGAACAATAAGAAGTGTCCAGCGTGCGATAGAGATAAGCGAGCTGGTTGCCGCCTTCGTCTTTAAAAACTCGGCAACTGGCGTATTCGGGTTCGCATTTATCAGCGTCAAAACGCCAAACATTTTTTTCACGCGCGCAATATCCGTAAGCGTAGCAGGAGCCGTCGGTGTTAAAACCGACACAAGACGGCATATCCACGCATTCTTCTTTCCGTATTGACAATCCGTCCGCCATCGGAGTTGAACCGTAAACCATCGCATTGCACCGCACAGGCGATATCTTTATCACCCAATTCGGGTCAATAAGATGACAAAATGGTTTGTTAACGGGATCATTATTGATTCCAGCGATATTCCCCTGGCTGTCTTTGATATAACTGCAATCGCTAAACCCGTCAACCACCTGTTTCAATGTCCAAGGATTATCCGGGTCGCTGTTCAAAGCCGCGATCTCAAAACCCAATGGCAATAAACGCAACTGGCGCAAAACTTTTATATTTGCATAACAATAAGAACTTTGGTAACAAGTTTTATTTATATTATCAGCTTCGCGATTCGGAGAAATCAATTTCCAATTTCCGTGCAGCCAATCTTTTTCAATCGCTTCTTTAATTGTAATCGGTTTTCCGGTTGTGGATTCTTGCGCGGCTTGCGCCAAAGATTCATCGGCAACGCAATTGTAAATACCGGGAGTGTCGGGACAATTTGTCAACTCCGGCAGGATATTGTATCTTTCCACAGCAGACACTTTAGTCGTAAGCAAATCGCTGAAAATTTTCTCTGCGGCGCGCCGTCCGCTTACTGAAGAAATTGAACCGTATTCGCTCGCGACATCAGAACCGCCCCCTTCTTCAGTTCCAATGCCAAAAGGAAACATTCCTTTCTCGGTATAATTCGTAATCATCTGCGAAGTAAGCGTGTTTAAAAATGTGGCTAGCATTGTCGGAATAATCATAAACGCGTTATCGCCTGCCGCGGCAAGCTGAGCGTCAAAATTTTCAGCTGATTTATCTTGTTGCGCGCTCGGCAAATTTGCTTGCGCTTCGGCCATTATCATATTGCCGGGTGTAAGAATGGTATCTGATATTTGTTTTACTTGGGCCTTAAAACCGCTGTCCTCTGTCCTCTGCGCCGCCTCGCCTTCTCTCTCGGCAACCACTCTATCATTGATTCTCGCCAAAGCGCCAAGATAAATTCCCACATCGCTTTGGTCAACTGAAATTGAATCGTTCAATTGATTTAAAAGAGCGTCCTGCGAACCGTATTGACTTCGCCAAGTGTCAATCGCGCTGCTCCAATTTTCGCGGAATTGGCTCCAAGAGCAGTTCGGAATTTGTTGAGCCTGGGCTGTTCCGGCGCGCGCGTTTAAGCCGATGCCGAGACGCAAAGTCAAATCAATTTGCGGGTCCGGAACTTCGCATAAATTCAAACCATACGGTTCGCCGAGTTCTTCCAAAGCGACTCCGAACGCCTCGTCTCCGACATTCGCCATAAAATCGCCGAAACTTTCCGTGTGCGCCATCGGCGATTGTCCTTTTCCTCCCGAAGCCATCCAAACCGCTCCTTCGTAAGCTATTTTATCAGTGGCGTAACTTACTGCCTGAATCACAGCATTTAAAAGCGCGCCTTTCAAAAAACTCATTAATATATCCTTTAAATCTTTTACAGTATCCGGAAGTGAAGTTGTTATAGTGACAGGCAACTGCGCTTGAGCCGGACGAATTGAAAAAAACAGCGAACCGAACATACTGAAAAAAGCGAAAATCGCTATCATAAATCCAAGGCCGGTTTTTTTAATTTTTGACATAAAAAAATTTCATTTTCAATTTCATTTTATATTATTCAGCTGTTTCATCATATCCATCGTGGAAGTGGATACCATAATTTCCTGAACCATTTTTAATAAATCTTTATCGGAAATTTTATTTAAAATTTGTTCATTCATTCCGGAATCCAAAAGCATCTGGCGGAGCTGTTTCGGATCTTGCAATGCCTCGTTTATATTCACGGGTTTTTCCGTTTCCGGAGCGACCGCGCCAAACGCTGACGTGTTTGTCGCGCTCTGCGTCAACAACGCGTCCGAAGCCAATCCCGCGGATTCGCATTCCTTTCCTTCCGCGCAAATCGGATTTGTGCCGCTGTCTATTTCTTGCTTATCAAAAATTCCGTCAGAATCCGTGTCTTCAAGATATGGACTCGTAGTATAAACATACAGTTCATCAAAATCATTCAGGCCGTCTTTGTCCGTGTCGCGAAAACGCAAAGCGTTCATATCGTTTGTCAAACTCTCGTCAATCGGAGGCGCTGTTTTTTTCAAAGCGAACGGAGAATACATCGTGTTCCTGATTTGTAAAACCCCCAATCCAATCGCGAATACAGCAAAAAAAGACAGGAGAATAATTCCAATCTTTTGCTCTTTTTTCAAACCGTTGGGTTGCTTTCCGATTTCGTCCATAAGACAACGAAAAATAGGAAGCTATAATGGTATTATTATACCATAAAACAAAAATGAAGTCAGGTAAAGAAGTGGATAAATAATAAGACGCAACTAAATTCCAAATACGGATTTATAAAATTAAAAATTAAAAATTTTAATAGACAGCCCCACCCAATCCTCAACGGATAAGTCCTGCGCGCGAATTTTTTCATCAAGCCCTGTTTGTTTAAAAGCGTTTTTTAATTTTTCTTTTCCGTCTTTGCCGACCAGCGACTCAAGATTTTTAATCAACATTTTCCGTTTGTTCGCGAATCCTGTTTTAACCATCCTGAAAAAATTTTCAACGTCGGTGTCACGATTTTTGCAAACTTTTAATTTTAAAACCGCGCTGTCAACGCCCGGTTCCGGCCAAAAATACGAACGCGGGGCTTTCATAACGATTTCCGGTTCGGCGTAATACTGAACAGACACGGATAAAATTGACATTTTTCCTGGCCCAGCGCAAATCCTTTCCGCGACTTCTTTTTGTATCATCAAAACGATTATTTCAGGTTTGTTTTCCGCTTCCAAAAAAACGCGTATCGCGTTGGAGGTAATTTGATACGGCAAATTAGCGACCACTTTATATTTTTTGAATTTTGAATTTTGGAATTTGGAACTTTTTAAAACGTTTCCCCAAACAATCTCAATATTTTTATAATGTTCAATTTTTTTATTCCAATACGATTCCAATTTTTTTTCAATTTCAAACGCCAAAACTTTTCCGGCTTTTTCCGCCAGCGCGAATGTTAAAATTCCAAACCCTGGTCCGATCTCAACGACCGTGTCCTCTTTGGAAATTTCCGCGGCCTCAACCATCCTTGTTATCGGAGCCGGGTTTATTAAAAAATTCTGGCCGTATTTTTTTGACGGCGTAAAATGGTATTCCGCGCACAATTGTTTCAAATAATTTATGCTGAATAAATTTGGCATAGTGGACTATTTTGGACTACGGACATTGGACTGCGGTCATTGGACATTGGACATTGGTCATTTGACCACTGACAACCCGTCGGCGGCATACACATTTCTCGCGTTCCATAAAATCCATCCGTCAGCGCCCGCGTCGTCAGACGCTTTGATTTGCGCTTTGATTTTATCTCCGTCATAAATCGCTCCCATATTAAATGCCTGAATCCAAGCGCGCAGTTTGCCTCTGTTGCCGGTCGCTTGCTTAACGCCGGCTTTCATCGCGTTCAAAACAACTTCATACGGATGTTCGGCCGGATTTTTAAAACCCATATAATTTTTCGGATAATGCGACGGGTAAACCATCGGGCATACATAATCAAAATATTTTACCGCGTCCGCCAATCTCTGACCTATTTGCATATCGTCTTCCCCGCTTTTTTCAGTCGTAAGCCCAAACAGGTCGGCGGAAATATAAACCGGCTCATTTTTCATCCGTTCCGACAGATATTTATAAAATTCATTCATCACTTCGTATCTTTTCTTTCCGCCTATTGCGTAAGCCAGCGCGCCCATATCGCCGTCTGTCGGAAAACGGATATAATCAAAATTGATTTCATCAAAACCGGCGCGGCTCGCTTCTTTGGCGACGGAAATCACATAATCCCAAACTTCGCGTTTTATCGGATTCACCCACGCCAATCCTTTTTTGTCTCTCCATAATTTTCCGTCCTTTGTTTTAATCGCCAAATCCGGTTTTTTTTCGGCAAGCATCGGGTCTTGAAAAACGCTGATGCGCGCTATGGCGTACACTCCATTGTCTTTTAATTTTTTTACGAGCGATTTGAGATTTTTTATTCGCGTTTCTTTCAATCCGTTTTTGTTGACAAAATCAATTTTTGAATCGTAAAGAACGAGCCCGCTGTAATCTTTCAAATCAATGACCACGCTGTTTAATTCCGTGCTTTTTATCAAACCGATTATCTCGGAAATTTTCTGCGGATTTCCGGCCGAGTAAGCCGTGAGATAAAGTCCTTTTACTTTAATCGGAGCCGGGCGCGTTATTTCTTGACCGGCTTCGTATTTGAATTCAGAAAGCACGGCATCCGCGTCCAAAACAGCGGCGCAATACAAACCTTGCGAAAAAATAAACATTCCCGTCCACACGGAAAGAAAAAAGAAAACAAACCAATAAGAAATTTTACGGATTATGTAATACATTTATTTCTCCCTGTCTTAAAATTTTTAATTTTTTTTTAATGACACTCACGATGGTCGTAGGTTTGCGAAAAGGAACGCGTCCGTAGTCCAAAATCGCGTCCGGCTTAAATTCTCTGTTCTCAAAAATTTTTATCGCGTCGGCCGAATCGTAAATATCGCCGGCTTCGGATAAATTCGCCGAAGTCGCCACCAGCGGCGAGCCCAATTTTTCTGATAAAAACTTACAAACAGGATGAGCTGAAACTCTCACCGCCACCGTTCCATCTTTTGCCACGACACCATCCGATAATTTTAATTTTTCAATTTTTGAATTATTGATTTTATATTTTCCCACAACAGTTATCGGTCCCGGCCAGCGCTTTGAAGAAATTTTTTCCAAAATATCGCTCCATTCCAGATATTTTCTCGCCGATTCAACGGTCGGCGCGACAACCAAAAGCGGTTTGTCGGTCTGTCTGCCTTTGATTTTAAAAATCTTGTCAACTGCTTTTTGATTTGTTGCATCGCAACCCAAACCGTAAGAAGTTTCCGTTGGAAAAATCAAAATTTTTCCTTTTTTCAAAAGTTCAACGGCCTTGTCCAAATTTTCTTTTTTAAGCAAAAACATAATATAAACCGCTATTTGTCATAATTCATAATTCTCTCGTCAGTCCTACTCTTTCAACCATTTAAGATACGCCTCGGACAACGGCAAAATTTCGCCTTCCAAAACATCTTCCGGATTTGACGCTTCATAATCTGTGCGGTGGTCTTTTACCATATGATACGGGTGCAAAACATAGGAACGGATTTGGTTTCCCCATTCCGCTGATTTGTATTCCCCTCGCAATTCTTTTTTTTCTTTGGCTTTTTTTTCCTGTTCCAAACGGTGCAATTTCGCGCGCAAAATTTTCATCGCGGTTTCTTTGTTCTGTTGTTGCGACCGCTCGTTCTGACATGACACGCTTATGCCAGTCGGGATATGCACGATACGCACGGCCGAATATGTTGTGTTAACACTTTGTCCTCCATGCCCTCCTGACATAAACGTGTCTATTCTTACATCCTTCGGGTCAATTTTAATTTCAATGTCGTCATCCAATTCAGGCAAAACTTCCACAAGCGCGAAGGAAGTGTGTCTCATTTTTTCAGCGTCAAACGGCGAAATGCGAACCAATCTGTGAACACCATGTTCGGATTTCAAGTATCCGAAAGCGTGGCGGCCGCGCGCGGAAAAAGTGACTGATTTATATCCAGCTTCAGCTCCGCGCGACTCATCCAAAATTTTCGTCTGCCAACCTTGTTTTTCGCAAAAACGAAGAAGCATTCGCAAAAGCATCTCGGCCCAATCCTGCGCTTCCGTGCCTCCTGAACCCGCGTGGATGGAAACAATCGCGTTGTTTTGATCGTAAGGTCCGTTCAAAAGCAAAAAAAATTCGTATTTCTCAAATTCATTTTCAAGTTCGCCTGTTTGTTTTTCCAATTCTTTTTCCAATTCAATATCTCCGGCTCCGGATAAGTCAATCGCGTCTTCTGTTTTTTTCGCCAATCGTTCCCATTTTTTTATTTCTTCTTCAATACTTTTGTAATCTTGCGATATCGCCTGCGCGTTTTCCTGGTCATGCCAAAAATCAGGCCGATTCATTTCTTCGGCCAGTTGTTCCATTTTTCCTTTCAACTCTTCAATCTTCAAAAGCTTTTGCGTTTCTTGAATTTTATTTTTTAACGCCGACAGGCGTTCGGAGATAGACATAGATAAATAATTTTCAATCACCCCGCCAGAGCCTGCCTGCATACCTACGGTATGTAAACCGGCAGGCAGGGCGGGCGGGTTTTAAAACACCTTTACCGCGCCTACCGTCAAAAACAAAGTAATCAAACCGGCCATTATAACGCCGGCAAAAATATACGGCATTGCTTTGCGCATCGGAATGCCGAAAACAAAAGCGGCCAAAGCTCCTGTAAAAGCTCCTGTAAGCGGCAATGGGATGCCGACAAAAATCGCGAGTCCTATCAATCCGTATTTTTCATAATCTTTCGCGAATTTTTCCTGCGCCCTGCGCAAATATCTTACCCACGCTTTGCCGAATAAAAATCCGGAATTTTTTTCCACCCATTTGTTAAATCTCTCGGCAAAAAATAAAATAAAAGCGACAGGAACCATATTCCCGGCCACTGACCAGACAAACGCTTCCCACGGCGCCAAATGATAGGCGGCGATTGAAACCGGAATCGCCAAACGCAATTCGCCGATTGGAATCATCGCCAAAAAAAATGTGGCAAGCTCTGGCGGCCAACCGATAAACAACTGCAAAAGATAATCGGCGATAAACATAAAAAATTAACTGTAAAGTTTTTCCTCGTCAACTAAAATCCTGTGCTTGCCTTCAAAAATTCCGTAAATGAATTTGTCGCCATAGCGTCTTCTTTCGGAAAATTCTTTTTTCGGCATAATTGTATAACGCAAAGTTTTATCAAATAATTCTTCAAATTTTTTTATAAGTTTGGAAATGACAAGCGGCTTCAACGCTTCTCCGACCAAAAGCAAATCCGTTTTCGCGTCATCTTCACCAACGAAAACTCCGCTTAAAACCATCAACTTTATTTTGCCTCCGTTATTTTTAAGCTCGTCAATGATTTCTTGCTCTTCCAGCAACTCGGCTTTTTCCAAAAGCGATTTGAATTCCGGCGCTATCAAAGAATCCTTTTTTAAACGAAAATATTTTGAACGGCTTCTTTTTATGTCTTCCACCAAATCGCCCTCCGTTTCCGCCGCCGGAGCAGATTCTATGATTCCCACTTTTTCCAAATTGCCGAGTTCGCGCCGAACCGCGTTTAACTGCGCGTCTATGGCGCGGGATAATTCACGCACATAAAAAGATTTCGCCGGATAACGAAAAAATACGCGCAAAAGTTTAATTCTGGTCTTTGAACCAAAAATGTGTTCAAGCATAAAAATAATTCAAAATTTATTATGAAGAAACGTCAAAACCGCGTCCGACAGAATTACTGTTTAAAACCAATCTATACTTTAAAATCTTTATATAGTATAATAATTATAATCCTAAAAGTCAAAAATATATGGAACATACATTGCAATTAAACGAGTTCTTCGTGGAAGGAGGCGACCAAAACAAATCGCACGCGCTTTTGCATATCAGCGAACCGGCGACCGCGGAAGAAAAAAAGAAGGGATATTTTTTCGCTGTCTGCGAAATCAATAATGCTTCCCCGGAATTCATCGTCAAACTGCAAGATATGATAAGTGAAATGGAAAACGATTATTATGAAATAGCGGACGAAAAAGACAAAACATCGTTGGAAATCGCATTGGAAAAAATCAATCAAAAAACTTTTTCTTTTTTAAATCGCGGGGTTGAATTGCATTGCGTTATCTGCTCTATGCGAGGCAACGAATTGATGTTGAGTTTCTGCGGTCGTCCCCAAATACTGATTTTTTACCAAAAACATAATGGCGAATACCAAAAAATGGATTTGGTGGAAGAAAACAAACCAGAACCGGAAGAAGAAAAAAAACAATTATTCGCCCAAATCGTGCAGGGAAAAATCAACGGCGGGGATTTTATGTTCGCCGGCACGCCGCATACCGCCAATTATTTCAATCATGACCGTTTGCAAAAAATAATCACGGTCAAATCCGCGCGCGAAAGCTCGGAACATCTGCAAAGAGTGCTATCGGAATTGAAAAACGGATTTTCTTTCGGAGGGTTGATAATAAATATGGAAAAACGCGAAAACGCGGCTGAATTTAACAACAAATCAACAGAAAACGAATCATCAAAATCTTTATCCAATCTTTTTGATTTAAGGCAAAAAACCAACACAATACTCTCCCCTTCCATCTTTCCAAGGTTCGGCGAAAAAATAAAATCAATAACCGAAAAATACGGAAGGCAAAAAAACGAATCGCCCGCGGAAGAAACAAATTTGGAAAACGAAACAACTTCCCTGAAGACAAACTCCGCGCGACTTCACGCTCATACGCCATACAAATCCGATGTTTCTGAAAAACCTTCAAACGCGTCCGTTGCTTTTAAGATTTTCCTAAAATATCTAAAAATCGCCGTCGCGGCGATTGGTGGCGGAGTTGCCAAAGCCGCGTGGTGGTTCTCCGTGTTTTTATGGACAGCTATTCTTGTCTTGGGAAAAAATTCAATACTTTTATTATTCGTAATTATAAATTACAAGAACAGACGCAAAACAATTTTGGACGACTGGGGCAGACAATGGCGTTCTTGCAAAGAAAACATTTTTTCATTGCCTTTGTACACAAAAATAATTTTAGGATTTTCAATCGCGGCTTTTTTGACGGTAAGCTCCGGTTCAATAATATATTTTAAAAACAAACGCGACGCGGCGGAAACCAAAATTTATGAAGACACCGTACAAACCATAAAAAATAAAAAAGACGCGGCGGAAAGCTCTTTAATTTACAACGATACGACCGCCGCTCTGGCGGAAATCGTTTCGGCTAAAGATTTATTCGCCAAACTCGCCTGCGACACTAAACAAAAAAAAATAGAATGCGCGGATTTGAACGGACAAATAGAAACAATACTGTCGCGCGCGCGTAAAATGAAAACCGTTCCGGTTGAACTTGCCGCGGATTGGACCAATGAAAAAGCGAACTTGTCAGGAATCTTGAAATTGAACGGAAAAATTTTAGCATTCGGCGAAAGCACCTCTTCAATTTATGTTTATAATATAATTTCAAAAGAATCAGCGAAGATGCGGACAGACGCGAGCGCGGTCGGATTTTCCGCCGCCGCAGCCCCGAAAGAAAACGATTACGCGTTGTTTTTATACAACAAAAAAGACCTCATTTCTTATGACCCAAAAGACAACTCATGGAAAAAGATTGAAATAAGCTACCCGACCGAAGGAGCGAACATCAGCGGAATTTTGGTCTATAACAGGCGCCTTTACAGTTTGGACGCGGCGCAAGGAAGAATATTGAAACACGACAGTATTAAAACCGGTTTTGAGCGCGGTAAACCGTGGACCGAAGAAAATATTGAAACTTTAAAAGAAAACGCTGATATGGCCATTGACGGAGATATATTCGCGCTAACGAAAAACGGAAAAATAATTAAAATGACCAAGGGCGTAAAACAAACTTTTGAAATATCAGGTCTTGATCCTGCGCTTGATTCAGGAAATAAAATTTGGACATACACAGATTCGCAGTATATCTATATACTGGACGCAAAAAACAAGCGGGTTGTAATTTTGGAAAAAGACGGAAAATTAAAAACGCAAATCACGGCAGCGGAATTCGCGAACCCGGTCGGAATGTCAGTTGACGAACCGAGCAAAACGATTTACATACTGGATTCCGATAAACTTTACCGCCTGAATTTTTAAAAAATAAAAAAATAATCAAACAAAAATCCTCCCGACCAAAAATCGGGAGGATTTTTTATGAAAATATACACCTTACTTCAAAACGGCTTTACCGCCGGCTTCTTCAATCTTTTTCTTCATTGCCTCGGCTTCTTCTTTCTTAACGCCGGTCTTTATCATTTTCGGAGCGCCGTCAACCAATGCCTTGGCATCAGCCAAACCCAAGCCTGTGATTTCTTTCACGGCTTTAATGACATTGATTTTATTCGCTCCAACTTCTGTCAATTCAACATCAAATTCCGATTTTTCTTCAACCGGAGCGGCGGCGGCTGCCGGAGCGGCCATCATCGCGGCGGGGGCCGAAGCGGACACGCCAAATTTGTCTTCTAAAATTTTAACCAATTCGGACAAGTCCAAAACCGACATTTTTTCAACTTGTTCCACGAGCGATTTGAATTTTTCGGGAACAATCACTTCTTTTTTTTCTTCTGACATATTTTTATAAATTAAATAAATAATTAAACTTTAGCTTCTTTGATATTGTTCAATACACCGACCAAGTTTCGCAAATTGCCGGATAAGGCATTGACGAAACCTGATACGGGCGCGTTGAGCGCGCCAACCATTTTGGCGAGAAGCGCTTCTTTGCTCGGTAAAGATGCCAACGACTTAACGACCGAAGCATCCACCATTTTGCCTTCAAGCATGCCTCCGAAAATAGAAACAATCTCGTGAGTTTTGGCAAAATTGGCCACGGTCTTCGCGGGAGCGACCTCGTCTTCAACGCCCATAAACACCGCCACGCCGCCGGAGAATTTTTCAGGCTCAATGTTTAAACCCAATTCTTCGCACGCCTTTTTAAGCAATGTTTTTTTGGTCGCCAAAACTTTTATGTTTTGTTTTCGGCACTCGCGACGCAATACAGTCGCCTCTGACACTTTCAAACCTTGAAAATTGGCAAAGACAATTGACTTGGCGTCTTTCAGCCACGACGCGAGTAATTTCAATGTTGTCTGTTTTTGTTCTCTTGATTTTGGCATAAACAATCGCAATTAACTGATTGATATAACAGGTCCTTTTTTTATTCAACAAAAATATGAATAAAAAAATGGCTATAAAAGCCACAGACCACAAGCAATTTCGACCTTAAAAAAGCAAAAAGCTCAATTGCCTCGGCAGGATATTTAATCCCGTCAATTCGGGAACCTGCTGTCTATAGCAACCATATTATACACCTTTTAAAATATATGTCAACCCTCAATTACCGTTCCTTTGCATTGCTCGCCTTTGATTGCTTTTTCCGCCTCGTCCAAATCCGTTCCGCGCGTAATTATAACTTTTAAGTTTAATTTTTCCGCTTCGCGGCTGGCAACAGGGTCAAAAGGAACATTGGAACCAGGGTCCCATTTATCTCCAACGATTTTTCTAAAATCGCGCCAAGCAATTTTTTCTATTTTACGCGCGTCCGGAAATTGACGCGGGTCTTTGTCATAGACAAATTCAATATTTGAAAGGTTTATCACGGTTTTGGCTCCGTAAAGTTCGGCTAATTTTACCGCGTCATAATCCGTGGACCAGCCGGGTTTCCAACCTGCTCCGATAAGAATTTTTTCCGTCCATTTTAATTTACGCGTCGGATTTTTTACTACAATGGGATTCGCTATTTGCCTGAATATGGTTCTCATCAGATGCGCGTTTAAACGGGTGGCGTGAATTCCTATCCAATCAACATCTTCATTCGTGAGCTCCCCTATTTCTTTTGTCACGGTCTGATAATTTCGCGCCGTCTGTCCGCCTCCGCAAACAATAATAAACCTGAAACCGTTTTCCGTTAATTTCAAAATCATCCGTTTAAATCCGCGTAAAAAGTCCGAATCAAAACCGTCTTTTGGCGCGATAAGCGAACCGCCGAGAGACAAAACGATAATTTTTTCTTTCTTTTCCTTTTTAAAAAAAATGTTCATAAGCCGATTCACAGTTTAGTGATGGGGTTTACTTTTTAGCAGCTTTTTTTCGCGACGGCGCGTAAACAGACCTGTTTATTTCCTGCCGCGTCGCGTAGCAGGAACGAAAATATTGCGTCTCTTTCACGGCTTTATCCGTTTGCGGAGAAATTTTCAGACGGCTGGGCGTGCGATAAGCCGTCTTGCCTTTTTGCGCCCGATTGGAAGAATAATTTTTCATATGCCGACAAGCAAATTATAAATTAAATTGATTATTGGCGAAATAATGTCAAACAAGAAAAAAATGAAAAACAGCAAAATGAAAGTCCCATACTTTTCTAAAAAAATTTTTATGTTTTGCGCCGAATCGGGAAGAATCGCGTATAAAATTTTTGAACCGTCCAACGGCGGAATCGGAACTAAATTAAAAACCAAAAGCATCACATTGGCATACACGATTGTCGCGAGAAAAGACGCGAGATTTGAATCCATCGCCACGCGTGTCAAAACCGCGAAAGCGGAAGCCAAAAGCAAGTTTGCCAACGGCCCGGCCAAACCGACAATCGCAGGTCCCCATTTTTGATATCTTAAATTATAAGGATTATAAGGCACCGGTTTTGCGTAAGCGAAAATAAATCGCCCTCCGCTGATAATGGATAAAATAAGAGGCAATAAAATCGTTCCCCATAAATCCACATGCGCTTTCGGATTGAGCGTAAGCCGGCCCATATACCGCGCCGTAGGGTCTCCCAACCGATCCGCCATCCAACCATGCGCGTATTCGTGTATTATAGCCGATGGGATGAGGATGATGAGAAAAAACAAAAAATTGATTAACTCTTGCATATTTAACGGTTTAATGATATGATTATATCACTTAATCTTCTTAATGTTAAATTAAATCCAAAAATATGGCAAGAAAATGCGAAATTTGCGGACGCGGAACCATCACGGGAGCAAGCCGCAGCCACTCAAATATCAAAA
The DNA here is from genome assembly GCA_028705565.1 of Patescibacteria group bacterium. Lineage (GTDB taxonomy): Bacteria > Patescibacteriota > Patescibacteriia > Magasanikbacterales > GWA2-37-8 > STF2-47. The sequence goes on along the minus strand of JAQWDH010000009.1, from coordinate 13,854 downwards.
CAAAACGCACATTACGGCTGAATTTGCAGTGGAAAAATATTGACGGCAAAAGAACCAAGATTTGCGCCAAATGCATAAAAACAATGGCGAAAATAAAGTAAATCATACCCAGACCAAAGTGTTATGGGATTCGCGGAATTATAATGAACCGAATTCAATTAAAAAGCCCTGATTTAATCGGGGTTTTTTGATTATTGACTTTTTTGCGATTTTGGACTAATTTAAATTACAGCTCTTTTAAAAACTATTCCAAGAAGTAAAGGAGGAAAAAATGAAAATACGAGAATCAGTCATTATTTTATTGTTTTTTATCATAGCTTTCGGAACCGTAACCGTAGCAGAAGCTCATAAACTGCCAAGAATGTACGGGGTGAGAATATGTAAGAACACAGGGTTCCATTGTTTAAAAATACAAAAAAACGATTCATGGGAAACAGTTTTTCCAAATGAAATTGAAAGGGATTTAATAAGGAGAATTAATAGAATGAACATAAAACTAAAAGGATGGATGACACTGGCAATACCGAATGAAATTGCTAAAAAAACAAGAATTGATTTTTCACCTTTTGAAAAATCAATCACCCCGCCGAATGAAAAATTAATTATTTTTGACCCCAAACTTCTTGCGTGGGCCGCTTACGAAACTGATGGAAAATTAATAAATTGGGGACCAGCCTCCGGAGGCGCAAATTGGTGCGACGATATAAATCGCAGGTGCCGCACCACGACTGGTGTGTTTAAAATTTTAGAAAAAAGGGGGATTGACGCTCGGTCATCGCTTTACCCGATTGGGTGCCATGGCGACTCATGCGCCCAGATTCCATGGTTTATGCCATTTCACAATGGTATGGGTTTCCATGGATCAAACAACCTTCCTGGGTTCAACGCATCCCACGGATGCGTCCGTCTTTTTACAGAGGACGCAAAATGGCTAAATCAAAATTTTGTAAAGATAGGAACAAAAGTAATAGTAAAAAATTATTTTTAAAATAATAAATACCCCGAATAATTCGGGGTATTTTAAAATTGAAAAGAAAAAGACATTGTAGCGCCCCCGCCTCCTACGGTTGGCATTACTGAAAAACTTATTCTTGTCTCTTCCTCTTCATTTTCATTCTCTTCTTCAAAAAAAACTTTAATTCCAACCGTAACCAACCTCCATAAGGCTACGGCTGCGATTATGTTCCCCATTACCACGGTGAACACACGGGGAACATCGTATAATTCCGATATCCTCGTGAAGTCGTTCCCATCACTCCAATTATTTACATTGCAGACAAAATCTGCAAATGGAGCGACCATTCCGGCGATGAATAAAATTCCGCCGGAAATAGAACGCGGAGAAACGATTTCCGCAGAGAGAAGTATATCCGAAGTTGTAAATATTGCAACATCAGATATATACGGGGCGACAAGCACAAAACCATTTTCGTGCCTATCCTGAATTTTATTCGTTATCACCTTCCCCCACATAAACGTTCCATCTTCAACAGATGGGTAAGGTTGATATTTAACTACTTCCGCCCCAACTGTTAAAGCTCCGAGGGCATGCGAGCCCTCATGGACATTTAACTGAACAAACCCGTATACCGGCGCGGCAAGCAAATTCCACAAAACTTCTTTTCGGAACCTGCCTTCCGCATTAGCGGAAGAAAGTAAAATAATAACAATAATAATATAATATAATTTTTTCATCAAAAACCTCCTTTGCTCACCACGGCTTTAGCGTAGGCGAGCTTTTTTGTCATTGTGAAGATGCGGGAATGACAAAAATTTGACTGTCATCCCGAGAAGCGTAGCGACGAGCCTCGCTCGGAATGACAAGGATTTAATTGTCATCCCGAGGAATGAAATGACGAGGGATCTCTGTCCGATTTTTATAATATAACCGACCAGTCGCTTTTTCTAAAGCGTTAGAAAATGGTTTGCTGTTGATAGAATTTACTTTTTGTATTATACTTAAATCAGAAGGAGATAACTTATTAAAATCTATGGAATCTAAAATTTTCACTTGGGAAGGTTCAGAATATAAAATAGATTTAGACGCTCCCGCCGGCGAAAGAGTTTTGGTTAAGGAAGGCGAAACTTTTGTCTCCAAACCAAATTTAGGTAAGCTGGGTGCTACAATTTTATTTGAGGGAATGCCAGTTAATAAAGAAGATTTAGAAAGTAAATAATCTTTGGCTTCTTGTATAAGAGGGTCTTGTGTTGTTGGTATGGCTTTTTTCATTGGCACTTCGCTTCTCGGAATGACAACTGATAATTGTCAAAGAATAGGTAATAATAGCACATTTTGACGGTTTTGTCAATATACCATTGGAAAAAATTTTATCGTTTAAAACAAAAGGTCTTGCTGGATAAATCACACGCAAGACCTTAAAACAACTGTATTTTTCTCCTTTCCTTTTTTAATGATTTCTTCTTTTTTTCTTCCAACCTTCTCTCCTTAGACGCTCTGGTCGGTTTTGTGGAAAACCTCTTTTTTTTCGGTTTAAGAGCTTGCTCCAATAATCCAAAAAACCGAGCGATAACTTTTTCTTTATTTTGCGACTGCGACCTCTCCTCTTCGCAAAACAAAACCAACACACCTTCGGAATTCAAACGATTTCTTAGAAAAGAACTAATCGCTTTTTTCTGTTGTTCATCAAAAACGCGCGAATCCGCCACATTCCAACGCAATTGGGCTTTGGATGATGTCTTGTTGACATTTTGTCCGCCATGCCCGCCAGACCGCGCGAACTCAAAAGTTGTTTCACTGATAATTCTATTTTTCTCTTCTTGGCTTAACATAAAGTCCCTCCTTTTATTTTAAATTTTTTTGCCCTCCCAACCAAATTCTTCATAATTCGCGAATAACTCTTCGCCCGCGTCTATGGCGTTTTTCGCGACAAATAAAATCTTGCCATTATCTTTTTTAATTTTCAAATTCGGTTTGTCGGAATGATTCACAAATTGTCCGAGTTTTGTTCTTTGATAATCCGCGTCGCAGTTTCCCGTGTCATTGATTTTTACAAAAGCCGCGCCGATTGTTTTTCCTTTTTTAATCGGCTCGCTCGCGAAACATCCATTACCGTGAATTTTGGATTTTTTTATTTCAAACATAACTTTTAATTTGGACGCGCGACAATGTTCATTTTTTACCATTTACCGCTTTAATATAATTGCAATAATCACAATCATCATCGGCTTTTGGAATTTTATCGCTGTTTAAACATTTATGAGCTTCTTTGATGGTTTTTTCAACCCAAGAATCGTCGCCTTTGTATGAAATCAAAGTAACATCAAATTCAAGCTTGGCGTCAAAAGCTTTTCGGTCCGTCTGTCCGTTGCAATAAACAAAGTATCCTGTATCGGAAACTTTGTAACCATTTTGACGAAGCAGCCATTGATAAATTTCCATTTGCCTTTTATAACCGATTTGCCAATCTTTGTTAAGCTCGTTTATTTCTTCATCTTTGGAAGTGGATTTGTAATCAACAACTATATATTCGCATTTGGAGTTTTGCCAGAGATCATCAATCGCGCCAAACACCAAAAAATTGGTTGGTTTATGTAAAAATTGAATCCCCGTAAAATTATGCCGCCACTTGTCCAAATCTTCGTGAGCGACAGGACGCGCGTCAACTCCGTATTTTTCAATTAATGGGTGCTTCGTGCCGTTCACGCGATGAATATCAAATTCAAGCTTTAAAAGATGGTCAACTGCCGAATTCAAAGCAAAAGGAAACCCGGGCGGACGGCCAACGCCAAGTCGGCGGTCAAAATAAAAACATCGCTGACAGTTTAAAAACAAATCAATCTTTGACCGCGATAACTTAAACGGCTCGTCAGACCTCGTATTATATAAACATTTTACTCGCTGTGGCGTGTAATATTTGGACATAGGTTATAATTACTCAAGAAAAATTAAAATTACTCTAAGTAATAATTTCCTGACAATATATCTCCGCTTCGTTCGTCGGGCTGGCGGGACTTGAACCCGCGGCCTCATGCACCCCATGCATGCGCGATACCAACTTCGCTACAGCCCGATAATATTTAATTTGATTATTTTATAAAATTATTTATAGCAAATTAAATCAGAAGCAATCGCTACAGCCCGTAAAATCAATCCTAATCTATCATTTTGCCGGAAAAAAATCAATCCCAACTTGCGTCGGGATTGATTTGTTTGATAAGAGGCGGTGTCACGAGTTCCGTGACTGTAAGTGGTATGCCTCACGTTTAACCCACGGGCTAAACAAATTTGGCTAACCATTATGATTGTTTGTAGAACATTTATAACCGCCGCTTCAAACAAAGGTATTATACCAAAAAAGTCAAAAAAAACACAAAATCCTTGTCAATGCCTATTCTTCACCGTATCTTTTATAGTCAAAGATCACTTCTTCCCTTCCGCCGAACCAATGCTCTATTTCGTGTTGGGCTTCAACAGGAGTCTCGGAGGCGTGCATTATATTCATTACAGACCTCTTTTCCATATTGGCGATAACCGGCGAATCATTGGAATAATCGCCGCGAATTGTGCCCATATCGGCGAGATACGGCAAAGTGGCTCCGCAAATTTTGCGAACCATATCAACCGCGTGCACTCCCTCCACAACCATACGGACAAGCGGAGCCGAAGTCATATATTCCACCAGCCATCCGCGCACGAATTTTCCCAATTCCAAATCATCATTCGTACCAAGTTCTTTTACCGCGTCAAGTCCGTATTTTTCGTAAGTACCCAAAGTTTTTTGTCCAAGGCGCCTTATCCACGCTTCGTCCTTCGGGTAATGATTATCAATTTGTTCTTTGGTGGCGTGAAACATCTCCAAAGCCACGATTTTTAAATCTCGCTGTTCAAAACGATGCAAGATTTCTCCGATTAAGCCCTTCTTTACTCCGTCCGGCTTAACCATTACATATGTCCTTTCTTTTTTGAAGTTTGGCATATAGCGCTTGATTAAAAATGAATTTTTATAATTTTAACAAAAAATCAAACATAAGTCAATTTTTTCAGGTGTCATCTTGTTTCTAAAAAGTCAAAGCGGTTCAATTAAAACCGTGAAACGAAAATTGACTTTTCTGCTTTGGCGATCAACAAAAACCACCAAAGCCGCCATAATTACGGACACCTCTCCTAAATCGCGTTTATAACAATACGCTTTTATCGTCTTCGCCAATTTGCGTTTTTTAAAATAAGTGACGGCCAAATCATTCGCGAATTCCTTGTCCGCGCGAGTCTTCACTTCCACAAAATAATAATCGCCGCCTTTTTCGGCGACGATGTCAATTTCTCCGGCCGTGGTCTGAAAATTTCTGTCAACAATTTTGAAACCGTTTCTACGCAGAAAACCGCACGCCTGTTCTTCGCCCCAGTCGCCCAAATTTCTTTTTTCTCTTGTCATAAATTCCTTTCGCGAAATATTTACTTGCTTTTCGGAAGATATTTTTCCAACGTTTCTTTTCTTAATTTTTCTTCTTTAATTTTCGGCATTCTCTTTTTCCAATACCAAATGATTCTGAATGTCCACCATCCAAAACCAACCGCCAAAAACAAAAGCCAAAAACGCCAAGCGAAAAACGGAATTCGTTCCTGTCTCATAAACATCCAAAAAAGTCCGACTATGCCGGTCCAAAAAAACAAATCTCCAAAACGGCGCATCAATTCTTTTTTCAGCGAATCTGCCTCGTGGCTCCTTAAAAAACGCAAAACCAAACTTGCCAAAACAAAAAGCAAAAAACCACCGACCAAAACCCATAAAGATAGCCCTCGCGCCATAAACGGCTGATAAAACCAATAAGACAAATCCAAAACATTTAATATGCTCATATTTTTTTAAAAATTAAACAAAAATGATACTTGCCGGCAGGAATATTTTCTATAAATTCCAGTCCCTCCTCTTTGGCTAAATTTTTAATTTGTTCAATATTAACCATTGCTTCCGGCGACGGTCCAAGAGGTCCGAGTTTTTTCGTCCAATCAACAATCACCAAACGCCCTTCACTTTTCAAAAGGCGCGTCGCTTCTTTAATCGCTTCCTTTTTTTCTTTCACCAAAAAAAGAACATTTGTAAAAAAACAGACATCCAAACTTTTTTCCATTATCGGAGTTTTTCCCGGACATTCAACATCCGACCAGACGGCGAGCACATTATCGCAACCCTCGCTCCGAGCGCGGCTTTTAACATTTTCCAAAACATCACGCATCACATCCACGGCATAAACGACTCCGGATTCCCCGACGACATGCGAAGCCGGAAAAACAAAATGACCCGTGCGTCCGCATCCCATATCAGCGACGCGCATACCTTTGTTCAAAGATATTTTTTCAAAAATAGCGCGCGGGTCTATTAAAGCGATGCCTGTGTGAGACATAAAATTAAAAAATTAGCGTGGAAAAATTTTGCCGATTGTGCCCATTATAAAACCTTGAAACATATTGGTAATCAAAAGAAAACCGATAAAAATAAAAATCAAACCTATGATTTTATACATCAAACGGCTACCGCCGTCCGCTCCCAAATGTTCTTCCGCCCAAGCGATATGCCCGAAATTTTGGACAAACCACTCGGTTTTTAAAACCAAAACAACTCCGATGGCGGCCAATGCGATGCCTATAATGTAATGCATAAATTTGTTTTAAAGTGCCGGAGAGAGGAATCGAACCTCCATGGCCTTGCGGCCGCTACCACCTCAAAGTAGTGCGTCTACCAGTTTCGCCACCCCGGCTAATTTTGTTAAAATTTTCTGTTTCTGCCGACAATCAATTCAATTTTTCCGTATGCCAATTTTATTTTCACTTTTATTTCCTTTGACGCTTTTCCGTCAGCTTCCACTTTAAACGGTTCTTTGCCGATGATTTCCATTTCCAAAAACGGAAAAATGCTCGGCTCATCATATTTATATCCCCAAAAACGCTTCTTTGTCAATGGCCTCAAAAACGCTTCCAATTTTCCGTCCTGCGGATGCACTACTTGATTTTTACCGGTTTTATCTCCGTCTTTTTTCCAAAAAAACGGCTGTAAATTACAAACTACAACTTCCATTTTATCATTCGCGGAAACCTTGAATTTTTCATCGTAAAAAACTTCTATCCTCGCCGGAAAAACACGCAACTGCGAAACAAAAAATCTGTTATTCATCCAGCCGATATCCAATTTTTCTTTTCGTCGGCGAGACAAAACATCCACAGCTTCCGCTCCAACAGGAATGCCGAGCACTTCGGCGATTGTGTTGTTCTGACCGACAGGTATAAAACCGAAAACGCAATTTGCCGTGGCGCTGCTGGACAGAACTTGTCCGACTGTGTTGTCGTTGCCGACTATAACTATTGTCTTGGCGCCTCTTTTGATTTCGTCTTCAATTAAAAATTTTGCGTCCGAATAATTGTTTAAACGCAAAATCTTTCCCCCTATCCCGTAATCCGTCAGTTTCACCTCAATCGCTTTTGTGACAGTTTCAAATTTTTTTTGACGCAAAAAATTGTCGTAAAGATAAACATACATAACCGCAAACTAAAAAAATCAGGCCGCGATAATTTCTTCGGACTTTTTAGAAATCAACGATGATTTACTTTTAGCGGAAGATGGTTTTTCGCAATTTTCCATACCAGGCATGGAAACTTTACCGCAAATCGCGGCGCCGGCTTCCACTATCAATGTTTTTACTTCAATGTCTCCGCCAACTTTTCCGGTTGATGTTATTTCCAAAGATTCCTTTATTTTCATATTTCCCCTGACATCTCCTGAAATTTTGGCGCTTCCGGCGCGCACATTCGCCAAAACCTTCGCTCCCAATTCAACTGTCAAAAATTTACTTGTGCGAACGCTTCCCGCAACCGTGCCTTTCACTATTATATTTCCTTCCGAAGCGAAATCGCCTTCAACATTCACGGATGGTCCGACTATTGTTTCCACTTCGTCTTTGCTCGCGGACGGCTCTACGCCGTAACGATCTTCTTCAACTGACGATTTTTGAAAAATCATACTTAAATAATTTAAAAATTAACTAATTTGATAATTAAAAATTTTGGACAAAATGGTTATAACTATATACATCTTACAATTTTTTTTTGTTTTATTCAATACCCTCCTTACATCTCTTCAACGGTTTCAATGCCTAAAAGATTCAACCCTTTTGCCATTGTTTCTCCAACTGATTTTATAAGCGATAAACGAAAAGCTTGAATTTCTTTTTCCGCTTTTAATACCTGACATTCTTGATAAAAATCATTGAACTCCCGCGCCAACTCAAAAAGATATTTGGCTATTTTTGACGGATCGCAAGAATCGTCCGCCGCGGCTTCGGCCGCGGCTTCCGGAAACCGAGCCAAACTTAAAAGCAATTTTTTTTCAGCCAATTCAATTTTGTTCGGCGCTATGATTTTTCCGGTTTTATTTTTTCCGCTTTTTTTCAAAATGCTTTTTACGCGCGCGCAAATATACAAAAGATACGGTCCGCTGTCTCCGGTCAAACTTATTGATTCGTTAATGTCAAAAATCATATCATTGCCAACTCCGGTTTTAAGCATTGAGTATTTAACGGCCGCGAGAGCTATTTTTTTTACGACCGCCTCTTTATTTTTTATTTCCCTGTCTTTTATTATGGTAAAAATCTTTTTTTCCGCCTCGTCCAAAAGCCATTCGCCCAAAACCACCTGTCCTGAGCGCGAACTCATTTTGCCTTCTTTCAAACTAACCCAACCGTAAACCAAATGCTTTTCTTTGTCTTTGCTTTTCGGCAAAGTAAATTCAAGCGCCTTGAACATCACTTTAAAATATTCGGATTGCTCTTTAGCCACGACATGAAAAATCTTGTCCGGCCCGTTTTCCTTGAATTGCAGTTCCGCCAAAGCCAAGTCCTTGGCTTCGTATGTCGGAAAACCTTTGCCGTTCACGAATACGCGGTCGTGCAAACCGTATTTTGAACCCTCAAAAATAATCGCGCCGTCGCTTTCCTTAAAAATTCCTTTTTTTAAAAATTCCAAAACGATTTCTTTTCCGCGTTTGAAAGTTTCCGATTCAAAATATAAACGGTCAAATTTTGTGTTCACCCTTTTGTAAATCTTGTCAAAATATTTCAAACTCCATTTTCTCGTTTCTTGATAAAGTTTTTTTATCGCTTTATCGCCGGAATAAATTTTTTCGTTTAACTCAATAATTTCTTTTTTCGCTTCTTCGTTTTCATCAAACGCCTTGCTTCCGGCCGCGTACGCCTGCCCCAAAAATTTCATTTTTTCTTCAATTGATTTTAAATCTTTCCGCCAAAGGCGGACATGCCTCCGGCTGGGAGTTTTGAATTTTTCCGCCAAAAGCGGCGGACCTGCCACTGGTGGGGAGTTTTGAATTCGCGAAATGCCATACAAACATTTCGCGATGTGCATTCCAACATCGCCTTGATAATTAACTCTTTTTACTTTAAAACCGGCATTATCCAAAATTCGCGAAACAGTTTCTCCGGTTATGATGTTTCGTAAATGCCCGATATGAAACATTTTATGCGTATTCGGATGCGCGAATTCAATCAATATTTTTTTGTTTTTACCGATTTCGCAACAGCCGAATTTCTTATCGGCCTTTTTTATTTCCGTTAAAACTTTTTCAGCGATTTTTTGAGGATTAAAATAAAAATTCAAATAAGGACCGACCGCTTTTGCGTCGTCAATAATGGTGTTTTCGCTCGTTTCTTTGATTTTTAATTCCAGTTCTTTAGCGGCTTCAACTGGCGACATTTTACGTTCTTTCGCGATATTAAAACACGCGAACGCCAAATCGCCCATCTCCGCCTTTGGCGGTTTTGTAAATTCAATTTCTCCGCCGACTCCTACGGATTTTAACAAAGAAACGACTTCCGCGCTTAAAAAATTCATAATGTTTTATTATTTGATTTTCGCGAACCAGCGACTGCCTTTTTGTATTACATCTCCGGATTTGACCGTCTGGTCGTATTTTTTCGCTTCAACTTTCATGTCATTGATTTTAACGCCTCCTTGGTCAATCACCTGTCTGGCTTCGGATTTGCTTTTGCAAATTTTTGATTCAGCCAGAACAGTCGCGATGTCGTAAACGCTCGGCTCGATTTCCGAAATTTCACAGGGTGTTTCTTTTTTACTGAAAGTGGAAATAAAACGCGTCCGCGCTTTTTCAGCTTCTTTTACGCTCAAAAATGTTTTTACTATTTCAAAAGCCAAAATCAATTTAATGTCGCGCGGATTGGCGCCTGATTTGATTTCAGCTTCATATTTTTTAAATTCTTCAACCGAAATTTTCGTGCATAATTCAAAACCGACCATAATCATTCCGTCTGTCCAACTCATCACTTTGCCAAACATATCTTCCGCGTTATCGGACAAAGCAATCATATTGCCTTCGCTCTTGCCCATTTTTTTGCCGTTCGCGTCAGCCAATAATTTTGTCGTCAAAACGAATTTTTCCTTGTTTTTTAATTCTTTAATCAGGTCTCTTCCGGCAAGCATATTGAATGTCTGGTCGTTTCCGCCGACCTCTCCGTCAACATCCATCGCCACGCTGTCATACGCCTGCATAACCGGATATAAAAATTCATGCAAAAAAACCGTTTTCCCTTCCTTAATACGTTCTTGGAACATATCTCTTTCCAAAAGACGCGGAACCGTGAAATGGCTCGTCAATTCCAGCATATCTTCCATATTAATCTTTGACAACCATTTTCCGTTGAATTTTATCTCAACCGGATTTTTTCCTCCAAAATTCAAAATCACGCTTGCTTGTTTTTTATATGATTTGCAATTTTCCAAAACTTGTTTGCGTGTCAATTGTTGGCGCGCGGATGATTTATCGGTCGGGTCGCCTATCATGCCCGTAAAATCGCCGATGAGCATAATCACTTTATGCCCCAAATCTTGAAATTGACGAAGTTTCATCATGGTAATGGCGTGGCCGATGTGCAGTGTGGGCGCGGTGGGGTCATAACCGGTGTACAAAGTAAGTCGTCTGCCGGATTTTAATTCTTTTTCCAAAAATTCTTTTGTCGGAAAAATATTTTCAACTCCCCTTGTCAAAAGTTCGTTTATTTTTTCTGGGTCGGTGTTTATTTTCATAATTTTTACGATAAATTTTTTAATTGTTCTTTTAATTTTTTTATCTTTTCTTCCGCTTCCGACAATTTTTGTTTTTCTTTTTCCACAATTTCTTTCGGGGCGTTTTTAATGAATTCTTTATTTGAAAGTTTTTTAGCCAATCCAACGGCATACGGCTCAGCCGAGGAGATTTCTTTTTGAAGTCTGAATTTTTCTTTTTCCGCGTCAATGGAGACACTAAGGTATATCTCAACCCCGTCTACGGAAACGCAAATCGCATTATCAATTTTAGGTTTATTGTTTTGAATCACGCACTCTTCAACTCCCGTTCTTAAATTTTCAATAATATGTTTTTGCGAAACAACCAAGTCAAAAACATTGTTCGGCGCGTAAATAACGGCTCTAATTTTTGTCGCCGCTTCAATTTTGTTTTCCGCGCGCATATTGCGTATCGCTATGATAATTTTTTGTATCAACTCAAAATTATAAGGCAACTTGGTATTGTCTATAATTTCTTTATAACTTTTTTCTTTCGGCCATTCGCTAACCAGCAACATTTTTTCTTCACTGATTTCTTGCCAAATAGTTTCTGTCACAAACGGCATAAACGGATGCCATAATTTTAACAGGTCCTTCAAAATAAAATATAGAATATTATTTTTTTCTTCAGTATTCTCAAATTTACTCGCCTCCAAATACCAATCCGCCAAATCATTCCATGTGAATTCTCTCAATTTTTCACCCGCCTGCGAAAAATTATAATTTATAATATCAAAATCAACATTATAAATCAGGTTCAACATTTTTCGTAAAATCCAAACATCGGCGACGGTTTTTGGTTTGATTTTTTTGTTAATTGCCGATTCTTCATTGTCCAAAGACAATATAAACCGGCATATATTCCAAAGTTTGTTCGTAAAATTGCGGAAACCGGCGATTTTTTCTTCGGATAATTTCATATCATTGCCCGGCGTATTGCCCAAAAGCAAAGACAGGCGCACCGCGTCAGTGCCGTATTTCTCTATCATATCCAACGGATTGATGACATTGCCGAGCGATTTGCTCATCTTTCTTCCCTGCTCGTCGCGCACAAGCCCGTGCAAATAAACTTTCTCAAACGGTATATCCCCCAAAACATAAGTAGTCATTAAAATCATTCTCGCGACCCAAAAAAATAAAATATCATATCCTGTTTCCATTACCGATGTCGGGTGAAAATTTTTCAAATCTTCGGAATTCAAATCAGGATAACCGAGCGTTGAAAAAGTCCAAAGACCGGAAGAAAACCATGTGTCCAAGGTGTCGGTGTCTTGTTCCACCGCTCCGCCGCAATGAGGACATTTTTTTATTTCTTCAACGCTTACAATCGATTTGTCGCATTTATTATTTTTTAGCGAAGCGGTATTCTCATGGTAATCCCCCTGTTTGCAATAATAAACAGGGATGCGATGTCCGTACCAAATCTGCCGCGAAATACACCAATCGCGCAAATTATCTATCCAATAAAAATATGTTTTATCAAAACGCTCTGGAATGATATTTATTTGCCCTCCACGCACAGCCGCTTGCATCAATTTTTTTAATGTGGTTTTTTGCCCCTTTTTTATCCCTTTGATTTTTGACGGTCCCATTTTGAATTCTTTTTCAACTCTGATAAACCACTGCCGTGAAGGCAACGGTTCAATCGGTGTTTCACAGCGATAACAAACCGACAGATTATTGGGCGCGTCATCTTCTTTTTCCAATAAATTATTCGTCCGTAGAAATTCAACTATTTTTTTTCTCGCTTCTTTCGCCGACAAACCCGCGTACGCGGAGCCGGCTTCGGCTGTCATTTTTCCGTCCTCGTCAATCACTTTGATTATAGAAAGTTTATTTTTCAGCGCCATTTCGTAATCCGCGAAAGAATGCGCCGGCGTCACGCCGACCGCGCCTGTTCCGAATGACACATCCACCGACGGATCGGAAATTATTTTTATTTTTAAATCAGGCCCGCCGCCGAAATTTTTTATTTCAAAAATTTTACCAATGAATTTTTTATATCTTTTATCCTTCGGGTTCACGGCAACGGCTGTGTCTCCCAATTTCGTTTCAGGACGAGTGGTGGCGATGGAAAAAGGAAATTCAACGGAATATCTGAAAGTGTATATTTTTGCCGACTGTTCCTTATATTCAACTTCGTCATCCGCGAGAGTGGAATGACAGCGCGGACACCAATTAACGATTCTGTATCCTCTTTCAATCAATCCTTCGTCATACATTTTTTTAAAAACCGAACGCACCGCCAAATTGCGTTTCTCGTCCAAAGTGTACGCCTCGCGGCTCCAATCCAAAGAAGCGCCCATTTTTCGGCATTGATTTACAATCGTATCGCGCGACTCTTGGGCGAATTTTTTCACTTCTGATAAAAATTTTTCTCTCCCCAAATCATTTTTCGGGTCCTTTATACCTTTTTCAATTAAAATCTTTTCCACTTTGGTCTGCGTGGCGATGGCGGCGTGGTCCGTGCCGGGAACCCACAATGTCTTTTCGCCATTCATGCGATGGTAGCGAACCATCGCATCCTGAATCGCCAGCATCACGGCATGTCCCATATGCAGAGTTCCAGTAACATTCGGCGGAGGCAAAACAATGGAAAAATAACGCGAATCTTTTTTAATTTCTCCTTTTTCAACACAAACATCCGGATTAAAAAATCCGCTTTCCTCCCAGAGCTTATAAATTTTATCCTCGTATTTTCGCGGCTCGTATGCCTTTTCAAGTTCTTTCATAATACTCGGTATTTTAATGAAAAAAAGGAAAAAAAGCAA
>JAQWDH010000002.1:18841-106701 GCA_028705565.1 Patescibacteria group bacterium | reverse complement strand
CAAGAAAACGTCTCTCAAACAAAGGATTTAACCCAATGGCTTGATTATAACTCCAAACCGATTGCGATAATGGACACGAATGGCGACCTGTCATTCGGAAACGGAACGACTACATCCACTTATTCGGAAAACTCAATCAAACTCGCCACCGACTCATCAAACGCATTGGGAAAGTTTTATGTGGACTCCTCGGGAAATGTAAACGCCTCGGGAACGCTCAATATTTTGGGAACATCAGCCACATCCACTTTTGCCGGCGATGTGAATATTGGCAATGGCGGTTTAATTTATGATTCTTCTTCCGGCACAACATATATCACTTCAATTGAAACCACAAATTTGAATTTTGATGATGACGCGGGAATTATCACTTGGGTTGATATGCCAATCGTGAACGCGCTTGCAAACACGGTGGAGAGTTATACAGCATCTATTGACGACAGCCAACTTTTGACTTTATACGGTTTATCCGACGGTTCGGGCGCGGTTTTACAAAACAGTTTGGGTGTCGCGGTTGCCACCTCCGTTCCTTGGGCAATATTTGATGTGAATAATAAATTTACAGTCGCAAGTTCCACCGGCAATACAAATGTTTCGGGAACCTTGCGTATTTACGGAGGCGCGACCACCGGCGGACTTCAAATCTCCGCCACCGATGCCACCACTACTTTGACTTCATACATCACGGACGGCGCCGGCGCTTCGGCTTTTGCTTTTAATTCATCCGCGACAATGACTTCCGGTACCGACAGAATGCTTGCCGTGTTCCAAAATAACGGCACGAATAAAGTTGAAATTTCAGCCGGTGGAAATGTATATGCTAAAAATAGTTTTATCGCAAACAGCTCTGATTACGGAATCGGCGATGTGGCGGAATTTGTAAATTTGAAAGAAGGAGAGACGGTTGAATTTGGAGATGTATTGGTGGTTGATGAAGCCGGATTAAATCAATATAAAAAATCAACAATCGCGCACGCGAAAAATGTCGCCGGCGTGGTTTCAGATACAGGTAAATTTGTGATAGGCGCCGATGGTCCGGGACGCGCTCCTTTGGCTTTAGCTGGTTTGGTAAAAGTTAAAGTTTCCGATGAAAACGGACCAATCGCGGTCGGCGATTATTTGGTGTCTGCCTCAAAACCGGGATACGCGATGAAATATAATTCAACACAAGGGCAGGCCGCCGGTCTTGTTGGTATGGCTTTGGAACCGTTGGCTTCCGGCGATGGCGTGATTACAATAATGGTCAATAAAGGATTTGTGGACGGAGCGGCGCAAACTACTCAAAATATCACGAATTTAAGCGTAGTTCAAAATGCGGAAGGATATTTACAAATGACGCAGGCGGCGGATTTGGATATGGCAGGATTCAGAATTATAAATGTGAAAGGACTCGCGAGTTTGAGCGGATTATGGTCAATAGGCGATGACGGCGAAATGGCGGCAAAAGAATTGAAAGTTGATAAAATGCAATCCAAACAAATTACAGTGGAAAAAGACGCGGACGCGAAAAAATCCGCGGTGGGCGAGGGAACGATTGTTGCCGGAGCGACATCGGTTGAAATTGAAAATGAGATGGCTTCAACGACCGCTAAGATATTTATCACATTTAGAGGAAACGCGGGTGGCGGATGGTGGATTTCAAAAGTTGAACAAGGAAAGTTTGAAGTGTCTTTGAGTCAACCGACTGTCCAAGATGTATCGTTTGATTATTGGATAATAGACACGATTACTAATACAGATAATAGTCAGCAGACGACGGACGTGTCAGTCATTTCTCCTGTTATTTCTGAACCAACACCAGACCCTGTTCAAGATCCGGCGCCAACATCGGAATCGCAACCGGTCGTGGAACCGGAATCAACTCCGATTCAAGAACCAGCGCCAGAGCCGGAACAACAGCAGCCGACACCCGAAGTTCAGCCGGAATCGCAACCGGTCGTGGAACCTGAGCCAACTCCGATTCAAGAACCCGAGCCAGCGCAGGAACATGTTCAAGAACAAGCGATGGTGGCAGCACAAGAATAATTTTTAATTTTTAAATTTTTAATTTTATAAATAATTTTTAATACCTTAATTTTTAAACATTAAGTTCCGTTATTATGAATTATGACCTGGAAGAAAGATCGGCAAAGTTTGGAGAAGAAATAATACTATTTGTTAAAACCCTGCGTTTAAGTGAATATAACAGACCTTTAATAAATCAAATTATCCGTTCCGCCACATCAGTAGGGGCAAATTATATGGAAGCCAACCAGGCAAGTTCAAAAAAAGATTTTAAAAATAAAATCAGAATTTGTCAGAAAGAAGCAAATGAAACAAAACACTGGATAAGAATGATAGCCGTATCAAATTCTGAAAAACAAGAAAATTGTCGTAAACTTTGGAAAGAGGCGCATGAGCTTACTCTCATTTTTGCCAAAATTTCAAAGAATTGCGATAAATAATTTAAAAATTTGAATTTTTTACTCGTCTTTGCTGGCGGAAAGATTTATTTATAAAATTAAAAATTAAAAATTTCTCCCCATACCACATGCTCCACATAATCCCTAAAAAATTTTTATATTTCATTATAATTTCAGGTCTCTTTCTCTGGCCTTTTTTTACTGTCCAATCTTCAATCATCAATTCTTCCAACACCGCTGTTTCAACCTCAAATAATAATTTAACAAGAGGCCTCGTCGGCTGGTGGACATTTGACGGCAAGGATGTGAACGCGACGACCGTGTTTGATAAAAGCGGTGGCGGAAAAGATGGAACCAAAACTGCGATTACACCGATTGCCGGTAAAATAGGGCAAGCCGGAAAGTTAAACGGGTCAAGTAGCCGGGTGTCAGTCCCGGACCTTTCCACTGTGGTAAGTAATACTGGTGGGACAGTAAGTTTTTGGATAAATTCAAATATTTCTCATTATGGTTCATTGATTTCGTTTAGCGATAATAAACCAAGAATATATGTGCATAACAGCGGAGCAATGTATGTTTATTGGGCAGGTTCAACAGGAATGCCAGACAGCGGAGAATATAGTAATGGAGTTGCGTGGACTTTTCCAAAAGCTTGGAAACACATTGTTTTTACTTGGGACGCCAGTAGTTACCGTTTGTATGTTGATAATGTCTTAAAAGACAGCGACAGCAGTTGTTCGTTTTCCGCCATGACCAGTGGCGCGGAAATAATAGGCGGACCAACACCAAATTTTTTTAATGGTTCTCTGGATGATTTTCGTGTGTATAATCGTTCTTTGTCCGTTTCAGAGGTAAAACAGCTTTACGCGCTTGGCGGAGCGAAACAGGCGACCTCGCTCCAAAATGCTCCAACTCCAAACAATAATATAAAATCCGGTCTCGTCGGCTGGTGGACATTTGACGGCAAGGATGTGAACGCGACGACCGTGTTTGATAAAAGCGGACAGGGAAATAATGTAGGAAGGTATGGAGGAGTGGCGATGGGAACCGGTAAAATCGGTCAAGCGGGGAAGTTTGATGGAGTGAATGACAGAAATTATATTTTAGACGCTTCCACAAACGGCTCATTGGATGGCTCCGGCACAGGTGCGAAAATGTCGTG
Organism: Patescibacteria group bacterium; assembly: GCA_028705565.1. Taxonomy (GTDB): domain Bacteria; phylum Patescibacteriota; class Patescibacteriia; order Magasanikbacterales; family GWA2-37-8; genus STF2-47. The sequence goes on along the minus strand of JAQWDH010000002.1, from coordinate 103,137 downwards.
GTCATTTTGGTTAAAAAGAGAAAGTGGTGGCACAAATTATCAGCCGATAATGCATAAAATGGGTGGGAGTCCTTACCCGGGTTATCAAATAGAAATATATGGTGCTGGAAATTTATATATAGCTTTGGACGGCGGAAGCGGGAAAATTATATTTACGGACATGGAAAATTATAGAGGCAAATGGACGCATATAGTTTTAGTATCAGATGGAACGCAAACATGCGGATACAGAAATGGCATTGCCGCGGGAACTTGCCAAAGTTATACAGCAATTTCAGATAATAGCAGTGCTTTTTATATTGGAAATGACGCATTAGGTGTTGATTGGTGGAAAGGAGGTTTGGACGATGTCCGCATCTACAACCGCGCTTTGTCTTTGAATGAAATCAAACAGCTTTACGCGCTTGGCGGAGCAAAACAGGCATCCTCGCTTCAAAACGCCCCAACCACAAATAATAATCTAAAATCCGGTCTCGTGGGTTGGTGGACATTTGACGGCAAGGATGTGAACGCGACGACCGTGTTTGATAAAAGCGGACAGGGAAATAATGGAACAAGAAATGGCGGCGTGGCTGTATCTTCTGGTAAAATCGGTCAGGCGGGGAAGTTTGACGGGAGTAATGATTATATAGACCTTGGAACTCAAACAACATTAAACCAACAAGGAAGTTTGACCCTTTCAGGTTGGTTTAAATTGAATGGAGATTATACTTCATCTCAATCTATCATAACAAACTCTACTGGTGTTGTTGCAAATTATGCATTGGTTTTTGGTTATAACGATTACAAATTAGGTCTTTGGAATACGGCTGATAGTCCAAATATAATTTCCAACCGTTCTATTTCGGATAATTATTGGCATTATTTTGCCGTAACACGTTCCGGTTCTTCTGGAAATTGGGTAGAAAGTATTTATATTGATGGCGTTTTAGATAAAACTGACACAATAACAACCAACCCAAACGGAGGGACAACTGATGGCGTTGCGATTGGCAGGTTTGGTGGATATGCAGACAGTTATAAATTTAAAGGAAATTTAGACGATATCCGCATTTACAATCGCGCCTTGTCTTTGAACGAAATAAAACAGCTTTACGCGCTTGGCGGAGGTAAAATTCGTGCCGCATCGGCAACTCCTGTCGCTGTTGGCGATAGTTATCAAGGAGGCGTAGTGGCTTATATTTTAGCGGAAGGAGACACAGGTTATGACGCTAATACACAGCATGGTTTAATAGCCATGGCGAGCGATCAAAGCGTCGGTACGGCGTGGAGCAATGTAGTAGACCAGTTAGCCGGAACATCAGACGCAATAGGAACAGGTCAGGCAAATACAACGGCTATCGTGGGTCAAGCTGGTCATACAACCAGCGCCGCAAAGTTATGCGATGACCTGGTATCGGGAGGTTATAGCGATTGGTATTTGCCAAGCAGAAATGAATTGAACAAACTTTATCTAAACCGAGTGGCTATTGGCGGTTTCTCCCTCACCAGTTGGTATTGGAGTTCGTCAGAGAGTAATGCGTATCAATCATGGGACAGGTATTTTGATAGCGATTTGGAGTATGCGGATGATAAAGGCTATGGGGGGGGACATGTCAGAGCAGTGAGATCGTTTTGAGTAATTTGACATAAAGTATAGATTTATGGTATAATCTATTTAGCTAAATAGATATAACTATGATTTGACCAATTTATGCTATTTGATAGAACTATAAAAGAAAAAGTGGAAAATTCTTTAAAAGAAAAACAAAAAGTTGTGATTCTTTACGGTCCTCGACAAGCTGGAAAAACAACATTGATAAAAGCAATTATTTCAAATTTTAAAAACGAACCGCCGTATTATACGGGAGATGATTTGTACACGCAGGAATTATTCGGTAAAAATGAATTGGAAATTTTGAAAAGAACAGTGGGCGAAGAAAAATTATTGATAATTGACGAAGCGCAAAGAATACCAAATATTGGTCTTTCGTTGAAATTATTAGTTGACAATCTCCCTATTACCATACTTGTTTCCGGTTCATCTTCATTTGATATAGCAAACAGAATAAATGAACCGCTTACCGGCAGAACAAGCACATTTCAATTATTTCCTTTATCATATAAAGAATTGAAAAAAAATTTTCAGATGATGTCGCCTGAGTCGGCTCTGGAAGAAATGTTGCGTTTTGGCATGTATCCGAAAATTCATACGCTCGCGAGTGAAGAAGAAAAACAGAATTATTTGTATGAACTTTTGAATAATTATTTATATAAGGATATTTTAACCTTTGAAAATGTAAGAAAACCGAAAAAGGCGGTTGACCTTTTGGCTCTATTGGCTTTACAGATAGGCAAGGAAGTTTCCGTGTCGGAATTGGCGCAAAATTTGTCCATTTCCCAAAAATCAGTGGAAAATTATTTAGATGTATTGGAAAAAATGTTCGTGGTTGTAAATTTGCGAGGGTTTAGCAGAAATTTGCGTAAAGAAATTAGCAAAACATCCAAGTATTATTTTGCGGATATCGGTTTAAGAAACGCTTTGATACGAAATTTTAATCCATTACGATTACGTTCCGATTACGGAGAATTGTTTGAAAATTGGCTTGTTGTGGAAAAGATGAAAAGAGCAAACAATGAACAGACACACGCGAATTTTTATTTTTGGCGGACTTATGACCAAAAAGAAATTGATTTGGTTGAAGAAAGAGATGGAAAACTTTTCGGATATGAATTTAAGTGGTCGGCGAAAAAAACCAAACCGCCGGCCGATTGGCTGAAAACTTACACGGAAGCGGGCTACGAAGTGATTGATAGAGAAAACTATCAGAAATTTTTGACAAAAGGAGTATCCAGTAAAAATTTGTTACCCGGCAGGCAGGCGATAGACAGGTCGGAATGACAGTGAGTAAATGGACAACGGACAGACAAAATTGACAGCTTTAATTTAAATGCGGTAGTTTATAGTTGATAATAAACTATCAACTATATATGCGTACAGATACATCAAAAAAATTTTAGCTTATATCAGCGAAAAAAAAGAAACTACTTCCAAATCGCTGATTGATTATAAATGAATAAAAAACATGTTAAAAAATAAATTAAAACTTATATTTCTCATCGGCTTTGCTATGCTGTTAAGCCCGGGTTTTGTTTTTGCTTCTTCCACCAGCGGAACTGTTGATTCGTCTTATAAATACGGCTGGTCTGACAGAATCGGATGGATAAATTTCGGAAATACGAATGGCGCTGTGAGCATTACAGATTCTGAATTAAGCGGATACGCGTGGAGCGAAAATTACGGTTGGATAAATTTGAATCCGACTAAAAGCGGAGTTAAAAATAATAATAACGGAACTTTGTCTGGCAATGCATGGGGAGAAAATGTCGGTTGGATTGATTTTTCCGGCGTAACAATAAATTCCAGCGGAAAATTTGGCGGAACAGCGACTGGCGATGTGATCGGAACCCTGACTTTTGATTGCGATAATTGCGATACGCGCACGGATTGGCGTCCGAGAACCGCGAGGCCGGCTTGTAATAATTCAACCGATGATGATAGAGACGGCAAAATAGATTATCCGTCTGACAGCGGTTGCGATTCGCTTACCGACACTGATGAGACAGACAGCAGCGGAGGAGGAAATATCCCGTCCGCGGCTTACAGTTCGCCGAGCGTGGCGGATTTATCAATTGTAATTAATAATGGCGATGTTTACACCGACAGCGATATGGTCGTTTTAAAATTATCAGCCGGAACCGATACGGATAGAGTGGCGATTTCCAACACATCCGATTTTGTTGGCGCGAATTTATTGCCTTTTCAAAATGAAATTCCTTGGACTCTTATGAACTGCAAATATAAAGGGCAAGAATCCGGAACAGTGGATTTGGAACAAATCTGGAAAGCATACAGGGATTCATCGGTCGTTCCGCCAAACGATATTGAGTGTTCGGTTTACGCGAAATTTTATACCCAATGGGGAAGGACATCCGATGTTTATTCGGATTCAATAATTTTCCGTCTTGTCGTTCCGACCGAAGATGTGGAAGAAGAAATAATAACCTCGCCGGTTGAAGAAAAACCTGTTGCTCCAACAACTCCGAAAGAAAAAACCATCTTGGAAAGAATACGCGAGATTTTATCGCCGATTTTGCCCGGGTTTTTAAAACCGAAATTACCTACGCATGAAGAAATAGTTCCGATAGAAAAAATGGTTTCCAAAATTCCTCCGTATTCAATGCGCGGAAAATATGTTTTGATGCCTGAAAAACAGATTCGCCAATTCGTTTTCGCGCCATTGCCAAAAAGCATCAGCCAATTGGCAAAAAGTTTTCCTCGTTTGAGCGACACATTTAACAAATTGGGCATAAAAAGAATGTCCGATGTTTCCCGTTTGAATGAAATAGCGTTTTCTTTGCCTGGATTCAGCGAAACAGTCGCGACTCCTAAAACCGGAATGGATGTTAAAGAGTTTGGATTTTTGAAAGGACTGCCTTTGGCAAAATTGAACAAGGCGGAAAAAAATAAACTTCCGTCCGAAATTATTTTCGCAAAATCCGGCGGAGAGCTGATTGATTTTAATATGATTTTGTCTGTGGATAATTCAGGCAGAGCCGAAGAAAAAATAACAACGATTGCCGGAAAAGAAATTACTCTTATCGTAAAACCCGATGGAAAAGTGAGGGGGGTGAAGGGGTATTTGGTGTATAGGTCAAAGAGACAGTCGGTTAGTCAACAGACGATGGACAATGGATTTGCCATGACAATTAAAAATGCTTTGTTCGGTATTCCTGTCGCGGAAGCCAAAGAAGAATCTTTCATTAAAAAATTTATCAGCGAAATACCGTTCAGCTCGGTTATCGGTTCAATCATTTTCCAAAATCCAGCGTTGGCGCAGCCGGAAGAACAGCCGGTAAGATTGGAAGAAAAATTGGTTTTACAAGAATTTGATTATGCTGACCCGGAAAAAGACGGCATCTATACTGCCGTCATCCAGGCGCCTGTTATGGAAGGCGAATATGAAATTATAACAGTGATGGATTATATTGACCCTGATCTAGGCAAGAGACAAATCCGGTTGATCGCGGTTATTGACCCGGAAGGTTATGTTTTTGAAAAAATGGCCGGAAAAGAAGCCCGCATCCCGGGTGTTATCGTGACGATAAATTGGTTTAATCCGTCAACACATCAATACGAATTGTGGCCGGCAAAAGATTATCAACAGGACAACCCGCAAATCACGGATATTACAGGTAAATACTCGTTCCTCGTGCCGGAAGGAACTTATTACGTGCGCGCCGAAGCGCCAGGTTATTTGTCGTATGAAGGCAGGCCATTTGAAGTAAAAGAAGGAAGCGGTGTGCATTTCAATATTGAAATGAAGACAAAAAATTGGTGGCTAAAAATGCTTGATTGGAAAACTTGCTCGTTGATTTTGGTTGCGATGCTTTTGGCGTTTAATTTTTATAAGGACAGGAAGAGAGGAACGACGTAGCGGGCAGAATGGTATTAAGAAATTCCAAAATTCATAATTCCATAATTTATATATTATATGTCAAAAAAGAAAATTGTGTTGTTAGCGGTAATTATCGCCTTGTTGGTCGCGGGAAATATTTATTTCGCCTGCCGAGCCATAATGTTAAAAAGCGAGCTGTCGGTGGCGCAGTCATATTTGCAAAAAAGGACCGATGTGACCAAAATTTTGGAATTTTATAAAATGTTCGTTGAGAAAGTTTTGGAAACGAAGTCCGAAGTTGATTTTGAAACGCGGTTGAAACTAGAAAACAATGTGCGCGAGCTTAATAATCCTAAAATTTTGGACAAATGGCAAAAATTTGTGAACAGCAAAACGGAATTGGAAGCGCAAGCCGCGACTGTCGGGCTTTTGAAAGTCATAGTGGAAGAAGTGGAAGTTTTGAGGGATTATCATGTGCGATAAATCCAAATGACCAATGACACACTGATGGCGTAGTTCCGCGGTGTGTCATTTTTCTTCTGTTTTGCTTCTGTCTAAAAACAGGATTATGAGCATAAGGGCGGTGGTGGCGGCGGCGAGAGTGTAATATCCGGTTCCGACCGCCATGCCGATTGCGGCGGCTATCCAGAGGCCGGCGGCGGTGGTAAGACCTTCCACGCGATTTTCTTTATGGAGTATCGTGCCGGCGCCTAAAAAGCCGATGCCGACGACTATTTGCGAAGCCACGCGGCTAACATCGCTTCCTAAACCGAAAGCGTTGATTGAAAGCAAAGTAAAAAGCGCGGAACCTGCGGTAACAAGCGCGTAAGTGCGCGAGCCGGCTGATTTGCCCCACCTCGCTCTTTGCCACCCCAAAATCGCGCCGAGGAAAGACGCATAGACGATTTGGGCAAAATAAATTAAGTCAAGCATAAAAATTTTAAGTTAATAAATTTATTGTATTATATCACCAGTTGACTTTTTTGTGAATTTTTGGTATGCTATTTTTGTTTTTAGACATTTGGGAAACGAAATGCGGGCCGATAGCTCAGCTGGTAGAGCAACGCCTTTGCAAGGCGGAGGTCCGGGGTTCGATTCCCCGTCGGTCCACTAATAAAGCCGAGGTAGCTCAGTGGTAGAGCGAAGGACTGGTTTTCGGTCCATTCTGAAGTAATTCAGAATTAAAAACAGGGTGAACTCGGAGAAACCTAAATCCTTAATTAAAATGGACAAGGCAACTCCGAACCAAGCCGAAGAGGCATAAAAGTTCTTCGGAAGGCGTAGAGACTAGCGAGTGAGTGCCAACAATAATCTCGCAAATAGCGCCCTGCCCCCGATATTATTGGGGTGAAGATATAGTCCGATCCTTTGGAAAACCAAAGAAAATATAAGGAAAATCCTTGCGTCGCGAGTTCAATCCTCGCCCTCGGCACAAAGCTGACTTTTGTTTTGAAAGTTGCATGAAATTAAAACCCGTGATATAATAAAATTGTTATAATTATCACGGGTTTTAATTTATGGAAAAAAAAATAAAAAATTTGGCTACAAAGCTACGCAAAAATGGATATTCTTATAATGAAATTTCACAAAAACTTAATATACCAAAAGGGACATTAAGTTATTGGTTTAAAAACATAAAAAAATTTGAAATTATAAAACAACAAAATATTAAAAAGGCTAAGATTCAGTGGGCTCAAAATATAACAGCTTATAACAAAAATAGATCTGTGGTAGCCCGTAAAAGATGGGTCTCCATACAAAAAAAATCAGAAAAACAAATACAAAAAATAACAAAAAAAGATTTATTTTTTATTGGAAATTCTTTATATTGGGCGGAGGGATATAAAAGAGGAAATTGGAATGTTATATTTTCAAATTCCGATCCATTTATAAACAAAATAATGATGCGTTTTTTTACTGAAATTTGTTTTATACCGAAAGAAAAAATTAAAATTCAAATACAGATTCATAAAAACATATCTTTCAAAAACGCTTTGCATTATTGGTCAAAAATACTAAAATTACAAAAAAAACAATTCCTTTCCCCGTCTTTTCAATTAAGCAAGTCAAGCAAATTAAAAAGAAAAAATAATTTGCCTTTTGGAACTTTAAGAATTAGAATAAACGATGTGATTTTACTGAATAAAATTAAAGGATGGATTAGCGGTATTTCAAAAAATTTCGGGGCGTAGCTCAGTTGGCTAGAGCGCCTGCTTTGGGAGCAGGAGGCCGCACGTTCAAGTCGTGTCGCCCCGACAAATACAAACAACGCCAAATTTTTTGGCGTTGTTTGTTATAAATTTTGTAGTTGTAGCCGTGATACAGCCCCCGTTTTTTTGAAGCAAGGGGTTATAATTTTACGTTTTCCTCCCTCAAGCTGCGAAAAGAGGCGCAAGTGTTAAATAATGGAACAAATTAGTTTTGTAAACGCCTCCTTGAACAAATAAATGTCCAAAAAATAGAGTAGTTTCATTAATCTGTTCCCTTGAACACATCGACTCTATCGCAGCTTGACGAAGGAAAACTTTGTCGTATATATATAATTTTAATTTATCCACGCGTATAGTCAAGGAACGAAGTTGTGGATAACTTTTTAAAATTTTAAATCCCCTGCCTGCCGCCCGCGTTCACAATGACAGTTGTTTGTCATTGCGATCCGCCCTGGGTGGAAACGAAGCTTGCCTACCGGTTTACATACCGTAGGTATGCAGGCAGGTAATCCTATGGTTCGGTAGCGCCAACAACCTGTGCATAAACGCCTCTTGACAAAATCGCCGTAGTTTGCTATAATTATTGTGCTTTTGAATTTTTGAGAGTAAACAAAAGCTTTTAATTTGGCTTATTTAAGCCAAAGATGTACGGCTGGCTTTCACACGAAAGCATCACGCTGTATGCAAGGTAATAAAAAAATCATGTTATCCTTGCTTTTTTTAACTAAAATCGTCTTCTGAAAAACCGGCTTTGAAACAAAGGGCGGAATTTTTTGTTTTTATTTTAAAATTATAAATGAATTAAATTTTTAAAACTTATCGTATGATTTTTAAAAGACAGCCGCTAAAAAGTTTAGAACGAAAATTTTTTACAAAAACAAGGGACGCGATGCCTTTGCCGGACCTTATTGAAGTCCAAAAAAATTCTTATGATTGGTTTTTTAAATTCGGCCTTAAAGAATTGTTTGATGAAATTTCTCCAATCACGGATTTTAGCGGCCGCGATTTGGAATTGTATTTTGACAGTTATTATTTGGATGAGCCGAAATTTCAAGAAACAATTTGCCGCGAGCGAAATTTGACTTTTGAAGCGCCTCTGCATGTTACCATTCGGCTTTTCAACAAACGCACAGGAGCTTCAAAATCGCAGGAAGTGTATTTGGGCGATGTTCCGGTAATGACTCCGCGAGGCACTTTCGTCGTCAACGGAATTGAGCGCGCCGTGGTCTTACAGCTTATCAGAAGCGCGGGCGCATTTTTCAGCGCTGAAAATATTCGCGGTCGTTATTATTACGGTGGCAAGATTATTCCGAACAGAGGCGCTTGGATTGAAGTTGAAACAGACATGAACAATGTGATATGGATTAAGGTTGACCGCAAGCGCAAAGTGGCGGCCACTTCTTTGTTGCGCGCTTTTGGTTATAGTTCCAGTGAAGAAATAACCGAATTATTCAAGGATGTAAATAATCATCCGAACGCGGATTATATTGACGCGACAATTAAAAAGGACTTGGCAAAGAATACCGACGAAGGAATGATTGAAGTTTACAAAAGAATTAGACCCGGCGATTTGGCAACTTCCGATAACGCGAAAAGTTTAATCATGGCGATGTTCACAAATTTTGAAAGATACGATTTGGGCAAAGTCGGTGTTTACAAATTTAACAGTAAATTCGGTTTAGGTCTCAAACCGGAAGATTTTGAAAAAAAGGAAAACCGCATTTTGACCGCGGAAAAACTGCTTTTGGTTTTAAAAGAAGTCGTTCGTTTGAATGTGACGCAGGAAACGCCGGATGACATTGACCATTTGGGAAATCGCCGCGTGCGCGCGGTGGGCGAGTTAGCGCAAAATCGTTTTCGTGTCGGTCTCGCGAGAATGGAACGAATTGTAAAAGACAGGATGAGCACTTATGAGATGGAAGGCCTCACTCCAAGCAAACTTATCAACGCGCGTCCGGTTGTGGGAGCAATTCGCGAGTTTTTTATGAGTTCGCAGCTGTCCCAATTTATGGACCAAACGAATCCGTTGTCCGAATTGGAACACAAACGGCGCGTAAGCGCTCTCGGTCCAGGAGGTCTTTCCCGCGACAGAGCCGGTTTTGAAGTGCGCGATGTGCACACCACTCACTACGGACGTATTTGTCCGATATCAACTTCCGAAGGTCCGAATATCGGTTTGGTGAATCATCTTTCATGTTTCGCGCGAGTGAACGAGTTCGGTTTTATTGAAACTCCTTATTGTAAAGTTTTGCGCGAAGTTCCGAATGAAGCGAAATTTACGGAAGGTGAAATTTTAAGAGGCGATGCCGGCGGTATTAAGGACGGAACAAAAATTACTTCCGAAATCGCCAAAAAATTGGAAAAATTAAAACAGGAAAAAATATCCGTGCGTCCGCGCGCGACAAACGAAGTCGTGTATCTGGACGCTTTTCAGGAAGAAAAAGTCATCACGGCCATGGCGACGACCAAAGTTGACACGGACGGATATTTTACTGAAGAGTTTTCTTCGGCTCGCGTGCGCGGCGAACCGTCAGTGGTGCAATCTTCCTCAATAGAATATCTGGATGTGGCTTCCAATCAAATCGTGAGCGTTGCGACTTCCTGCGTTCCTTTTTTGGAACACAATGACGCGACCAGGGCTCTCATGGGAACAAACATGCAAAGGCAAGCCGTGCCGTGTATCAATCCGGACCCTCCAATGGTCGGCACAGGCATTGAATATAAGGCGGCTTTAAACTCCGGTTATGTGATTTTGGCGGACGCTGACGGAGTAATTTCCGAAGCTGACGGAAAGCATATAATTTTGAAAGATAAACACGGCAAAGAATATGTTTACGATTTAAAAAAATTCGTCCGTTCCAATTCTTCAACTTGCATTAACCAGCACATAACGGTTGAAGCCGGACAAAAAGTGAAAAAAGGCGACCCTCTCACTGATGGGCCTTCAATTAAAAATCATGAGTTGGCTTTAGGTCAAAATATATTGGTGGCATATATGGTTTGGCATGGATATAATTATGAAGACGCGATTATTGTTTCTGAACGGCTCGTAAGCCAGGACAGATTTACGTCAATTCACATTGAAGATTATACTGTTGATGTTCGCGAAACAAAACTCGGGCCGGAATTGGTAACAGCCGATATTCCGAATATCAGCGAAGAAAAGTTGAGTAATTTGGACAGCGAGGGTATTGTCAGAATCGGCGCTGAAGTAAAATCCGGAGATATTTTGGTCGGAAAAATCAGTCCGAAAGGAGAAACCGAGCTTTCCGCGGAAGAACGATTGTTGCGCGCCATATTCGGTGAAAAAGCCAGAGATGTTCGCGATTCTTCTCTTTATCTTGAACACGGCGAACACGGCAAAGTCATCGGGGTAAAAGTTTTTTCTTCTGAAAATGGAGATAAATTGATGCCCGGAGTTATAAAACAGGTGCAGGTGATGGTGGCTGATATTCGTAAAATTCAAGTAGGAGACAAAATGGCCGGCCGACATGGAAACAAAGGCGTTATTTCCAAAGTCGTTCCGGTTGAGGATATGCCTTTCTTGGAAGACGGCACTCCGGTTGATATTATTTTATCTCCGCTCGGAGTAGTGTCCCGCATGAATTTGGGGCAAATTTTGGAAACTCATTTGGGTCTCGCGGCGAACGCGTTGGGATATAAAGTGGCGGCCCCGGTTTTCGGCGGGCTTTCGGAAGAACAAATCAAAGAAGAATTGAAAAAAGCCGGTTTTCCGACTGATGGAAAAATGACGCTTTTTGATGGACGCACCGGCGAGTCATTTGATAACAAAATAACAGTCGGATACAATTATATGCTGAAACTCAACCATATGGTTGAGGATAAAATACACCAACGTTCGGTCGGGCCTTACAGCTTGATAACTCAACAGCCGTTGGGAGGCAAGGCGCAATTCGGCGGACAGAGATTCGGAGAAATGGAGGTTTGGGCTTTGGAGGCATACGGCGCGGCTCACACTTTGCAAGAAATTTTAACCATCAAATCCGACGATGTGCCGGGTCGTTCAAAGGCGTATGAGTCAATAATCAAAAATGAAGAAATCAAGAAAGTCAATGTTCCGGAATCATTCAATGTTTTAGTGCGTGAGCTTAAAGGTCTGTGCATGGATGTTGAATTGTTGTCGCGAAATGAAAATGGCGAATACGAAGTGGTAAAAGAAAAAACAGCAAGCGATAACGAACCGAAATACAGAAAGGATTGAAAGAAAGACAAGATTAAATAATTTTAAAATAATTAATTTGAAAAAAATATGAACCGCAACACTGAAGATTTTAACGCCATGAGATTGAAAGTGGCTTCGCCGGAAGCGATTATTTCTTGGTCGCACGGAGAAGTGAATAAGCCGGAGACGATAAATTATCGCACTCAAAAACCGGAAAAAGGCGGACTTTTCGCCGAAGAAATATTCGGTCCTTCCAAGGATTGGGAGTGTTATTGCGGAAAATACAAAAAAATTCGCTACAAAGGAATCGTCTGCGACAAATGCGGAGTGGAAGTCACCAATTCTTTGGTTCGTCGCGAACGAATGGGTCATATCACGCTCGCTGTGCCAGTCGCTCATATTTGGTTTCTTCGTTCCGTGCCTTCAAAAATCGGTTTGATTTTGGATTTGTCGGTGCAGGCGCTTGAAAAAGTGATGTATTTCGCTTCTTTTATAATCACACATGTTGATGAAGAAGGAAAAAAAGAAACATTTGAAGCGTTGCGTCAGGAATATAAAACAAAGAAGAAACAGATTGAAAAGGATTGTGAAAAAGAAATAAAAGAAGCGAATGATAAAAAAGCCGGAATGAAAGTTTTAGAAAAAATACAAACCGAAAGCGAGCGAAAACAAAAAGCATTGGAAGAAGATTTCCAGCAAGCCGATAAAGAATTGAAAGACATACAACTTTTGAGAGTTGTTTCCGAAAACAAATACCAAGAATTATCTTTGCGTTTCGGGCATTTATTTACGGCTTCAATCGGCGCGGAGGCGATACACGGGCTTTTGGAAAGAGTGAATTTGGAAGAAACAATTAAGAAACTCGGGGAAGAGCAAGAGAGCGCCAAAGGGTCAAAATTGGAAAGAATGATACGAAGAAAAAAATTATTAAAAAGTTTGTTTGTCAATAAAATAAGACCGGAGTGGATGGTTTTAAAAATTATTCCGGTTATTCCTCCGGATTTGCGTCCGATGGTCGCCTTGGAAGGCGGACGTTACGCTACTTCGGATTTGAACGATTTATATCGCCGCGTGATTAACCGCAACAACAGATTGCGCCGTTTAATGGAATTAAACGCGCCGGAGGTTATTTGTCGCAATGAAAAAAGAATGCTTCAAGAAGCTGTGGATGCGCTTATAGACAACAGCGCCCGTCATTCAAAAACCGTTACCGCCTCCACGGGGCAGAAGAGACAACTGCGTTCTTTGGCCGATATATTAAAAGGCAAACAGGGTCGTTTCCGTCAGAATCTTCTTGGCAAGCGCGTGGATTATTCCGGCCGTTCAGTTATTGTGGTCGGTCCGAATTTGAATATAGATGAATGCGGTTTGCCGAAACGGATGGCGTTGGAACTTTTTAAACCGTTTATCATCAGTAAAATAATTAAAATGGATTTGGCGCATAATGTTCGCAGCGCGTCCCGTGTCATTGAGTCGGAATGCGACGAGGTTTGGAATATATTGGAAGAGTTGACCAAGACAACGCGCGTGCTTTTAAACCGCGCTCCGACTTTGCATCGTCTCGGCATTCAAGCGTTTCATCCTCGGCTTATTGAAGGCAAGGCCATACAATTGCATCCTTTGGTCTGCACGGCTTTTAACGCCGACTTTGACGGAGACCAAATGGCGGTGCATTTGCCTTTGACTTTGGAGGCGAGAGAAGAGGCGGAAAATTTTATGGCTGCGGAAAAAAATCTTCTCAAACCGGCCACCGGCCACCCTGTTATCACTCCGAAACAGGACATTGCTCTCGGGTGTTTTTATCTCACGAAACTAATAAATGGCGTAAAGACCGGTGAAACGAAAAAATATTTCGGTTCTGAAAAGGAAGCGTTGTTGGCTTATAAAAAACGCCAAATTGAAATTCACGAACCTATCAAAGTAAGGTTCGGCAATTTGGAAAAATTTCCGGAAAATCAGGAAGCGATGATAGAGACGACAGCGGGCAGAATTTTATTCAATGAAATTATTCCGTCCAAACTTCCATTTTTTAACGAGGTTATAAATGTTAAAAAATTGGCGCACATCATCCGGCTTTGTCTTGAACTTTACAGCCAAAAAGAAGTCGCGGAATTTTTGGACGAGCTTAAAAATTTGGGATATAAATATGTCACAAAATCAGGATATTCTCTCGGAATGGACGACTTCCCGGCAAATATAGAGAAACCGGCCATTTTGAAAGAATGTGAAGAAATGATAAAACTCGTGGAAGAGCAGTATCAAGAGGGTTTGCTTACCCAAAGCGAACGCTACGCGAAAATTATTGAAGTTTGGACAGAAGGAAAAAACAGGATAGTCGCGAACAGTCAAAATGTTTTGGACAAAAACAGTTCCGTGTTCGCGATGATTGATTCTGGCGCGAGAGGCAGTTGGGGACAGCTCGGGCAAGTTATCGGTATGAAAGGGTTGGTGGCATCTCCCTCGGGAGACATTATTGAATTGCCTGTAAAAGGTAATTTTAAAGAAGGATTTGACGTGTTGGAATACTTTATATCTTCTCACGGCACAAGAAAAGGTCTCACTGATACAGCTTTGCGAACAGCAAACGCCGGTTATCTTACCCGCCGTTTGGTTGATGTTTCTCAAGATGTGGTTGTTTTGGAAGATGATTGTGGAGACGCGATAGGCGAGATATTTACCGCCGAACAGTCGGAAATTATGGGGGAAAAATTATCAGACCGCGTGTGGGGCAGATATGTTTTGGAAACAGTAAAAGACGGAAATAAAATAATCGTGAAAGCCGGAGAAATAGTTGACGATCAATCGGCGCGCGCGATTGAAGATCATAAAATAAAATCAGTCCATGTGAGAAGCGTTTTGCAATGTAAAATGAATAAGGGCGTTTGCCGCAAATGTTACGGAAATAATTTGGCTTATAACAAGCCGGCGGAAATCGGTACTGCTGTCGGCATCATCGCCGCGCAATCCATCGGCGAGCCCGGCACTCAGCTTACAATGAGAACCTTCCACACGGGTGGCGTCGCCGGAGGCGGAGATATCACGCAAGGTTTGCCTCGCGTTGAAGAATTATTTGAAGCCAGAAATCCGAAATACGCCGCTGTTTTAACCGATGTGTCCGGCAAAGTTGAAATTGAAGACGCGGACGGAAAGATTATCACTTCTCCGGCAGGCAAGAAAATTTTTGAAGGACGACGCGGACAAAAAATCGTTCATATACATTTTGAAGGCATGGACGAAATGAAGATAAAATTCGCGGCCGTTGATGAAATCACCGTAAAAGACGGCGATGATGTTGTTGAGGGACAGGTGATGCTTGTGAGAGGCAGCGATGGCGAAGAAATCAAAGCCAAATACAACGGTAAAGTGAAGGTCGGAAAAAACACCATCACATTGGCTTATACCGGCCCTCACACGCGCGAATATATTATTCCTCTTGAATATAAATTAATTGTTAAAGATGGAGAGATGGCGGAAAAAGGCGACTGTTTGACCGATGGCAGTATCAATCTTAATCAACTTTTTGAACTTAAAGGCCGCGCTGAAGTCCAAAGATATATTTTGAAAGAAGTCCAAAATATTTATTCTTCGCAAGGACAGAAAGTGAATGACAAACACGTTGAGCTTTTGATTCGTCAGATGTTCAGCAGGGTTTATATTGAAGATGCCGGCGACACGGATTTGTTGCCGGGAGAAGTTTTGGAAAAAGCGCAGTTGGAATACGCGAACAGATTGGCGGCAAAGAACAACGGACACAAGGCGGTCGGACGCGAATTGTTTATGGGTGTAAGTAAAGTAGCTTTGTCCACGCAGAGTTTTCTTTCCGCGGCTTCGTTTCAGGAAACAGCGAGGGTGTTGATAAATTCCGCAATCACCGGCAAGGTTGATTATTTGGAAGGATTGAAAGAAAACGTGATTATCGGCCGTTTGATTCCTGTCGGAACTGGCTTTAAAAAATAATTTTAAGCAAAAAATCCCGATTAAATCGGGATTTTTTGTTTCTTGATTTTTCAGCTGGAAAAGATATAATATACTCGCCCACCTAAGCGGGAGAGTAATAATCAAGTTCCAATGACCAATGTCCAATGACAAAATGAACAAAAATTTAAAATTTAAAAATTAAATCAGAATTATGTCAGGTCATTCCAAGTGGCACAATATACAGGCGCGGAAAGGAAAACAAGACGCTTTGCGCGGAAATTTATTCACTAAATTAGGAAAAGCGATTTCCATCACAGCGCGCGCCGGCGGCGGAGACATTCTCTCCAATTTTTCTTTGCGTTTGGCGGTTGAGAAAGCCAAAGAAAACAATATGCCCAAAGAAAATATTGAAAGGGCGATAAAACGCGGCACAGGAGAATTGGAGGGCGCGCAGATTGAAGAAATAATGTATGAGGCATTCGGTCCGGGGGGCGTGGCAATTTTGATAAAAGTTTTGACCGATAATAAAAATCGCGCAATTTCCGATATTAAACACATTCTTTCCGATAACGTCGGTTCAATGGGCGGCGCCGGCAGCGTTCAATGGATGTTCCGTCTTTTGGGCGTCGTGAAAATCAGCCGAGCGCGTTTTTTGGAAAATAAAGAAGAAAAAGAATTGGGTTTGATAGAGAGTGGAGCCGAGGACATTATTGAAGACGAAGAATTTGTTGAAGTAAGAACTAAGACGGAAAATTTTCAAAAAGTTTTAAATAAAATTAAAGAATTTGGAATGGAAGTCGCGGAATCCGGTTTGGAATGGGTGGCAAAAGAAAAAATATCGGTATCCGATGATGTCCGCGAGAAATTGGAAAGATTATTTGGCGATCTGGAAGCGAACGAAGACGTGGACAATTATTTTACCAACGCGGAGTAGGCGGACGATGGATGCAGTTGTCATTTTGAGGGGCTGTCGCCGAATAACGAAAATCGTTCATTCTGTCATTCCCGCGAAAGCGGGAATCCATATAATCGGACGATGGATTCCCGCTTTCGCGGGAATGACAACAATTGGAGTTTACCCCGTCGGATGATGGGGCGGAAAGATTTATTTATAAAATTAAAAATTATAAAATTAAAAATTATTTTAAAATTTGGATTTTAAAATTAAAAACAAGTTATGCCTTCGCAAAAATTACGAACGCGCGGAACTGAAACTCCGGAAGTTATTTTAGGCATTGACCCCGGTTTCGGGAGAACCGGATACGGGGTTATCCGCAAAACCGCAGGGCAATGGAAGGCGGTTGACTATGGCTGTATTGAAACTTCCGCGAAAAAAGATTTTAAAGACCGGCTAATGGAACTTCATTTGGAATTGGAACGCATCATAAAAAAATATAAACCAGCGCGAATCGCAGTGGAGGATTTATTTTTTTTCAAAAATTTAAAAACAGCTATAAAAGTAAGCGAAGCCAGAGGCGTTATTTTATTGACGGCGGTTGAAAACGGCGTTTCCGTGGACGAATTTACTCCTTTACAGATAAAACAGGCGATAACAGGGTATGGTCGGGCGGAAAAATCGCAAATGCAAAAAATGACAGCGATTACTTTGGGAATAAAAGAAAAAATAAAATCCGATGACGCGGCTGACGCGCTTGCCGCGGCTTTTTGTTCAGCGCAGAGCTGGTGGATTAGAAAATTAAAATAATATAAATAATGCGCGAACTACCAAAGGTACGAAAATACGAAACGAAAAAATGAAAAAAAATTATGAAAAAAATTACCGAAAAGTTTGTTTTGGTTTTGCCTAATATACGCAGCGGACATAATGTCGGAGCGATTTTCAGGACAGCCGACGGTGTAGGAGCGGACAAGTTGTTTTTGACCGGTTATACGCCGTGTCCACCGCATCCGCAGGTGGACAAGGTTTCTTTAGGCGCTGAAAAATGGATAAAATGGGAGTATTGCAAACGCGCCGGAACCTTGCTTAAAGAATTGAAAAAAATAGGGTATAATATAATTGCATTGGAACAAACGAAAAACAGCGTTGATTTATTTCGTTTTAAGCCAAAATTTCCTTTAGCTTTGGTGGTAGGCAATGAAAAAACAGGCGTGCCGAAAAGTTTGTTAAAATATTGCGGCGGTTCAATTGAAATTCCAATGCGCGGAAAAAAGAACAGCTTAAATGTAAGCGTCGCCGCCGGTATAGCGATGTATGTAATTTTATAACACATGTCCAATTCAACCGCTTTAATTTTTCGTAAAATATTTTCAGAATTGCCGCCTTTATTTCCGCCGGAAAAAACAAAACGGGCGCGGGTTGTTTTGGCGTATCTTGACAGTCCGTCAGGCGGAGTGAACTCAATTAATATTGAAAACGAATTGATGGAATTCGGTTATCATTTTTGGCCGTGGAAAAAAGCGTATGAGGAATTTTTATCCGCGACGGAAAAACAGGCCGGCGAAAATTTTTTACTCCCAATGCTTTCTTCGGATTTACGTGAAAAATACGCGGAATTCAAATTGTATGGAGGGACTTTTGAAGATTTGATTACCGGCGGACCGGCTGTGTTTTTTACCGAAGCGGAAAGAATGGAATTGACGCCGGCTTTGATAGATACGCGAAGAAAGCTGCGCAAATATTCCAAAAGAGCGGTGCAGGGTTTGGAGCGTCAAAAATACGAAAAGAAAGTAAATGAGTATGAAGCGGCTTTGGAAGAAATAAAAAGCGGTTTGGAAAAGTTGCGTTTTTTGGCAGAGCAAGAGGCAGAACATGAAACGGTTAAAAATGAAATTTTGTCCGTGATAGAAAAATTTGAGCAGGGGCTTTGCTGCCTCGGGCCGGATGTCCGTTGTGAAGACGTAAAACAGTCAGTTGAATTTTTTTTGGGTCGCAAACAGGATTTAAACAGAATGAGAGGAATACATTTGCCAGCGAAAATGAATTTTTTTGATTAAATTTATTATGAAAAAAGCGTTGCTCGTTATTTCTTCAAAAGATTTTCAGCCGATTGAATATGGCATGACGAAAAGGATTTTGGAAGAAAACGGAACGCTGGTTTACACCGCGAGCGATAAAGTCGGTATTGCCAAAGCCGCTTATACGAACGATAAAGCCGAAGTGGATATACTTTTAGAAGACGCGCGCGCCGCGGATTACGACGGCGTTTTTTTTATTGGCGGTCCTGGCGCGATGGATTGTTTGGACAACGAAAAATCGTATAAAATTTTACGCGAAGCTTCCTCCTCCGGAAAAGCGTTTGGGGCAATTTGTATTTCCACGCGCATTTTGGCGAATGCCGGTGTTTTAAAAAACAAAAAAGCCGCAGGCTGGAACGGCGACAATGAACTGGATAAAATTTTATATGCCGCCGGCGCGGAATATATACGCGAACCGGTTGTGAAGGATGGAAAAATCATTACTGCCGACGGACCAAAGTCAGCGGAAGCGTGGGGAAAAGAAATTTTAAAAATTTTGTAATCAAACAAGCTCAATCGGTTTTATGGCGGAGAATTTTTCCGTCATTTTTTTAATTCCGTTTTTATTCAGCAGACCTTTTTGCGCGCCAACCTGTCCGATGACGCTTGAACTGTTTGCCATACCCCATTTTAACGCTTCGGAAATATCGCGTCCGTAAAAACGCGCGGAAAGATATCCGGCGGAAAACGAATCTCCGGCTCCGGTTTTGGCGATAACTTTTACTTGGTAGCTGTCCAAATGCCAAATTTTTTCTTTATTGCCGGCCCACGCGCCTCGTTCGGCGTTCGTAATAACAATTTCTTTCGCGCCAGTTGCCAAAAGTTTTTTTATTAAAGAAGCTTCAGCTTTTTCTTTTTTTAAAGTCGTTCCGGATATTTTTTCAGCTTCTTCCAAATTCACGAAAAGCAAATCTGTTTTTGGGAGAATTTCTTTGACTTTTTTTAAATTATTTTTTATCTGAAAAGACCCGGGGTTAAAAGCCAAACGCGCGGTCGGATGATTGTTTAAAAATTCAACAAGCTTGTCCTGCAAGTTTTCAAACCCCTCGCTTAAACTCGTGTAGTAAATCCAATTTGAAGCCGGCATTTTTTTCGGCATGACGTAGTTTCTTTTTTGATGAAAAGAAAGAATGGTTCTCTCACTTTTGAAATTTAAAATCACGGCGTAGCGGGTTTTTACGTTCGCGTATTCGGTTACAAAGCCGGTATTGATTTTTAGTTTTTTTAATTCTTGCAAAATCGTTTTTCCATTGCTGTCTTTGCCGATTGAACTTAAAATTGCGGTTTTCAAACCGAGTTTTGACGCTCCGACAGCAACATTAGCGGCATTTCCGCCAAGAGATTGAAAACTGTCAGTAATGGGAATTTTTGCCGCGTAATTAAGGCAAAGTTTGCAACTGATATGGCTTAAATCGCATTCTATGGAAGCGTCATCAATTTTAACGTGAGTATCAATTACAATATCGCCGATAGTGATCAAATTAAACATAAAAATAAGATTTATCCATTTAAAGTTTTCCGCTTGGTTTTTTATAATCTTCCACCATTTCCACACTGTGCTCGTGTCGTCCCAGCATAATTTCTAAAAGTTCCAGGAATGCCGCTATTGCCATACCGCCCATCGCGACTGTAAAAATTTTGTTTCCTATCCAAAGCGCGTAAATAAAAAGACAACCAGCTCCGATTGTTAAAATCGCGTCTTGCCGGCGTTCGGCTTCCAAAAAAATAGCGTAAGCGATAAGCACCGCCCCGAGTCCGGCCGTGATATTCATCACGACATCAATAATCGGCAGCGGAAGAAAATAAAATAGAGAAGAAAGTGGAGACATAGTTTATAAATTATGAATAATGTCATTGCGAGCGAAGAGTGGTAATCCCAAGGCGAATAATAAAAGTTTATGAATCCCGCCACTTGTTGATATGTTCAATTGCCGCGAGGGAGGCGATGATGCCTTGACCTACGGCGATTCCGATTTGTTTGTATGGAACATTCGTTACGTCTCCGGCGGCGAAAATTCCGAGACAAGAAGTCCGGCATTTTTCATCAATTATTATTTGTCCGGTTTTATCTTTTTCAGCGCAATCAATAAATTGCGAATTAGGAACTTGACCGGCGTGTGTCAAAATTCCGTCCAAAGCGATTGTTTTTTCTTCGCCGATTTCATTTTTATATTTCAGACCCTCAACTTTTTCTTTTCCGATAATCTCGGTTGTTATCGCTCCATAAATTATTTCCACATTCGCGAGCGATTTTACTTTTTCTATTAAGACATCTTCGCCTTTTGGAAAACCGCCTTTTGATTCCTTGGTATTTGGATATTTGCTTATCAAATAAGCTTTTTTAGCGATTTTATCCATCATTAAAGCGGATTCCAAAGCGGCGTTTCCGGAACCCACGGTAGCGGTTATTTTATTTTTGAAAAGAGGACCGTCGCAAACAGTGCAATATGTCACGCCTTTACGGTTTAATTCCGCTTCACCAGGAACCATAAGTTTGCGCGGACGCACGCCGCTGGCGATAATTATTGATTTCGCGTATTCAATTTTTTCTTCGCCTATCGCGTTTTTTGCCGCGACCGCCAAATAATTTTTTTCCTGATAAATTTTTTCAACTTTCCAGCCGACATCAATTGTCGCTCCGGCAGATTTGGCGTGTTCCGCGAATTTTTGCGCGAGTTCGTATCCTTTTACGCCCGGCATACCGGGCCAGTTATTAATTACTCCGGACAAAGCGACCTCGCCGCCGATATTGTCGGTTATAATTTTAAAACTCAGTTTTCTTCTTGCCGCGTAAATTGCCGCGCTGTTTCCGGCCGCCGCCGCGCCGATAATAATAAGATCGTGCATAAAAATTGAATTACGAATTAGCGAGCTCTTTTTTAAGAGTATTATACGCGAGCTTCGCGTCTTTCGCCATTGAAAGCGCGCTGCCAATGTAAAAAATATCCGCTCCGCTCTTTTTTATATCACCAATATTACTCTTTTTTATACCTCCGTCAACCGCAATTGCCGGAGTTTTGGAATTTTTTTCGGTCGTTCGCTCGTTTAAAAATTTTTTAAATTTATTTATTTTTTCTTTCATTTTTGGCAAAAAATTCGCGCCTTGGCGGCCGGGACGCGCTGTCATAAATAAAATTAAATCAGCAAATCCGCGATATGGCTTGATTTTGTCAAGCGGGGTTTCCGAATTGACGGCGATCCCGACTTGCCAGCCGCGTTTGCGAATAGCGGAAATTGTTTTTTCCGTGGAGCTTTTTGATTCAATGTGAAAAACGACGCGATAAATTTTTTTTACTTTTTTCCATTTTTTAATTTCCGCGAGAGGGTTATCAACCATCAAATGCAGCTCGTATTTCATTTTTGTTTTCAATCCGTTAATTTTTTTCGCGTCCGCGAAAGATTTGTTCGGCGTGAATTTACCGTCCATAACGTCAATTTGAACGCGAGTAAAAATTTTTTCCATTTTTTTTATTTGCGTTTCAAATTCGCCGAAAGTGTTGACAAGAATTGCCGGAATTATCATAGTTATTTTTCGTAATCAGCGATTTTTTTATTTCTTCTCATAAATCGGTGGTCTTTAGCGAATTCTGTTTCTAAAAATATGCGCGCAATGGCGGCGGCGTGCTCATTGCTTAAAATTCTTCCTGCTAAACAAAGCACATTCGCGTCATTGTGCCTGCGTCCCATTTCCGTGCCTTGAATGTTGTATCCTTCAATCGCGCGGATGCCCTTGGTTTTGTTCGCGGCGATGCACATTCCATGGCCTGAACCGCAAATTAAAATTCCTTTGTGAATTTTATTTTTAGCCACTTCTTTTGTCAAAGCAAAGGCAAAATCAGGATAGTCGTCGTCTTCTTTAAAGACCTTTGGTCCCAGATCTTTAAACACGGAGCTTGTTTGATTTTTAAGAAAATTGGTGATGTAATTTTTGAGTTGAAAACCGGCGTGGTCCGAGGCGATGTATAACATAAATTTATTAAAATTATGAATAAATAAGCTTAAATTAGTATAGCATATTTTTAGCAATACATAAAATTGACATTTTGGGTGAATTAAATTAAAATTTCAAGGATGGGCGAAGGTCTTATCGTTTATGGTCTGCGGTCTATAGTCTATAATTTATGGTCCATCGTCCATCTTAAATCGTCAAAATTTGCAACCTATGCTTTACGACGCGAAAAAAAACGAAGAAGAAATACTTGATTTTTGGGATAAAAACAAGTGTTTTGAAAAGTCGGTGAAAAATCGTCCGGAAGACAAACCGTATCATTTTTACGACGGCCCGCCTTTTGCCACTGGCTTGCCTCATTACGGGCATATTGTCGCTTCGTTGATGAAAGATATTGTTCCGCGCTATTGGACCATGCGCGGTTTTAGAGTTGAACGGAGATGGGGTTGGGATTGCCACGGATTGCCGGTTGAAAATATAATTGAAAAGGAATTGAAATTGGAAAATAAAAAAGACATTGAAGAATGCGGAATAGAAAAATTTAATGAGGCGTGCCGCGCGACGGTTTTGAAATACGCGAATGAATGGAAAAAAACGATTCGGAGAATGGGCAGGTGGGTTGATATGGAAAACGATTACAAAACGATGGATATAAATTTTATGGAGAGCGTTTGGTGGGTATTCAAAGAACTTTGGAGCAAGGGCTTGATTTATCAAGGACACAAAGCGATGCACATCTGTCCGCATTGCGCCACTCCGCTTTCAAATTTTGAAGTGACGCAGAATTACAAGGAAATGAAAGATATATCGGTTGTTGTAAAATTTCAAATTACAAATTTTAAATCACAAATAAATTCCAAACCGCAAATTTTAAATGATAAACCGATATATATACTCGCTTGGACAACTACGCCGTGGACTTTGCCCGGGAATGTTTTGTTGGCTGTGAACAAAAATATAAAATATCAAATAGTAAGCATTGATGGCGAAGATAAAAATTTTATTTTGGCGAAAGACAGGGCTGAAGCAATTTTAAAAAATAAAGAATACAAAATTATAAAAGAAATTGACGGTTCGGATTTAATAGGTTTGGAATACGACCCTCTTTTTTCGTATTTTAAAAATACGCCGAGAGCGTTTAAAATCGTTGACGCGGATTTTGTGACCACTGAAGAAGGAACTGGCGTTGTGCACATTGCTCCAGCTTTCGGCGAGGATGATTATAATGTCGGACGGCGCGAAAATACGCCGTTGGTTCAGCATGTGACAATGGAAGGAAAATTTACGCCTGAAGTCGTTGATTTTGCCGGTATGGAAGTTAAACCGAAAGACGACCCGAGCAAAGCCGATGTGGAAATAATAAAATGGCTCGCGAAAGAAAACAAACTTTTCAGTAAAGAAAGTATAACGCACAGCTATCCATTATGCTGGCGTTGCGACGCGCCGCTTTTAAATTACGCGACCGCCAGTTGGTTCGTTAAAATTGACGATGATTTTAAAAAACAACTTTTAAAAAATAATGAAAAAATAAATTGGGTGCCGGAACATATCAAGGAAGGCAGATTCGGCAAATGGCTGGAAGGCGCGCGCGACTGGGCGATTTCGCGCAATCGTTATTGGGGAACACCGTTGCCGGTTTGGCTTTGCCAAACCGGAATTACCAATTACCAATTTTCAATTTTCAATGAGAGCCAAAACAGTAAATGCGACAATATGGTCGCGGTTGGTTCGGTGGAGGAATTGGAAAAATTATCAGGACAAAAAATTGTTGATTTGCACAAACATAAAATAGATGATATTGAATTCAAGTGTGAAAAATGCGGCGGTAAAATGCGGCGTGTTCCGGAAGTTTTGGATTGCTGGTTTGAATCGGGTTCAATGCCTTACGGACAAGCGCACTATCCTTTTGAAAATAAAGAAAAATTTGAGAACGGTTTTCCGGCGGAATTTATCGCCGAAGGACAGGACCAAACGAGGGGATGGTTTTATACTTTGCATGTTTTGGCAACGGCTCTCACATCAGGCGCGAAACCGTCAATCGCGGTAAAAGAATCTTCTCCTGCTTTTAAAAATGTGATAGTGAATGGCATCGTTTTGGCCGAGGACGGCAAAAAAATGAGCAAACGGTTGAAAAATTATCCGGAGCCGGATTTGATTTTGGAAAAATACGGCGCTGACGCTTTGCGTTATTATTTCGCGACATCGCCGGTAATGGAAGCGGAGTCGTTGAATTTTTCCGAAGCCGGCGCGCGAGAAATGTATAATAAAGTTGTAAATACTCTGTGGAATGTTGTTGAATTTTGGAAGATGTTCAGTGAACGGACTACGGACAATAGACCGATGCCCAAAAATATTCTTGATAAGTGGATTTTGGCGAAATTGCGAATTTTAATCAAAGGAACCACAAAAGGCATGGAAGAATATAAGCTGGCGGACGCGAGCCGTCCTATTTTGGATTTTATTACCGAACTGTCCCAGTGGTATGTGCGTCGTTCACGCGACCGTTTCAAAGGGGATGATGAAGAAGATAAAAACGCAGCTATCGCGACTTTAAGAGAAGTTTTGCTAATTTTGTCAAAAGTAATCGCTCCGTTCACGCCGTTTTTAGCTGAAAAAGTGTATCGGGAAATAAAAGTAGCTGATCGTGGGCAAAATCAATTTAAAGAGAGTGTTCATTTGGAAGATTGGCCCGAAGCTGATGAATGTCCGAGCGACAAAGAAATTTTGGAACAGATGAATATGGCGAGAAAAATTGTGGAGATCGGCTTAGCGATTCGCGCGGAAAAAGAAATCAAAGTTAAACAGCCGTTGCAAAAATTATATGTTAAAGATTGCGTGTTGCCGGAAGAATTTAAAAATATAATAGCCGATGAATTAAATGTCAAAATCGTTGAATACGCGGATGAAGAGGAAAACGCGATTTGGAAAGAGGACGGCGATTTAAAAATCGGTTTGGATATTGAAATAACTTTGGAATTAAAAAAAGAGGGATTGGCTCGTGAAATCACGCGCGCGATAAACCAAATAAGAAAGGATAAAAAATTAACCATGAAAGACAAGGTGGCTGTGAAAATCGCGACAGACGACGAATTATTAAAATCCGTTTTGGTTGAGTTTGCCGAAGAAATCGGCAAGAGCGTTTTAGCAAAAGAAATAAAAATAACGGAAGTAAAAGACGGGTTTACGGAAGCGGAGGTTGACAAAAAGCGTATTTTTGTTAAGATTATTTCGGAATGACAATTTAATGGTTGTCATCCCGATCCGCTCGGGGCGGAGAGGGATCTCTGTCCATATATAAATTATTGGTTCTTTAAAAATGTAAAGGTCTGCCAACAGGCAGAAAAGGAGGAAAAAATGAAAGTTAATCCAAAAAAAGGAAATTGCGGAGGAAACTGTGGAAACAATAGTGGCGGCAATTGCGGAAGCGGTTGCTCTGGAAGTGGCCAGCATAATTGCGGAAGTGGCGGTTCGTGCGACAAAAAGCAAAAAAAGAAAAGCCCCATTGTACACAAACACACACCCGCTCTTTGTCCCGTTGCTTGTATACATGGATCTCATACAAATACATCGGTACAAAAAACGATTTTAATATTACTTGCGCCTGAGGACAGAAAAAAAATAGCGAGCGGAGACGTCGCTTTTGTGTTTATATACAAAAGCGCAAAAGAATCGTTTACGGTTCTAATGGTCATGGATATGTATTGCAGAGAAAAATTTTTGCGCGCATGGTGTTTAGAGGATAAAAGATTCCATATTGACTGCGCGCGAAGCGTCGCGTTTGACGACGTTGATATTTTAAAAAAGGAAATTCAGGAAAAAATCAATAAAATGAAAAGCGGGAGGTTTGATTACCCTTAAATATAGTATACGTCTCGGCTTGGTCGGGACGTATTTTAATTTTAACGCTTGACAAACATTGTTCGCAACGGCTACACTTCAATAAGAATAATTAAATATTTTTTATGATTACAGTAAAACAAATTTTCGCTTTGGCTTTAAAAATGGGCGTGGAGGCGGACCCTCGCGGGGTTCAGGGCGTGAAAAAATATCTGTCGCGCGCTAAAAAAGAATACGAAAACGCCAATTTGGAAGACAAAAAATATTTTGACAAAAACAAGTTGGAAAATCCTTATGACGACAGCCGCGTGCACACTGGCAATCCTGACGCGTCGGTCAAGCGCGTTTTAGCCGGTATTGATATCGGTTCCGGCGAAGTGATACTCGCGAGCCAGCTCAATGAACGCGGTAAACAGATTGACCTCGTTATCTCGCACCATCCGATAGGAGGAAGCTTGGCGTGTCTGCACGGCGTTATGGATATGGCTGTTGAAGTTTATGAAAAAAACGGAGTGCCGGTGCATGTGGCGGAAAAAATTATGGAAGAAAGAGTAAAAGAAGTAAGCCGCGGAGTTCATCCGACAAACCATTTTCAGATTATTGATATGGCGCGGATTTTAAAAATCAATCTTTTTAATATCCATACCGCCACTGACAATCTCGTGCATTCTTTTCTTAAAAAATTTTTGGATAAAAACAAACCGGAAACAGTCAAGGATTTAATGGATAAATTATTGGAAATTCCGGAATATCAGGAAGCGCGTTTCCGTGGAGCCGGTCCAAAAATTTTTGCTGGAAGTCCAGATCACCATGTTGGCAAATATCTTTTGGAAATGACCGGTGGAACGAATCCATCCAATAAAATGTATGAGGCGCTTTCGCGCGCGGGCATCAGCACAATCGTGGGAATGCACATGAAAGAAGACGCGACTGAAAAAGCGAACGAACAGCATATGAATGTTGTGGTAGCCGGACATATTTCTTCGGACTCTCTTGGAATGAATTTATTTTTGGATGAATTGGAGAAAAAAGGAGTGGAAGTTATTACTTGCGGAGGTTTGATAAGAGTAAAAAGAATAAACAAAAAATGAATTATGTCAAAAATATGATTTCTTTTATTAAAGGCAAAGTTATCGCGAATAATGGCGCGGAGATGTCAATTTTAACCGCCGGCGGAGTTGGATATAAAATCGCGTATAACCCCGCGAACGCGGATAAATGGCCTATCGGTTCTGAAGCTGAAATTTTGACTCATTTGGTCGCGCGCGAAGACACATTGGATTTGTATGGTTTGGCGAGCGAGAGCGAAAAAGAATTGTTTATTATGTTTCTGTCGGTTTCCGGAATTGGTCCGAAAACCGCCCTGCATCTTTTATCTCTTGGCGCTGTTTCGGAAATAAATAGAGCTATCGGACGCGGAGATATAGAATATCTTACAAAAGTAAGCGGAATCGGACGAAAAATCGCGGAAAGAATTTTAGTTGAATTGAAATCAAAAATTAAGAATTTTGAATTTAACAATAATGAAAGAGAAGACAGCGGCGCGTTGAGCGACGTGATTGACGGGTTGGTGGCGATGGGATATTCGGTTTCCGACGCGCGAGAAACCGTAAAAAAAATAGACGCGCGAAATAAAACGCGCGAACAATTGATTAAAGAAGCTCTAAAAACGATTAAATAATTTTTTATCGCAATTTTTCTCTCAATATTTTTTCCACCGCTTGCGGGTCGGCGGAACCTTCCGTGGCTTTCATCACCATTCCTTTTAGAAATTGTAAAAGCGGTTCTTTGCCGGCTTTGTATTGCGCCACTTGCGCGGGATAATTTTTAATCACTTCTTCAACAGCTTCGGCGAGTTTTCCTTCATCGCTTATTTGTCCATACCCTTTTTCTTCCATAATATGCGTAGGGTCCATATCAACATTAGTGTCCAGCATCTCGGATAATATTTTTTGCGCGTTCGTGGAATTGACGCGGTTTGCGTAAATAAGCGCGACAAGCTCCGCGAAATTTTCCGGTTTTATTTTTAAAATCCGTATGTCAATTTTTCTTTCAGCCATCGCGCCCATCAGCTTGGAAGTAATCCACCCTCCGGCGAGCCGCGCCATCTGATTTTTTTTGTTTTGAATAATTTTATCCGTGTCGGATTCGGTTTCCGGAAGCGTGTGCAGCCAATCAGCGAGTTCACTCATAGTTCTTTCCGCGTAATTCGCCCAATTAATATCAGAAGTTAAAATATCAGTGTCGGCGAAAGAAAATCCGTATTCTTCGCGGAAACGAATTCTTTTTTCAGCCGGCATCTCCGGCAAATCAACATCGCTGGTAATTTTTAAAGGGTTGAACGGCGGAATGTCTGGTTCCGGAAAATATCTGTAATCTGCCGATGTTTCTTTTATTCTTTGCCACACTGTCGCTTGTTTATTTTCATTCCAACCGCGGGTTTCTTGTTGCCATATCTCTCCTTTTTCCAGCATTTCCGTTTGCCGTTTTATTTCAAAAGCGACGGATTTTTCAACGGCGCGGAAAGAGTTTATATTTTTAACTTCAACTTTCGGATTTAATTTATAACCTTTTGCTGGTTCAACAATTCCGTTTTTTATGGAAAATTTATTTTCTTCCTGTAAGGAGATATTCACTTCACATCGCATTTGCCCTTTTTCCATTTCCGCTTCGCTTACATTCAGATATCTTAGAATCGTCTGTAATTCTTGGCAATACGCTTTGGCTTCGGCGGCGCTTTGAATATCAGGGTCTGACACAATTTCCACCAATGGCACGCCGGAACGATTAAAATCAACCAATGTTTCTTTTCCGTTCGCGCTATGAGCAAGTTTCGCGGTGTCTTCTTCAAGATGCGCGCGCGTAATTCCGATTTTCGCTTTTTCGCGGATATTTTTTCCAGGCAAAAATTCCAATTCAATTAAACCGTTTTCTCCGATTGGCCGGTCATATTGGGAAATTTGATAACCTTTCGGCAAATCAGGATAAAAATAGTTTTTTCTGTCAAATTTACTTTCATCCAACACGCGACATTTTAGCGCTTTCGCGATTTTAACGGCCCATTCAATCGCGGTTTTATTCGGCACTGGAAGCGATCCCGGGTGCGCGAGGCAAATTTCGCAGATATTAGCGTTCGGTTCGGAGCGGTAAGGGTCGTTTTTGCAACCGCAAAACATCTTGCTTTCGGTTTTAAGCTCAACATGAATTTCCATTCCGATTATTGGAATATATTTTGGCATATTAAATTTTCGGCGGTTCAGCAATCGCGGAAGAAGCGACAGGATTTTCTTTTATGTTTTTATAAAGAATAATAATGGCCGCGGAAGTAATCGGCGCGAATAAAACATTGATGGCATTGCTGATAAATTGAATGCCGATATCTACAGCTAAAGGATAATTCGTGATAAGCTGTAAAATGGAAATAAGAGCGTAGCCGATTAGCATCGCGATAAGCCCGTAGAATAATGACGGCGCGGCCAATCTTAATGCCACCGACCACCAGCGTCCGACCGTCAAATTTTTACTTGCGCGCAAAGATTCAACCGTTTTTTTGTTTTCAAAAATAACTTCATAAAAACTGAAAGCGTACCAAACCATAAATATCACGCCGGGTATTATGAGCAGCAGAATGCCCGCGCCGATGATAATAGACGACAGGACGGTAATCAACAAAGCCGGCCAGATTATTTTCAAGCTATCTTTCATTGTTTTTTTCCATTCTGTAATTTTATTTTCCAAAGCGTTTTTAATTGAAATTGAAAGCGCGACAGCCACCCAAAAACCGAAAACCAAACTCGCCGCGAAAAGAGCGAGCGAAATGATGTTATTTATCGCTGTAAAAGACGGAAAGTTGGCCGTGAGGAAAATGTTTATGAATCCAACCGCGGTAAGCGCTATGCTCGGCAAAAGCAAAAGAATGGCGTAAGTCCCGAAAACACGCCAATTTTTTTTGCATAATTCCCAGCTGTTTTGAATTATTTCCCCGACTGTCAAAAGCATATGATTATGTTTAAAAACAAAATAAATTTTCATCCATTGCGGTTTAAAATCGCGGTTAGCAAGTTTGTCGCGTCTCTTTTCATTATATCAATTTTAACATCCGTTTTCAAGCGATGAATTCTTGTTCCTTTTTTTAAAAAGATGTTTTGAAATTCGCGCGATTTGAATTGTTTGGCGAGTTTTTTTAAGAATTTTTCTTTTTCAAAAATGGAATCATCTTTTTTTTCCGCGCGCGAACCAAGCCGTTTTATGGCTTCCTCGGGTTTTAAATCCATGAAAACCAAATAATCAGGCCTGTATTTTAAAGCGAGTTCGTTTCCCGGCAATCGCGATATTTCTTTCAAACTCAAACCTTGCAAATTTTGATAAGCGAGAGATGAACTGATGCCTCTGTCTTGAATCACGCACTTGCCGGTTTTAAGAAGAGGAATAATTATTTTATTGTATAAAATCAAACGGTCCAAGGAATATGCCTCGGCAATGGCGCGCGGCGGATATTTTTCTCCATTTTTTATTAGTTCTTCCCTGATTGTTTTTCCGATAGGGGAGTATGTCGGTTCGCAGGAAAAGACAAAATCGTATGATTTTAATTCCGACAAATCCGGAAATTCGCCGCGTTTTTCCAGCCAATAATTTTTTAAATCAAAGATGGCGTTGCCTTCTTTCGCGAGGCAATCTTTCCAAGATTGAATGACGGTGCTTTTTCCGGAGCCGTCAATTCCGTCTATCATGATAAACATAGAATAAATTCAAAATTATTTGCTCGGTTTATAATTATATTTCGGGTTATGGAGCGTGGATGCCCAGGAATCCGACCCCCCGGTCATATTAACATTGATATGTTTCGCGAGCAATGGGTGTATTTCGTTTAATTTTTTCCAACACGCTTGAGCGATACGGCGGTAGGAAATATGGCCTTTTGGTCCGCTACGAAGAGAAATAAAATGATGAAGCTCGCGCAAATTCCATGTTATCAGAGTTCGTTTGCGAAAAGCCAGCGGTAGAATATACTGCGCTTCTTCCGGAAAAACAATATGGATTTTTTTATAAAGCGATTCGGCTTTTTTCATTGTTTGTTTGAAAATTTCTTCCAAACCGACTTCAATTATTTCTTCCGGAATTTCAAAACCGTGTTTGATCGTGATTTTTTGGTTTGTTTGCGTGCACATTCTGTGCCGTTGTATGTCGCGAAAAGCGCCATAATCCATGAGAATGTCAAAAGTGTAATAAATATGTTCAAATTCGCGCGGTGGTTGGTCTCCCTTGCCTCGCCTCGCTATCGCCTCGTCAATTATTTTCTCTTTTTGTTCGCCATTCATTAATTTCACGGCGGACATAATTTGTTTGTAAGGTAAATCGGAGTTTTTATAAAGCAAGGCGGTTGCTAATTTGTCTTCCGCGTCTTTGTCATAATCAACAATTTCCACCGGTGAAACGGCGTCTGTGTATTGTTGAGTCAAATTATCGTTTAGTTTTTTTAAAACTTCGTCGGTTTCTTGAATATATTTGTTTTTCTCAGCGTATTTTATGAGAGTTGGAGTGATTTCCATGGCTGATTTTTTTATCGCTTCCCCGATTTCATTCATTTCTATCAAAGGATGCGAAAGAAGTTTGGCAATCGCGTGTTCAAGCGCGCGCGCGTTGGCGGTCATGCCGAGATTTGTGAGAGTCGCGGTTGGTAAAATATATCTCACATTGTCGCATACCCGCGCTTTAATTGTCGCGTTGTATATTTTTTCGTTTTCTTCCGGTTGGCGCGGATATTTTTTCAAAATAAATTCTTTCATCGGCGCGTTAAGCGACGAGTAAACGTCAAAAATTTCATCCATCGTTTTTTCGTATTCCGCGCCCAAAGGCGATTCCATTATTTTTTTCGGTTTGTAATATTTCGTTTTGTCAAAAACTTGATAACGAGTTGATTTTTCCGTGTATGAACAAAGTCGGTTATCTTCAATCGTTTTGGTAGCGAGAATGGAAATATTTTCAATCGCAAGATGCAGGTTGGCGTGTTCTGCGACACTGCCGTGCCCGTAGCCGACCACCCATTTTTCATGAAAATCCGCGGATTTTTCATCTGTAAGCTCGTCGGCTATATCCCGAAACGATTCCGGAGAGCGGGAACATTTGGCGAAAGCCACGGCCACGACCTCAGGTTTTAAATTGTCCAACGTATAAACGGAAAGTTGGTTTGATTTGGTTTCCATAGATATGTTATTAATTTTCGGTTATTATACCTTTTTGGTTTTTTTTCCGCAAACTAAAACATCCCGATTTGGTCGGGATGTTTTAAAAGGTTTTTTATAATTTTTCGAGAATTTCCTCGCGCGCTTTTATTTTATTTTTTAGTATCGCTTTTTGTGCGAGATATTTATCGCTGTCGGGAAAATTTTTGTTCGTTTTTTCCAGCGCTTCTTTTTCTTTTTTTAAATAGTCGGACAGGGTTCTTTTAAGTCCATCAAGTTTAATGCGCGCGAATTTTGCGGACTCTGTTGTTTTGGATTCCAGGAGCTCATCAATGACTTTTATGTCTTTTTTAAAATTTTTGAAATCAAAAATTTTTTCAAATTGAGGAAAATTTTCTTTATCCGACAATCTCGCGGCCGCTGTTTTTAAATTCCAAAGCTCGTTTTTAACGCCGATTTTTTCTTTTTTTATTTTTGCGAAATCTTCCTCCGCTATTTCAACCAATGTTTTTTTCTTTGGGGCCTGTTCTGTTTCCGAGACATCTGTTTCTTTCTCGATATTTTTTGCGTTCCTATATCTTTCCGAACGGCGAGCAACAGGAGTTCTTGCTGCTTGCGGCAAATTTCCGACACCGGCAATGCCGCCTTTTTCGTATGTAGTCGTGTATCTTCCGGGGGACACAAGAGCCGGTTTTGTTATTTCAAGTAAAGCAATTTCCAGCTCGTTTATTTTAGTTGTCATTTTTTTAAAATCTTCTTCATTTTCGTCCAAAGCTTTTTCATATTTGTCGCCGTCTTTTATTATCACATTTCCATCACCGTCTATTTCCGAGCGAATGCCATAATTTTTTTTCAAATTGTTTAACAATTCAAGCAACGGCTCTTTGATTTTTTTCACTTCAGCCGGTTCGTCTATTTTTTCTTTTTCGCCGCCGAATATGGATTTCATTTTATTTTTAAATTTGCTCCACGCCGAAACGGACTCTACTTTAAGCGATTCGGCTTCTTTTTTCAGTTCTTCTTTTCCAGACGCTTCCGCGGCTTTTTTTGTTCTCGCCAAAAACGCTTCTGTCTGCGCTTGCTCGGATTCTTTTTCTTTTTCGTATTTTTTTATTTCCCCGACGTAACTTTTAGAAAGTTCTATTTTTTGTTCTTCCGGCATTTCATTTCCGGTAAATTTTTCTTTATTTGGCATATGTTTAAAATAATATTTATAAATTTTTTATTTTTTTGGCCAAATCCTCCTTTTTTTGTTTATCAATCTCACCATACGCTTTTTTGATGATATTTTGGCATTTTTTTCTTATCTCGGCGTTTTTTTGTTTAAATTCCTTCAACGCCTCTTCCAGTTCAGCGATTTTTTCTTTAATATTGTCATCTGTTTGAGCCATATAACATAATTATAGCATATTTTTAGCGTTTTGTCAATTTTGGTTAATTTTTTTTCCTGTGCTGCCAAAACGGCCGTCTCCGCGAATGCTTTCCGACAATTCATCGGTTTCTTCCAAATCAGCGATAATAATCGGGTAAATTATCAGCTGGGCGATTTTTTGTCCTTTTTCAATTTTATAAGGTTCGTTTCCCAAATTTATCAATTGGACATTGTATTCTCCGCGATAACCTGCGTCAAAAACTCCGCCCATCGTGTGGATACCGCCGTTTTTAGGCAAACTACCCTTGTCTTTGATAATCGCGGCGTATCCGAATTCAAATTCCATTGCAAAACCGAGGTCAAAAATTTTTCTTTCGCCCGGTCGGAGTTCGTAATTTTCCAGCGAATATAAATCAAGACCGGCATCCCCGGGCCGCGCGTATGTCGGCATGGCGGCATCAGCCCGAAGTTTTTTAATTTTTATTTTCATAATCGTTTTTTCTCAAAGAATTTAAAATATTTTCCAAATTTTCATAAAGTTCTCCGAAGTTGCCATTATTGTTGATTGTAAATTCGCATTTTTTTCCGAGTTCTTTAATCAGTCGGTCCGCCTCCGCTTGTTCGTCTCGCAAAAATTCTTCGTAAGTTTTTTTGTCGTCTCCAAGGTTCTCGTTTCTTTTTACCAAACGTTCCCATCGCAGTTTTGATTCCGCCGTGATATAAACAAGGTGAAATCCGTCTATTTTTTCCAAATAAACTATATCGCTCGGCCGACGTATGCCTTCCACGGCGACAATTTCGTTTTTATCATTAACAGCGTCCTCCGCTATTATCTTGCTCAATATGTCCTGGCTGAAATTTTCGCGAATCACGGTGGAAAGTTTTTGTAAATTTTCGCGATTTTTTTCAACATAAAGACGGTCCAAAACATCGCGCAGTGGAGTGGAAAAGCGATAAGAATTTATGCCGTATTTTTCTTTGAGATATTTACAAATCGCGCCTTTGCCGGCCGCTAAGTCGCCGACAAAACCCAAAATTATTTTTTGCATAGTCGTTTGCGAAATGAATTATGAGTTATGAATTTTTTTCTCCCAAGCGCAGACATATTGTCTGTATTTTACTCCGGCGGCATCCAAAAGCCTGCGTGAAGCGATGTAAGAATCTTGGTCGTGGTGTTTGTCGCTTTCAAAAATAATTTCCACGATATGGTTTTGAATAAGCGTCTTTGCGCATTCGTTGCATGGAAAAAGAGTGCAATAAACTTTACATCCGTGAACCGAGGTTCGCGAATTATAAACGGCGTTTTCTTCGGCGTGGCAGACATACGGATATTTGGTGTCCAAAAAATTTCCTTCACGTTCCCATGGAAAAGCATTACTGTCAGTTCCACGCGGAAATCCGTTGTAACCGAGGCCGAAAACCACATTGTTTTGGTCAACTAAAACCGCGCCGGCTTGCGTGGAAGGGTCTTTTGAGCGTCCGGCGATAACATGCGCCATGCGCATAAAGCATTCATCCCAGGAGATGTTATCCTCCCTTTGTTTGGTTGTCATATTTTTTAATCAGATAAATAATAATTTAAGATACTATATCATATTTTAAAAAAAATACATAAAAAAAACAACCCACGAATTATTTTCGGGAGTTGTTTTTGTTGAGTAATAAAAACTTTAATTTGCTGAGATTTTTATTGACGGTCCCATCGCGGAACAAATAACCAAATTTTTTATATATGTTCCTTTTGTCGTGGCCGGTCTGGCTTTCTTTAAAGCTTCCAAGAAAGCTTCCAGGTTTTCTTTTAGTTGGTTTTCCGAGAAGCTAACCTTGCCTATAATTTGATGAATATTCGCGGAGTCGTCATTTTTAAAAGTCGCTTTGCCTTTTTTCAATTCCTCAATCATTTTTTTGATATTCGCGCTAACGGTTTCCGTCTTTGGGCTCGGCATAAGACCTTTCGGGCCAAGAACTTTCGCGATGGCGGCCATTTTTGGCATCATATCCGGAGTAGTCACGGCGATTTCAAAATCAATTTTGCCCGTGTCTTTTATTTTTTTAATTTCTTCTTCTCCGCAAACCAAATCGGCCCCGGCTTCTTTCGCTTCTTTTTCTTTTTCAGCGGAAACGAAAGCCGCGATTTTTTTGGTTTTTCCAGTGCCGTGCGGAAGTTTAACGCTCGCGCGGATTTGCTGTTCGCCTTTTTTCGGGTCAATTCCGAGTTTGGCGTGCGCTTCAACGCTCGCGTCAAATTTAACGCCGGATGTTTCTTTGACGAGTTTTACGGCCTCGTCTATTGAATAGACCTTACTTTGGTCTATTTTTGCCCTTAAGGCATCCATTCTTTTGGACATATTATTAAATTTATTAGTGGTGCAAACTCCCGAATGGTCGGGATCCCACACTTATTGATTTTATTATTTGTTTAATTTTACCGCAGTTTGCGGATTTTGTCAAGATTGTGTAATATAAGTGATGTCACGGCGCGTGACATCACTTGAAATTCCGTCGCTCGCCCCAGATGAAAGTAAACTTTCGCCTGTGGCTCGCTAGGAATTATAAATAACGGACTGCGGACTGCGGATTACCTTCGCTATTTTAAAATTATTTTTGAAATCAAAATAGCATGGAACATCAAATCATACAATCACTAACGCAAAATTTTGAATCTTTTATCAATAAGACAGAAAATGGCATTGAATTTTGGTTTGCGCGCGACCTGCAACACCTTTTAGGATATGATAAGTGGGATAATTTTTTGAAGGTTATTTTTAAAGCGAAAACGGCTTGTGAAATATCCGGGCAGACCACCTCCGATCATTTTGCCGATGTCGGGAAAACGATAAAAATGCCTAAAACTGCGGAAAAAGAGGTGCTTGATGTAATGCTTACCAGGTATGCCTGTTATCTCATAGCTCAAAATGGCGACCCACGGAAAGAAGAGATTGCCTTTGCTCAGACATATTTTGCCGTCCAAACCAGAAAGTTTGAGATTATAGAGAAAAGAATACAGGACTCGGAACGGTTGCTGGCGCGACAAAAGTTATCTGAAACAGAAAAAGAACTTTCAGGCGTAATTTTCCAGTAAACCGGAAGCGATAAAAATTTTGGGTTAATCAGGAGCAAAGGCGACAAGGCATTGTTTGGTTATACCACGCAAGAAATGAAAAATAGGTTGGGAATTCCAGACAGCCGAGCATTAGCTGATTTTCAGCCGACCATTATTTTAAAAGCCAAAGATTTCGCCACCGAGATTACTATTTTTAATTCCAAAGAAAAAGGTTTGAATAGCGAAATGCAAATTTCCGATGAACACATTACAAACAGCCGGTCGGTTAGAAAAACTTTAATTTCCAGAGGCATTTATCCGGAAAATTTACCGGCTGAGGAAGATATAAAAAAAGTTGATAGGAAACTGAAATCCGATGAAAAGAAGGGGCTAAAAAATGTTAATAAGTTAGGCGAGTAAATTGTATGGAATTCAACGAATAATTTATTTTTAATCCATAAAAGTATGTCCATAGGAGAATTTTTAAACAGGGGATTGGAAAAGTTTTTAAGCAAAAAAGATAAAGAAATGATGGGCGCGCAAAAAGAAGATGACAAACGCGTTGGCGTAAGAGCCGAGGAAAGCGTGGAAGAAATAGCTGATAAATTGGCGATGAAAATAAAAGCGGAAAAAGCCGAGGAAAAAATCGCCAAAGAAAAAGAGGTGGAAGAAATTATCGGCGGGCCGCTTAAATCTTACCCGAGATTGGAAAAAAAAAGCGACGATGTTGGTATTTTATTTGAAGATAAAACAAAAAATGAAAAAAATTTTTCTTTAAGAGATGAAGCGCGGCAAGCCGAAGAAGCGAACAAAAAAACGGAAGAAGCGGAAAAGTCGGATGAAGACGCGATAGAAGAGGCGTTTATTGAGATAAAGAAAAAGAAAGACGAGGAAGACAAGAGAAAAAATGAAGCGCAAAAAGAAACGGAAGAAAAAAAGAAAAGAGACGAGGAGAAAGAAGAAAAGGATTTTCAAGATGTGGTTGAATCGGTTAGAAATAGAATAAAAAAATTTTAAGAAGCGGAAGAAAATAAGTAAAAATCTAAAAACCGTCCGGTCATTCTACCGGACGGTTTTTTGATTGGCAGGGGGTGCAGGAATCGAACCCGCGCTAACGGTTTTGGAGACCGCTGTACTGCCACTATACGAACCCCCTATCGTCCATTAAATAATACCAGAAAAAATAAAAAAATCAAGGGCTTGTATTGACACAATCCGCGATACAGTGTAAGTTTAGAAACGAATAAGGAGGAAGAACTTTGAAAAATCAGTCCGCTGAAGGCGGACAAAAATTGGAGGAAAAAATGAAAAAAGAACAAAACAAAGAATCACAAAACGAGGATCTGGAGAAATTTTTGGTAGAGTTTTTGAATGAAATAACAAATAAAAAATTTAAGAAATTAAATGAAATTGTCGGAAAAAAAATAGAAATTCGCTGTTCAGTGCCAGTAGGCAAACAGAACGGAGAAATTTTTAAAGTGGAGAAATTTTTTTCTGATTTCTGCTCTTCTGTGGTTTCTTATGTAGTATATTCCTCGGAGAAGATGGTTAATACCGATGTTTTAGCGGATATCAAAAAAAACGGGAAAGACGGATTAATTTTGAGGATCGGATTTTCAGGCGGACATATTGAATTTGATATGGAGAGTGGGATTAAAAAAAGGTGGAAGTTATTTATGGCAGATAATAAAATTGAAGTTGTTGGAAAGGTATTGGAGGACTATCTACAATTTAAAATTTTTGATTGAAAATGAAAAGGAGGAAAATGATGACGCGTAGAAGAAAAAAACCAAAGAAGAATAAAAGCCCAGAGCGTAAAAAAGTAAGTATCCCGCGGTTTCTCTCTACTATAACGGAACATCATTGTGTTCCGTTGTGCAGGGGTGGAATAAATTCAAAAAAAAATATAATTGAAGTTTTTTTAGGCCACCATATGGCGTGGCACGGGTTGTTCAAGGTGTGGTTGTATGACCTAACGCCATTGTCGTACGACCTAACGCCATTTGAGGTGGAAAACCTCGTTAGGGAAAGGACATTCTCCCAAATTACAAAGGGTAATAAGGATAATAATGTTTTTGAATATTATTGGAGTGTCATTTTCGGGACGGAAGTTCTCTATCTTGAAAAAAAATTAATTGAGTTGGAAAAAATGGAAAAAGAAGGCGTAAACACAGATAAAGATAAAAAAGCCAACAAATTCGTGTATTTTTTAATGGAACATCTGATAAAAAACGAAGGGATAAAGAGAGGAGCGTACAGCCCTTCGGAACTTAAGTGTATTTTGAAAGAAATTTTAATAAGAAAAAAAATTAAAATAATTAAAAATTGCTGGCTTCCGGAAAAAGAGGAAGACAAAGAATTTATTTCAGATAATCCTGTAACGAAAATTCCGGATTATCTGGAATATTTTAAATAACAAAAAAGGCCTGCCGTTTCGGCGGGCCTATTTTAATTGAAAAATTTAAATAATTAACCCGATAAAATTCAATCAAGCAAATCGTTGTATGGAATTTCCATAATTATATATCCTTTATTTTTTTGGACATTAAACCGAGGATTATTTTTTTCACGCAGTAAAAAAGACGCCGTGGTGTCATTTATATCTTTATTTTTAAAAGGGATTATCTCAATTTCCGCCATGAGCGAGCCGTCATTATCCGGATGTTCGCGGTCGCGCGGGTCAATCATTTCCTTGGCTTCTTTCAAAATTTCTTCAATTTTTTTTCCGCCGCTCAATTCTTTAATGTAATTTTTCGCGAGCCGTATAATTTCTTTTTCAGTTTTTCCGTTCATTTCTTTTGTTTCTTCCAAAATATCAACGATTTCGTCTATCGGAAATTTTTTATATTTTTCTTTTTCAAAATTAAAATTTTCTCTTTCACTCATATTTTTTTAAATTAAAAACCCAAGCCGATTTTTTCTTTAATTTCTTTCATTTTTTTAAATGCGACAGAGCGCGCTTTTTCAGCTCCGCTTTTTAATATCTTTTTCGCCTCCGCGTCGCCGATGGAGTTGAATTTTTTTTGAAAATCCGCGAGGAATTTTACAGTAGTTTCAGCCAGCCCTTTTTTAAAATCCGCGTATCCGCGTCCGGCGTATTCTTTTTCAATTTCTTTGATTGTTTTATCCGCGAGCAGAGAATAAATCGTTAAAAGATTCGCGAGCGCGGGTTTGTTATCCGCCGCTTTAATTTCCGAGCCGGAGTCGGTTACCGCTTTCATTATTTTTTTCCTCGCGACATCCGGGTCATCCAAAAGCGCGATATAATTATTTGGCGAGGAAGCGCCTTTGCTCATTTTTTTTGTCGGGTCGTCCAGACCCATCACGCGAGCTCCTTGTTTTCCGATAAACGGTTCCGGAATAATGAAAGTGTCGCCGAATAATTGGTTAAATCTATTAGCGAGAAGACGAGACAACTCCAAATGTTGTGTCTGGTCTTCCCCAACCGGCACAAGATTTGTGTTATAAAGCAAAATATCCGCGGCCATCAACACCGGATAAGCAAAAAGCCCGACATTAATGTTTTCAGCGTGTTGGCGCGATTTATCCTTGAATTGAGTCATCCTTTCCAATTCGGATATTTTTGTGATGGTATTTAAAATCCATGCGAGTTCGGCGTGTTCTTTTATATCCGATTGAACGAAAATTATGGATTTTTTCGGGTTAACGCCCAAAGCGATGTATGTTTTTATCACATCCAATGTGTTTTCGCGCAGAATTTTTGGGTCTTGTTTTACCGTGATGGCATGCAAATCAACAATGAAAAAAAAGCATTCAAATTGATTTTGCAAATTAACCCAATTTTTTATGGCCCCCAGGTAATTTCCGAGATGAAGTTTGTTTGTCGGCTGTATGCCGGATAAAATGCGTTGCATATTTATATTGTATATTTAATGTCTCGCGATATGTTTAGTGTAGATGATTTTAAAGGGATTGTCTATAATTTTGATTGTCATTTCAATTGTCATTTAGCAAAGTTTCTGGATTTCCGCCTGCCTGCCGGTAGGCATGGCTTTCGCGGGAATGACAATTACGTCCGTCGTCCGTCAATAATGGTATTTTCTGCCTTGTTTTATCATCATCGCGCGATAAATTTGTTCCAAAAGAAACACTCTCGCCATTTGGTGCGTGAATGTCATTTTGGATAGCGATAATTTGAGATGAGCGAGTTTTAAAATTGATTCGTCCAATCCAAGAGGTCCGCCGATGATAAACACGGCGTTGCCGGATTGTTTTGACATCGCGTCGTCAAAATTTCGCGCGAAGTCAAAAGAAGGAGACTCTTGTCCGTGTTCATCCAAGATAATAATAAAATTATTTTTTAATGAATTCAAAGCGCGCGCGATTTTTTCCGCTTCTTTCTTTTTTATCGTTTCATGGTTGTCTTTCTCGGAAAAAGATTCTTCTTTCAATTCGCGAATCGTGATTTTGGCGTATGGCTTCAATCGTTTCATATATTCAGCTTCAGCGTCGCGCCAGTATTTTTCTTTGAGTTTTCCGAGAGTTATTAAAGTTATATTAAGCATATTTTTATTTCCATTTTTTCTTAAATTCCATAAAATTGTCTTCCAAAATCGCCTGTCGGGTTTTACGCATTAAATCAAGCATAAAATACAGGTTATGGATTGAAGCGAGGCGCATGCCGGTCATTTCATCGGCTAAAAAAAGATGATGGATGTAAGCGCGAGTATATTTCAGACAAACAGGACATTCGCACTTTTCATCAATCGGACTCGCGTCTTTTGTGTATTGAGCGTTGGTAATGTTTAGGCGATGTTTACAGTCCGCTTTATCGCTGATAAACAGCACACCATGCCTTGCTAATCGCGTTGGGGCGACGCAATCAAACATATCTGCTCCGCTTTCCACAACTTGCAATAAATCAGCGGGGTCAAGTCCGACACCCATGGTATAGCGCGGTTTATTTTCCGGAATAATCGGCGTTACCCAATCCATTATTTCTTTTGTGGCCTCCATATTATAACCGATTGATTCTCCGCCTATGGCAATGCCGTCAAAATCAAGCGAAGAAATAAAATGGGCGGATTCTTCTCTTAAATCTTTATGCTTCGCGCCTTGAATGATGCCAAATAAAAATTGTTTTTCGTTTTTTTTGTTTTTTTGATGAAAATCCAAGCATCTTTTCGCCCAGTCGTGCGTGCGGTCTAACGCTTTCCGCGCGTATTCGTATGGCGCTTCATCCGGCGTGCATTCGTCAAAAGCCATAATAATATCAGCGCCGAGCTTATTTTGAATTTCAGTCGCCGACTCCGGAGTAAAGCGATGTTTTGAACCGTCAATGTGCGAGCGAAACGACACTCCATCGTCGTCAATTTTTACCAATTTTGTATTGTCATTCCCGCGCAGGCGGGAATCCATCGCCAAATTGTCTGGATTCCCGTTTTCACGGGAATGACAGTTGAAATTCCCATCTGCCTTGTTGGTAGATTTGTAATCCATTTTTGTATTGTTTGAGGTGTATCCCAACTCTCTACAAGATGTGGGTCGTAATAATGATTTTCCTAAACTGAAAACTTGGAAACCGCCCGAGTCGGTGAGAATCGGTTTGTTCCAATTCATAAATTTGTGAAGCCCGCCCATTTCCGCGATTAAATCTTCTCCGGACCGAAGATGCAGATGATATGTGTTTCCCAAAATAATTTGCGCGTTGATTTTTTCCAAATCTTCGCTATCCAAAGTTTTTACGACAGCCTGCGTTCCGACAGGCATAAAAACCGGCGTTTCAATATCGCCGTGTTCAGCGCGGATTATGCCGGCTCGCGCGCGGCTTTTTTTGTCTTGGTGAATTGTCTCAAAAAATTTCATATAATTTCGCATCTCGTATATATATCATTTTTTGACTCAAAAAGCAAGATTGTGGTATTGTGTATTTATTGGACAATTGATTCACAGTCCGCGACAATGGTCAATAGTCCTTAGTCTATAGTCTGTTTAATTTTAATTTTATGCCCGAAAATTTTAAAGGAGAAAATTTTTTAAATAAAAAAGAGGAGGAAAATAAAAAAGAAGAACAAAAAGAATATATTGAATTATATGATGAAGACGGAAGGCCTTCCGGTTTTAAAATTGTGAAAGACCTGAAAACTTTATGGGGCATAGCTGATGAATATAACGCGGATTTGCTTGACGCTTTAAAAAACGGTTTGATAGACAAGGATGGTAATTTGACCGAAAAAGGGAAAAAAGAAAAAGAACAGATGTTGAATTTTTTAGAAAAAAACCATCAGCCATCGGCGCTCACGGCTCATATTATTGAACAAATTCAAAAAAAAGAAGAAATAAATAAAAAAGAAAAAAAAGTCAAAGAAAGAGGATTTCAAGAAAAAATAGAAGGCACGGCGAAAGACAGGGTGCAGACATTATTGAATAAATATGGATGTTCACGCAAATTTGAATTGAAAAAAATAGCTGGAGGAGCGGTGTATAAGAATGGAAAAAAACAAAAAGAAAGTTATAGTTTTGTTCTTTTTCCTATTAATGACAAAAATAATCAACCAATAGGAAAAGAAGCCGATTTTGAAGGAACGATTGATGATGTTTGTAAAAAACTTAATAAATTTTTAGAAAAAGGGCAACATAAAGTTTAGCGCGCGGAATAGGTTATGGCGATTGATTTTGAAAAAGAATTAAACAAAGAACAATTTGAAGCGGTTCGTCTCGGAGACGGACCGTGTTTAGTTTTGGCGGGCGCTGGCACCGGTAAAACGCGAGTTATCACTTTTCGCGTGGCTTATCTTTTGGAAAAAGGAATCAAGCCGGAAAATATTTTATTGGTTACTTTTACAAACAAAGCGGCGGAAGAGATGATTGGGCGCGTTAAAAGAATAACTGGCATGGAAGAAAAATTGCCCTGGGCTGGAACATTTCACCATA
Source organism: Patescibacteria group bacterium (assembly GCA_028705565.1). GTDB lineage: Bacteria > Patescibacteriota > Patescibacteriia > Magasanikbacterales > GWA2-37-8 > STF2-47. The sequence goes on along the minus strand of JAQWDH010000002.1, from coordinate 59,135 downwards.
TCGCTTACAGAATTTTAAAAATTTACGCTCCAAAACTCGGATATAAAAATAATTTTTCCATTTTAGACAGCGGCGACAGCGAGAGTTTGATAAAATTGAGCGTCAAAAATACAAGACCGGATTCAGGAACAAAATTTCCTTCGGCTTCGGTTTTGTTATCGGCGATAAGTTATGCGAGAAACTCGGACACGACAATTGAAGACGCGCTGGATTTTAAATATCCGCAATGGTCGCATTTGGCGGAAACGATAAAAACAGTCGCGTCTGATTATAAAATGAAGAAAAAAGAAGCGCAGGCGATGGATTTTGACGATTTGTTGATAAATTTGAAAATTTTATTTGAAAAAGAGCGCGGTGTTTTGGAAAAATTCGCGGACCAATTCCAGTATATTTTAGTTGATGAATTTCAAGACACGAATAAAATTCAAGCCGAGATTGTTCGGTTGCTGGCTTCAAAACACAATAATATTTTTGTGGTCGGCGATGACGCTCAGAGCATTTATTCTTTTCGCGCGGCAGACATCCAGAATATTTTAAGATTTGAAAAAATTTATCCTGGCGCTAAAATTTTCAAATTAACGACGAATTACCGCTCCGCGCCTGAGATTTTGGATTTGGCGAACGAATCTATAAATAATAATCGCAGGCAATTTAAAAAAGAATTGAAAAGCGCGTCGTCGCCGACAGGAATCAAACCCGAATTAAAACCGCATTATGACCAAGAAAACGAAGCTGTTTTTGTCGCCAAAAAAATCAGGGAGCTTTTGGGGGCGGGAACTTTACCAGAGGAAATCGCGGTGCTTTTTCGCGCTTCCCACCATTCACAGCCGTTGGAAATGGAACTTATGAAATCCGGCGTTCCGTATGATTATCGCGGAGGTATGCGTTTTTTTGAGCGGGCGCACATTAAAGATGCTTTGGCTTTTTTAAGAGTGATGAATAATATCGCGGACGCAGCCGCGTGGTTGAGAGTGCTGTTGAAACAAGAAGGCATCGGTCCGGTTACGGCGGAAAAAATAATTGAAGCAATTAAAATCGTGTCGGCGCGCGTCGGAGCGAATAAAAAAGAAGACAGCGATTCCGCAGTTGAAATTACGGAGGGAGAAAACGCTCTTGAAGAAATAAAAAATATCGGATTTGAAATTTTGGGCGAAAAAGCCAAGGAGGGTTGGGTGAGTTTTACCGCGATTCTGGATTTGCTTTCAGCCGTTGAAATTAAAAATCCGTCAGAACTCGTTTTCGCGCTTTTGGATTCGCGATACAAAGAGTATGTTTTATCGGAATTCACTGATGGCAAAGAAAGATTGGACGATATTATCCAACTTGCCGAGTTCGCGAAAAAATACGATGATTTGAATTTGTTTTTGTCCGAAGCGAGCTTGTTTGAATCGTTTAATTTGGGAAACAGGCAGTCCCAATATAAAGAACAAACAAAAGGGGCATTGGAGTCTGAATTGGTTGGAGCAAAAAGCGGAAGTGGCGGTAAAATTATTCTTTCCACCATTCACCAAGCGAAAGGGCTGGAATGGACGGCGGTATTCATAATCAATTTATCGCGCGGGGCGTTTCCGAGCGATATGGCGTTGCGTGAAGAAAACGGTTTGGAAGAAGAACGTCGGCTTTTTTATGTCGCTGTCACGCGCGCAAAAAAACATCTTTGCCTCACATATCCGCTTTGCGGCGGCGGGTGGGGAGGGGCGAGCGGACCGAGTTTGTTTTTGGAAGAAATAAGTCCGGAATTTCTGCGCGACTCTTCTTTTTTATCTCCGCATTCCTCGCTCGCGCTAAATGACGACGAAGAAGACATGCATTATGTGTCTGAAGACGCGCCTAAAATAAAAAAGGGAAATTTTTTGCGCGATTTAGACGATTTGTAATTTTAAAAAATAGGTTGTATTATATAAAAAATAGTAACTTATTTAAAAATAAAAAATATGGAAAACGCAAACAAAACAATAATAATGGATTTGAACGCGCCGGAGAATGAAGAGCTGAAAGAGTTTATCGCTCTTAAAAATAAAAGTGAAGAAGTTAAGAAAAAAATCGGCAAAATAGATGAATTTTTAGGCGGAAGGCAGAGGGTGATTGGCACAGGAGAAAGTATAAAAGAAATGTATATTCAAAAACAAAAAGAAAAAGAAAATCTAGAAAAAAGTTTGTCGGATATTGAATCGCAAATGAAAAACAAAACGAAACAATAGACGGACATTTGTCCATTGTCTATCGTCCGTAGCCCATTGTCCGTTCTGAATTAAAGTTAATGATAAAATTTTAGCATCTCTCCGCCAATATCGCCAAGAGTTCGTTTATTAATAGTTAGATGAAATGCCGAAAGAAAATAAAGAGTTCGGCACATCGTCTAACACCAAATATCTGGTTACACAAATGATGGTGGCTACCTAAAAACTACCGCCATACTTGAATATGGTAATTCCGGTGGTGGCGTTTATCTAAAAAATGGCACATACATTGGCATACCGTCTGCTGTAGTCAAAGGCGAACTCAACGCAATGGGCTACATCTTATCTATAAATACAATCAGAGCGTGGCTTAATAATTCAGCTGTTGCTTCTGGCAACACTAATAACAATTACTCTCGCGTTTCAGTTTTGGAAGACATAGATTTAAAAAAACTCGGCTCTCTAAAATTGTTTATTCCAAATGTTGACGAAAACAGTAATCTTGTTACACCCACACCAAACCAAAATACGCAAAAAACTACTGACCAACCGCAGGTGTCTCCGCAGCAAGAATCCGTTGTTATTAAATAAAACACTTCATCAACTCAAAATGTCTCATCCACACCGGAACAACAACCACAGAAAATATCATTAATTAAGCGATTTTTCTTGTGGCTATCAAATTTATTTAGTAAGTTAGCGACACAGTAATGATTAAGTATGAAATGTGATATTAGAAACACGGACGTTTGCCACCATCTATCCGCTCTACCAAAAAAGCAATTTTCTTTGCGCGAATCTTGCGCGAATCTTGCGCGAATCGCTGTTTTGTGGTATAATGCCAGTGTAACTTAAACACCATTATTTTATAATATGTTTGCCCCCAAATACAAACACACCAATAAAATTTTACGCGACCTTACTGCTATCGCCGAGGCAAAAGGCATTATTGATCGTGCTAAAATTTTACCACAACAAGAGATAAAATTGCGCCGACAAGCGATTATCCGCATGACCCACCACTCCACCGAGATTGAGGGCAATAAATTAAACATGGGGCAAGTAGAGGCGCTTTATGCCAAGAAAAAAATAGACGCGCCCGACCGGGATATTTACGAAGTAAAAAATTATCTCAATGCTCTTAATTTTATTGAAAAAGTTGTAACTGAACATAAACCAATAACTGAAAAAATAATTTTAAAAATACATAAATTAGTCGCCAATAAAACTTTAGCACCTCAATTCTGTGGCCATTACCGACCCGGACCAATTTTTGTTGTCCGCCGTCGTTTGGGTATACCCCAAGAAACCTTGTATACCGGGCCAGAGGCCAAAAAGGTACCCCAACTAATGTCTGAGTTTGTGGCATGGCTTACAGAAAGCGAAATGCAAGAAATAAGCCCCGTGCTTGTAGCTGCTATTGCTCACATGGAAATTGCCGCCATTCACCCATTTAACGACGGCAACGGCCGTACGGCTCGCGCTTTAGCCACCTTAATACTTTATCAGCGCGGATATGATTTTCGGCGTTTGTTTGCTTTAGAGGATTATTATAACACTGACCGCCAGTCATATTATAACGCCATAAACTTAGGCAAAACTTATGATGAACGACGCACAGACATTACATCGTGGTTGGAATATTTTGTAAAAGGGTTCAAAAAAGAAATTGATGAGGTAAAAAACAAAGTCCTGCCATTATCCACCCGTAATGTTGATGGAAAAATCAAATCACAAATTTACCTTACTCCCGAACAACTAAAAATTATTGACTTTTTAGATCAGGTCGGTCGCATCGCCGTTAAAGATGTCGAGGACATTTTATCTTGCCCGCGCCGATCCGCACAATTACAATTACAAAAATTAAAGAAAATTAAAATGATTAAAGCAACAGGAAAAGGAAAAACCACCGCCTACATTGCCAACTGATAAAATGATGGCTACTACAGGGGGCATTCACCCTTACCCCTGCCTACCGGCAGGCCTCTACCCCCTTTCGCCATAGTGATTGACGCCCCCCCCCTACCCCCCCCGTGAGTGAACGAAAAAACAAAAAGTGTAAAAATTTTACAACGCCTAACAGCCGATATGCGGTTCAAGAAAAAGTGTAAATAATTTTCAGCGGATACACTTTTTCTCTCACCCATATTTCGCACAAATTTAATTTTAATGGAATGTGCGAAACAGCGCATATCGGCGAACGTTAGGCGAAATTTGAATTTTGGCCATCAATCCAAATGCGATTACAAAAGACATACATTTTATGATTTTTATCTTCCCTGTATGAAACTCATTATCACAAGACATGGCGAAACAGAAGAAAATGCCGCTGGAATTATTCAAGGGCACTTGCCTGGCAAACTTTCAAATATAGGCATTGTTCAAGCAAAGAAAGTCGCGTTAAGATTAAAAGATGAAAAAATTGATTTTATATATTCAAGTGATTTGGCAAGAACTTCAGATACCGCGAAAGAAATTGCAAAATTTCATTTAACTGTTCCGATTGAGTTTGTTAAAGAATTGAGAGAAAAATATTTAGGAGAATGGCAAGGCAAAAGTAAAACTGAACTTGGATTCCCAAAAACTCTAAGTATTGCGGGAATTTCTCCCAAAGATGGCGAAACATTTGAAGAATTATTCAATCGCGCTAAAAAGTTCTTGTATAACATTTTAACAAAACATTCAAAAGACACCGTTTTATTTGCAGGACATAATAGCATAAACAAGGCATTAATAGCTGTAATAACAAATAAAACGCCTGATGCTATAAAATCAATTGAAAACTTACACAATACGAGTATCTGTATTTTTGAAATTGATGAAGATAAAAATCATAAAACGTGTGTCTTTAATTGCAAGGAGCATTTGGATTGATGGCTAAAATTCAAAATCAAGGGCTAAAGCCTCTCCCAACAACTCATACCTGGTTACGGTTCGCCTCTGGCGAGCCTCCACCCAAATTTTTGCCTCGCTACGTTCCGTAAAAACTTCAGATATGAATAGGGACTGTCGCCGAATAACAAAAATCGTTTATTATGTCATTCCCGCGAAAGCGGGAATCCATCGTTCGATTACATGGATTCCCGCTTTCGCGGGAATGACAATAATTGGAGTTTACCCCGTCGGATGACGGGGCGGGAATGACAAACATATTCGGCGACAGTCCCGAATAACGTTAGTTGAAATTTTAAAGAAATATTTTTGTTTTTTTTCAGAACGATTTTTTGACAAATAAAAAAAGCAGTTTAAAGACATGCTAAGGTCTATTAGATTATTTCTTATTAATATAAAATATGAAATTACTTCATAGCCAAAAAATAAACAAAGAAATAAAAGAAGATTTTTTTTATTTTTTTGAAACAAATGAGGGTGTTTATTTGATTGAAGTAATAGCCAAAGCAAAAAGCTGGTGGCAAAACTTTAAAAGTTTTAGATCTTTTTTTAAAGATGATGATATAATTTTGTATTTAGACAATACTGAAATTTTTACTTCAAACAGCAAGGACATTGATGTTAAAGCAATTTGGAACGGCAATGAGTTAAAAGGATTATCAAAAATAGTACTGGTTGCCACCATTTTAAAGAAAGGCGGGCACACTCTTCGATTGCGGCCTGACCAAAGTCCAAGTTTAGAAAGCATCAATATAATGGAATTGGAAGAAATGGATAACCAAACAATAATTTATTCTCCATTAAATAATAATCCACCAGAAAAAGGAGACAGGAGGCCATGGATAAATTATGTTTTACAAAATTTAGCCATTAAAAAACTCCATATCGTTGCAAGCGCGAATAAATTAAAAAGAGATGACGATGATATTAAAGTGGTTGTTGACGGCAAAGTAGAAGAAAACGAAAATAAAAATTCGCATAAAGATTGGTATTGGTGTGGAAAAATGTTAAAAGGGAATGAAAGGGAATATACAAAAGAGTTGAATTTGGGGAAAGGAAAACATTTTATTGAGCTGTGGGCGGACAAAAGTCCAACTTTAAAAAAGATTGAAATAATGGTTTTGGCTACTAATAATAGTAATGGCGAAAATAATGAAGCAATTACTAGACTTTATACATGCGGGGGTGTTGGGTGCAAGGAAGATTATAACCGATATGACGCGATAATAGCAGAAGCGGTCACTTACTGGAATAATGAATTTTTGAAAGATACTGATCCACCCAGCGAATTTTTAGATCCTAATTTAGTGAAGGCGATAATGTACCAAGAAAGCAGAGTGGGGTTTGATAAAATGGCTGGATCAAATGTCATGCAAGTTGGAAATGGAGGTGATCCGTCAATATTAACCCTAAGAGGAGAGCTTCCGGAATATTGGATTCATAATGGTAAAACAATACTTTTAAAATATGATGCTAAGGTGGAAACAGTCAAGGACAGTATTAATTGGGGTGTAAGATGGCTTTATCACAAAGCTCAAGGTATAACCCCTGATAATAAAAGATATTGGAAATCATGGCAAGAAGCTGTCTTAAAATACGGCCCTGGTAAACAAGAATACGTAGATAATGTTTGGAATATATATAAGAAAGGTGTAAAAAAAGACAAAAAGCTAGGAATAATTCGCCTTTGGTCAATTTTATTAATCATGATATTGCCGTTATTTTTGAATGGCAGTATTGTCTATTCATTGGAGAATAAAATAAAAGATCAAATTGTGAAAGGGCAAAGTGAACAACTGGAAGACATTGAATTAACATATAGCCAAAATAAAAAATATTTTTTGGCGCAAATAGAATGGGAGAGAGACTGGTGGGAAGAAATAAAAGTTGGTAATGTCAAGAATAAAAATATAAATTGGCTGCCAATAGATAAATTACCTGGTGAGCAGGCTATTTTATCGGCAAGATTTATTAGTTTAGAAGGTTTTGGTAATCCATTAGTGGAGATTTATGGATTAACGCATGTTGGTCATGGTTCTTTATATATTTATGAAATTAAAAATGATAAGCTAAATTTATTGTTTGAAACCCATGCAGTTGACATCAACCCTGATATCAAATGGTCGCCTGACAATTTTAAAAAATACGGATACGGTAATTGCGGAGAAATTTTTTCCAATGATAAATTGGCGAGTGAATATAAAGATACAAATAAAGATGGTAATTCTGATTTAATATTAAGCGGAACAAAAAAAATAATTTGTGAAATAAGAGATGAATATTTAAAAAATACTTCTGAAATAACCGTAAGTAGCGCGCAAATTAATAATAAAATTTTGTGGAATAAAAATGAGCATACCTGGATAAACACGGCAAGTTACAACGAGGGGCCATCCCCTTCGCCATAGTGATCGACGCCCCCCCCCTGCCACTCAAGATTTAATGGCGAGCGAAAAAAACAAAAAGCGTAAAATTTTGCATCGCCTAACAGCGTGTATTCGGTTTCGCTTCGCTCCACCCATATTGTTAAGGCGGCACCTCATTTATGCGTACGTTATGCGTTATATCCGAAAATTTTTATAATACTTTACGGTCGGCGCAACTTGCGGTATAATTTAATTGTTTTAAATTTAACCAAAATATTATGGCAGAAAAATTTAAAGACACAATTTCTCCGCAAGAGAGGAATAAGATTAATCTTGAATCAATATATAATCAACTTGACTACGATCCGGAAATTAATCAGTTGCTAAATAAATTCATTAACGAAGAAGCCGATCCACATGGCGAAGCTATTTGGCCAAGCAGCATGGTCGTTTTAGAGAATGGGATATTTAAAATTGACGGAAGTGAATTTGATAGAATGGTAGAAGAAGCCAAACAAACAGCGCAAGAGGATGATGACTCGGAAAGAATTTTAAAGATTGAAAAAATATCGCGGCAAAAACAAAATGTAATATCAAAAATACAAGATAAACTCAAGCAATTAGGGTGCGACCGCGTTGAAATAATCTAAAAAATTACCGAAAAATAATTCGGTTTTCTCGGGTTCTTTTCGGCTCTTGACATAATTTTCGTTTTCAAGTATACTCTTATTTAGAACGTATCAGATATAAACTCGTGGCTGAGCTTTCCGTTCAGTATTTTTTTTACTTAATTTAAAAATTAAAATTTATAACCTGCCTGTTGGCAGGAATTAAAAATTATTTTAAAGTATGCCTACTATAAGCCAATTGGTCCGCAAGGGCAGAACAAACAAGGTTCGCAAAAGCAAAACGCCGGCTTTACAGCTTTCGGTGGATAATTTACACCGTAAAAAAAATGAATTGCCGAAGGGCGCTTCATTTAAAAGGGGCGTGTGCGTAAAGGTTTATACGACTACCCCGAAGAAACCGAATTCGGCTTTGCGAAAAGTCGCAAAAATTCGTCTTAGTAACGGAATTGAAGTTATAGCTTATATCCCGGGCGAAGGACATAATTTGCAGGAACACTCCATCGTGCTCATTCGCGGCGGAAGGGTGAAAGATTTGCCGGGCGTGCGCTATCATATAGTGCGCGGCGTTTATGATACGCAAGGAATTGAAACGCGCCGCAGGGGCCGAAGCGTGTATGGCACAAAGAGGCCAAAAGCCGCAAAAAAATAATTTAAAAATCAAAAAATTCAAAATTAAAATTTATTTTATGCGTGGAAAAAAAGTTGAAAAAAGAATTATAAAGCCAGATATCAAATACGGCAATGTTCCTCTCGCCAAGTTTATAAATTTCATTATGAAGGGCGGAAAGAAAAGCGTGGCGCAGGGTATTGTATATGACGCATTTGAAAAAATGGCTCAAATTTCAAAGAGCGACCCGTTAAAAGTTTTTGAAGAAGCTGTTAAAAATGTTCAACCGCAGGTTGAAGTCCGTTCCAGACGCGTCGGAGGCGCAAATTACCAGGTGCCGTTGCCTGTTTCAAGCGCCAGACAAACCGCTTTGACATTCCGTTGGATAGTTGAAGCGGCAAGAAATAAAAAAGGACAGCCGATGCGCGAAAAATTAGCCACCGTGCTTTTTGAAGCTTCACAAGGTATGGGCGACGCCGTTAAAAAACGAGACGAAGTGCATCGCATGGCCGACGCGAATAAAGCGTTCGCGCATTTCGCGAGGTTTTCAAAATAACTGATAAAATTTAAAATTTTTTCGTATGTCACGAGAATATTCTTTGGAACAAACGCGTAACATAGGCATCATGGCGCATATTGACGCGGGCAAGACCACTGCCACCGAACGTATTTTATTTTATACAGGAAAAAAACATAAAATCGGCGAAGTGCATGAAGGCGCCGCTGAAATGGATTGGATGGAACAGGAAAAAGAGCGCGGCATCACCATTACTTCCGCCGCGACCACTTGTTTTTGGAAAGGTTGCAGAATAAACATTATTGATACTCCGGGGCACGTGGATTTTACCGTGGAAGTAGAGAGGTCTCTCCGCGTTTTGGATGGAGCTGTGGCCGTGTTTGACGGTTCGCAGGGCGTTGAACCGCAATCTGAAACGGTTTGGCATCAAGCGGACAAATACAATGTGCCGCGAGTTTGTTTTGTAAATAAAATGGATAAAATGGGCGCGGATTTTTATATGAGTTTGGATTCAATCAATGAACGACTATCTTCAAACGCTTACGCCGTTCAATTGCCAATCGGCGCGGAAGGAACATTTTCCGGCATCATTGATTTAATAGAAGAAAAAGCGTTTAAATTTGAAGGCCAGAACGGAGAAAAAATAGTGGAAATTCCAATTCCTGACGATATGAAAGACAAGGTAAAAGAATACAGGGCAAAATTGATGGAAAAAGTTGTTGAAGCAGACGATGGATATATGGCAAGGTATTTAAACGGCGAAATTTTAACAGTTGATGAAATAAAAAAAGCAATACGCGCCTTGACGATTAAAGGAGATTTTTTTGCGGTATTGTGCGGTTCCGCGCTTGCGAACATGGGTGTTCAATTGGTTTTGGACGCAGCTGCCTGGTATTTGCCGGCTCCAACTGATTTGTTGCCTGTAAAAGGAATAAATCCGGACAATGATGTTGAGGAATTACGGAAACCGAGCGATGAAGAACCTTTTTCTGCTTTGGCTTTTAAGGTTGCAACCGATCCGTTTGTCGGCCGTCTTATATTTTTCCGCGTTTACTCGGGCCATATTTCCGCCGGCAGTTATCTTTTTAATTCTTCCAATGGAACAAAGGAGCGTTTAAGCCGCATCGTGCGCATGCACGCGAATCATCGCGAAGATGTGGCAGAAGTGTATGCTGGAGAAATCGCGGCCGCGATAGGTCTTAAAGCCACTGTCACCGGTGATACTTTGTGCGACGAAAATCATCCGTTGATTTTAGAAAAAATAGTATTTCCGGAACCTGTTATTTCTATTGCCATTGAACCGAAAACAAAAGCTGACCAAGAAAAAATCAGCATGGCTTTGCAAAAACTTATGGAAGAAGACCCGACATTTAAAGTTCACACAGATGAAGAAACTTTACAGACCATTATTTCCGGAATGGGAGAATTGCATTTGGACATAATCGTGGACAGAATGAAGAGAGAATTCGGAGTTGACGCCAATGTCGGAAAACCGCAAGTTGCTTATAAAGAAACAATCACCGCCATGGCCGAAGCCGAAGGGAAATACATAAAACAATCAGGCGGTCGCGGACAATACGGCCATTGTTGGTTGAGAGTGGAACCGAAAACAGACGGCAATTATGAATTCGTTGATGAAATCAAAGGTGGTGTTATTCCGAAAGAATATTTGCCGGCCATTGAAAAGGGTGTCAAAGAAGCCGTTACTCGCGGTATCCAAGCGAGTTATCCGGTGGTTGATATCAAGGTAAGTTGTTTTGACGGTTCTTATCACGAAGTTGATTCTTCGGAAGCCGCTTTCAAAATAGCGGGTTCAATGGCTTTTCAAGCCGCTTGTAAAAAAGCGCGTCCGGCGATTTTGGAACCGATTATGAAAGTTGAAGTCGTAACGCCGGAACAATTTATGGGTGAAGTAATCGGCGATTTGAATTCCAAAAGGGGCCAAATACAGAAAATGTTTGACAGGGCGCAGATGAAAGTCGTGAAAGCCATCGTGCCTTTGGCGAGCATGTTCGGTTATGCCACTTCTTTGCGCAGTATTTCTCAAGGGCGCGCGAGTTCAACGATGGAATTCGGACATTACGCCGAAGTGCCGAACAATATCGCGCAAGATATAATTTCCGGCAAGCAAAAATAAACCCGACTAATTTTTATATTTTTTAAAAAAATATGACAGATCCGCAATTAAATAAAATTTTGAAATTGATTCGCCGCACAGGAGACAGATGCGCGATTTTGGATAAAGATACGGACAGCGCTTTTATGATGATGAGCATTGGCGAATATGAAAAATTGCTTGACGAAAAAGAAACCATACGCGATTTGAATGAAGAAGAAATGTTAAATAAAATAAATAGGGATATATCGGTTTGGCGTTCGGAACATGAAAAAAAAGAAGAAGCGAAAAGTTTTGAAATCAAAGACGAACATATAAAAAAGAACGAAGAAGACGGCGAAAATTTTGAAAATTTTGGAGATGTTGATATCAATGATTTTAAAAAAGATTTGATAGAAGAAGAAAAAGAAATTGAAAAAATTCAGCCGGAAGAGACAGAAGAAAGTTTAGCCGATATTCCGAGCGACGCTCCGGACGAAGAAGAGGACAGGTATTATTTGGAGCCGGTAGCGTAAAGTTTTTACCGGCTCTTGCCAAAATTTTGAATATATGCTATAATGTAGAAGCTTATCGTAAAAAAGAAATAAGCGAAAATATAATTTTTTATAAAAAAAACAGAAGCGGCTGGTTAAAAATCTGCGCCGACCACTCGGAGCAGTGCCGCAAAAAATAAGTTTATGGCAGAGTTTGCAAGAAACAAACCGCATGTCAATGTTGGTACCATTGGCCACGTTGACCACGGTAAAACAACTTTGACCGCAGCCATTCTGCAGGTCATGAACGCCCGCGGTATGACCGCCCAGAAAAAAGGCGTTGATGATTTGGACAAAGCTCCGGAATCAAAATCTCGCGGTATCACCATTTCTACCGCTCACGTTGAGTATGAAACTGAAAAGAGGCACTACGCGCATGTGGATTGTCCTGGTCATGCCGATTACGTAAAGAACATGATAACAGGCGCGGCACAGATGGATGGCGCTATTTTGGTTGTTTCCGCCGCAGACGGTCCGATGCCTCAGACACGCGAACATATTTTGCTCGCTCGTCAGGTAGGCGTGCCTTATATTATCGTTTTCTTGAATAAAGTTGACCAAGTATCAGATCCGGAATTGATTGATTTGGTGGAAGCTGAAGTGCGCGATTTGCTTAAAAAATATAAATTTCCAGGAGATACCACTCCGATTATCCGCGGTTCGGCTTTACAGGCGCTTCAGAATCCTTCTGATGAAACAGCGTCAAAGCCGGTTTTGGATTTGCTCAAAACTTTGGACGAGTATATTCCTGATCCGCAACGCGACATTGACAAGCCGTTTCTTATGGCGATTGAAGATGTCTTTTCCATTGAAGGTCGCGGAACAGTCGTGACCGGTCGTATTGACCGAGGCGTTGTTCACGTGAACGATGATGCGGAGATAGTCGGTTTGAAAGAAGAACCGCAAAAGACAGTGGTTACCGGCATTGAGATGTTTAACAAAACATTGAAAGAGGGCGTGGCAGGAGATAACGCCGGTATACTTTTACGCGGCACAAAGAAAGATGAAGTTGAACGCGGTATGGTATTGGCCAAGCCGGGTAGCGTTACTCCTCATACTGATTTTGAAGCGCAGGTTTATGTTTTGAATCAAGAAGAAGGTGGACGCCACAAACCGTTTTTCAAAGGTTATAAACCGCAATTTTATATTCGCACCACGGATGTTACCGGCGAAGTTGAATTGCCCGCCGGCACGGAAATGGTTATGCCAGGAGACACTGTCAATTTGAACGTCAAATTGATTACACCGGTGGCTTTGGAAGAAAAAATGAACTTCGCCATTCGCGAAGGCGGCAGAACCGTCGGCGCAGGCGTCGTAATTAAAATATTAAAATAAGTAGGCGAAGGGGGCGTTATTATTAGCGCCCCCTTTCCTATGAAAGTTCTTTCTTATGGTTACTAAAAAAACTACAACTGCTAAAAAAACAACGGAACCGGCTAAAACATCGGAGCAGGCGATTCAAAAAAACGCTGAAACCGTGAACCGCATCAGAATAAAAATTCGCGCTTACGACACGAAAATAATAGACCAAGCAAGCAAAACGATTATTGATACTGCTGAACGCAACGATGCCAAAGTTATCGGACCTATTCCGTTGCCGACTGAAATTTCCAAATTTACTGTTAATCGTTCAACTTTCGTGCATAAAAACGCGCGCGAACAATATGAAATGCGCGTGCACAAACGTTTGATTGACATTTTGAATCCTACCCCGAAATGCGTTGACGCTTTAATGAGTTTGAATTTGCCGACCGGCGTGGATATAGAAATTAAAATGTAAAATTGCGCGTTTCGCGTTAAAACGAATCAGCGAATTTAGGGTTATTGACAAAAAAATCGTTTTATAGTAGTGTGTAGATACTATTCAAATTGTTATTTGCGTCCGGCTAAATAAGATTTGTGGCTTTCCGCCAAAACGCGGGGAAGAAACAAAAAACATTTATGTGAGGACGCGTATAACGAAGGAGAAAAAACATTAAAATTGATTGATAAAATTTAGCCGTTCTTTTTTTGAGAAGGCTAGAAGCGACAGGGTTGAATTTTAAAATGTTCAATGTTGTCGCTTCTAGTTTTTATATTATATACGAACTACGAAAGGTGACAGTTTTGGATTACCCTCTCAAATATGAAATTTATTTTAGCAAAAAAAATTGGTATGTCGCAGGTCTTCAAAGAAGACGGTTTAGTTGTGCCTGTGACAAGGGTGCAAGCCGGACCTTGCCAGATAACGCAAGTGAACGATGAAAATAAAAAATTCGTGCAGATAGGTTTGGGAGAAGCAAAAAAAGACAGTTTGCCAAAACCGCAATCCGGACACCTTAAAGATTTAAAACAATCAAAATGGATTAAAGAATTCGCGGTTGAATCGGTTGGAAACATAAAACGCGGAGACGAAATAACCGTGGAAACTTTTTCCATTGGAGACAAGGTTAATGTGTTTGGAGAATCAAAAGGCAAGGGTTTTGCAGGCGTTGTTAAAAGACATCATTTTGCCGGAGCTCCGGCTTCACACGGTCACAAACATGATTTGCGCGCGCCTGGTTCAATCGGAGCCGGTGGCGTTCAGAGAGTTTTTAAAGGAATGCGCATGGCAGGAAGAATGGGAGGAAATCAAGTAACAGTAAAAAATTTGGAAATTGTTGAAATTCATCCTGAAACCGACGAGTTATATATAAAAGGAGCGGTACCGGGCGGCAGAAACGGATTGATCGTCATCATCGGAGACGGAGAATTGAAAATAAAAACAGCCCCGCAACCTGTTGAACAAAATGTGTCCGAACCGACATCCGAATTGATAATTGAAGAAAAGCCGGAAGAAAAAAAAGAAGAAGACAAAAAAGAAAAAGAAACCATTTAAAGTATGAAAGTAAAAGTCTACAATTTGGAAGGAAAAGAAACCGGCGAAATTAATTTGTCGGATAAGGTTTTTAATGTGCCGGTGAAACAGGATACTGTCCATCAAGTTTTTGTGGCGTTAAGAAATATAGCGCGCCAACCGTGGGCCGACACGAAAGGAAAAGGCGAAGTTAGCGGAGGCGGAAAAAAACCGTGGCCACAAAAAGGCACAGGTCGTGCCAGACACGGCTCTATCAGGTCGCCGATATGGAAAGGCGGCGGCGTGGCATTCGGTCCTCTTTCAACCAGAAATTATAAAGGTAAAATAAACAAAAAAATTCGCCGTTTGGCTTTGAAAATGTGTTTGTCTGACAAAGTGGCGAATAACGGTTTTATGGTGGTGGAAGATTTTAATTTTATTGAACCAAAGACCAAACTTTTCGCGAATTTTTTAAAATTATTGCCGGCAAAAGACGATAGAGTTTTAATTTTGACAGCCGGAAAAAATGAAAATGTTTTGCAAATGACAAGAAATTTGCCGAAAGCGAAAACCATGCAAGCCGAAGATTTGAATGTCGTGGAAATTTTATCAAAACCGGTTGTAATTATAAACAAGGAAGGCGTGGCTAAATTAGAAGAAATTTTAGGAAAATAATATGAGTTTAATAGACCGTTTGTTAAAAAAGAAGAAAGAAGAAAGCAAAAAGAATGAAACTCCGTCAAAAAAGGAAGCTGTTGAGAGTACGCAAAAAATCGCGGATAAAGAACCTGTCGCGCGCAAATTAACCAAAACAAATTTGCAAAGCGCGGCTTATAAAATTTTGCTTTATCCTTTGGTAACTGAAAAAGCCGCGATAGCCGAGAGCGTGAATAAATATACTTTTGTCGTAAGCCGTTCAGCGAATAAAAAACAAATCAAGAAAGCTATGAATGATGTTTACGGAGTAGTACCCGAGAGTGTGAACACAGTCAACATTGACGGACGCGTTTTAAAAAGCCGCGGAATTCCGGGACGCAGATCTGATTATAAAAAAGCGATTGTCGCTTTGCCCGCAGGAAAGACGATAAATATCCATGAAGGAGTATAACGGTTTACGGTCTATAGTCCATAGTTTAAAGTCAAACACAGTCCAACATAGTCCAAATTATAATAATAATTTATGTCGATTAAAGTTTACAAACCAACGAGCGCAGGACGCCGCAAATCAAGCGCGGACACTTTTTCAGATGTAACAAAATTTGAACCTGAAAAATCGTTGGTGAAAATTTTAAAGAAAAAATCCGGACGCAATAATCAAGGCGTGATTACCGTTCGCCATCAGGGTGGAGGAGCTAAAAAATATTATCGTTTGGTTGATTTTAAACAACAAAAATACGGAATTGAAGCTGTCGTTAAAGCCGTGGAATACGACCCGAACAGAGGGCCGAGAATCGCTTTGATTGAATACACAGACGGGGTAAAATCGTATATTTTATGTCCAGACAATTTGAAAGTCGGTGATAAAGTTATGTCGGATGACAAAAACATGGAAGCGAAAATGGGCAATCGTATGCCTTTGGAATATATTCCGATAGGTTTATTTATTCATAACATAGAACTTACTCCTAAAAAAGGCGGACAAATGGTGCGAGGAGCAGGAATGTCGGCGCAGTTGGTAGGATTTGAAGGCAAATACGCGCAAATCAAACTGCCGTCCGGTGAAATCAGGTCAATCGCGAAAGAATGTTCAGCCAGCGTAGGTATTTTGGGAAATTCAGATTTCCGTTTGATAAGATGGGGAAAAGCCGGTCGTATGCGCCACAGAGGCATAAAACCGAGAGTAAAGGGTAAAAATATGAATCCTGTTGACCACCCGCACGGAGGCGGAGAAGGGCACAGCCCGATAGGTCAGAAACGCGGTCCGCAAACCGTTTACGGCAAACCGGCAAGAGGCGTAAAAACAAGAAAGCCGGGCAAGTGGAGCAACAAGTTCATTATTAAATCGCGCCGTAAATCCAAAAAAGGTAAATAATTTTAAATCAATCAATTATGTCAAGAAGTTTGAAAAAAGGAATGTATGTTGACCCCCGACTTTTAAAGAAAGTTTTAAAAATGAGGGAGGTCGGCAAACGCGAACCGATTAAAACATGGTCGCGCGCTTGCGCCATCTCTCCGGAAATGGTCGGAATGGTTTTTTTGGTGCACAATGGAAAAGATTTTATTTCCGTTTTGGTTGATGAAAATATGGTTGGTCATAAACTGGGTGAGTTTTCTCCAAGCCGTAAATTTGTGAGACACGGAGGAAAGATGGCGAAAGAACAAGAAACCGCCAAGACAGCTACTGCCGGAGCCGCTCCTGCCGCGGCTGAAGCGAAGAAAAAATAATTTAATTTCATATGGAACAAAGAGTGACCGCAAAATTGAATTTTTTAAGAATGGGTCCGCGCAAAGTGCGGCTGGTTATTGATTTAATACGCGGACGCAAAGTTACAACCGCGATTGATACATTGTCTTTATTGAATAAAAAAGCCGCCAGACCTGTTTTAAAACTTTTAAATTCCGCGATTGCCAACGCCAAGAATAATTATTCTTTGCCGATTGAAAGCTTAAGAGTTGAAACAGCGATGGTTGACGGAGGCAGGGTGCTTAAAAGATCCATGCCAAAGGCGCACGGCAGCGCCACGCCTGTTCGTGAAAGAACGTCCCACGTAAGCTTGGTTTTAGTCGGCAGTAAAGAAGAAAAGAAAGGCAAAGAAGAAAAAAAAGAAAAAATTAAAGAAAAGAAATAATTCTAAACATTTGATTTTAATTTAATATGGGTCATAAAGTCCATCCGAAAATTTATCGCATTCCGCAGATTTACGTTTGGGATTCAAAGTGGTACGCGAAAAGAAAAGATATGCCTGTTTTTTTGCAGGAAGAAGTCGCAATACGTGATTTTTTAACGAAAAAATTAAAAGACGCCGGCATTGATTCAATCGGTGTTGAGCGCGGCCCGAAAGAAGCCACTGTTACGATTTTGGCGGCTAAACCCGGAGTGATTATAGGACGCGGCGGCCAAGGACTTGAAGATTTGCGTAAATTTATTGAAAAAAATATTTTAAAATTTAAAATAAAAGTAAAAATAAATGTTCAGGAAGTAAGGCAACCGGCTTTGTCCGCGCAAGTTGTGGCGCAAAGCGCGGCTATGGATATTGAAAAACGCATGCCGTTCAGAAGGGTGATGAAACAAATCATTGAAAGAGTTACCAGCGCTGGAGCGAAGGGCGTAAAAATAAATATGGCCGGACGTTTGAACGGAGTTGAAATCGCCCGCCGTGAAATGCTTAGCGCCGGCAAGATGCCTTTAATTACGGTTCGCAGCGACATTGATTACGCAATCGCCGAAGCGCAGACGATTTACGGAAAAATAGGAATAAAAGTTTGGATTTATCATGGCGAAACTTTCAGCCGCCGCGATAAATTTGAAAAAACCGAAAAGAGCAACAAAAAATAATTTATAATTATGCTTTTACCAAAGAAAGTACAACACAGAAAATGGCAGAAAGGCCGTAAACGTCAAAAAGGCGTTGCTACCCGCACAAATAGGGTTGTTTTTGGTGAATTTGGCATTAAAAGTGAAGAACACGGGTGGATTTCAAGCCGCCAGATAGAAGCGGCAAGACGCGTTTTAACGCATTTTTTGAAACGCAACGGCAAAGTTTGGATAAGAATATTTCCTGACAGACCGGTCACAAAAAAAGGAAATGAAGTTCCTATGGGCGGAGGCAAAGGGTCTCCGGATCATTATGTGGCGGTTGTCAAACCGGGCACCGTTATTTTTGAAATCGCCGGCATGGAAGAATCGGTCGCGAAAGAAGCGATAAAATTAACCGGATACAAACTCAGCGTTTTAACTAAATTCGTGAAGAAAATTTAAAATATGGATTTTACAGAATTGAAAAATAAAACCGCGGAAGAATTAAAAAAAATACTCGCCGAAAATAGAGAAGAGGCGCGTTCTTTGAGGTTTAAATCCAAAAATAAACAGTTGAAATCTTGGAATAAAATTAAAGAAGTTAAACGAGTAATCGCGCAAATCAACACGGTTTTAATTTTAAAGAAAGAAGAAAAGTCCAAATAATAAGCATATGGAAAACATCAAAAAAACAATTAACAAAAAATTTACAGGCGAAGTTGTTTCAAATAAGATGAACAAGACGATTGTTGTTAAAGTGAACAGCGTTAAAATGCACGCAAAATACGGAAAGTATTATCAGGTAAGTAAAAAATATCATGTTCACGATGAAAAAGGCGATGTTAAAATCGGCGATAAAGTTGAATTTGTTGAATGCCGTCCGCTTTCCAAAACAAAAAGATGGACATTGGTTCGGATTTTAAACAAATAACCGATTGAAATATGATACAACACCGTTCAATGATTTTCTCCGCTGACAACACCGGAGCCAAAAAAATGCAATGCATCAGAGTTTTAGGCGGTTATAAAAAAAGATACGCTCAAATCGGCGATATTGTTACATGCACAGTGAAAATAGCCACGCCTCACGGATTGGTTAAAAAAAGTGAAATAGTGCATGCTGTTATTGTAAGGCAAAGAAAAGAAATTCGCCGTAATGACGGAACCTATGTTCGTTTTGACGATAATGCCGCCGTGATTGTTGACAGAAAAACAAAAGAGCCGAAAGGGTCGCGCATATTCGGGCCGATACCGAGAGAATTGCGCGCGAAAGGTTTTCAAAAAATAATTTCCTTGGCGCCGGAAGTTTTATAGCTAACGGAAATAATAATTAGAATATGAAAATTAAAGCGAATGACAAAGTAAAAATTTTAAGAGGAAAAGACAAGGGAAAAACCGGCAAGGTTATCCAAATTTTTTCGTCTGAAAATAAAATCGTAGTTGAAGGAATAAATATAATGAAAAAACACATGCGCGCGCGCAAACAAGGCGAAAAAGGACAAGTGATTGAATTGTCCGCTCCAATGGACGCGAGCAAAGCGATGGTTATTTGCCAAAAATGCGGTAGAGCGGTAAGAATAAACAGAAAATTGGAAGCCGGAAAAAAGAAAAGGGTCTGCAATAAATGCAAGGAATTTATTGATTAAGAGATTATTGTTTATGAAAAACGTCAATTTATATAAAAAATTTAAAGAAGAAATCGCGCCAGCTTTGCGGACTGAACTCGGGTATAAAAACATAATGCAAGTTCCGAAGATAAGCAAAGTCGTGATAAATTCCGGAGTCGGCAGATTTATCAAGGAGCCGCATTATATTGAAAATGTGGAGAATACCCTTACAAAAATTACAGGTCAAAAACCGATGCGCACGAAAGCCAAAAAATCAATTTCCAATTTTAAAATTCGCGAAGGGCAGGAAATCGGCGTGGCAGTCACTTTGCGCGGCCCGAAAATGTATTATTTTTTGGAGAAGCTGGTGAGCGTGGTCTTTCCGCGCGTAAGAGATTTTCGCGGACTTTCATCCAAATGTTTTGACATAAACGGAAACTGCACCATCGGTTTTAAAGAAAATGTAGCTTTTCCGGAAATTAAAATGGAAGAAATAGACAAAATACACGGTTTGGAAATTGTAATAAATACGACAGCCAAGAATAAAGAAGAGGGAAAGGCGCTTTTAACAAAAATAGGTTTTCCGTTTGTAAAATAAGATTATAGAAAAAAATTATGGCTACGCAATCGCAAAAAGCAAAATCAAATCGCAAACCAAAATTTTCCACGCGCATAGTGAGAAGGTGTTGGAAGTGCGGACGCGCGCATGGATTTATGGGGTATTTCGGACTTTGCAGAATTTGTTTCAGAGAACTGGCAAACCAAGGAAAGATACCCGGCGTGCATAAATCAAGTTGGTAATTTTATTTATAAATTATTTATTTTTAATTTCATATATTAATTAAATTATTATGATGACCGATCCAGTAGCTGACATGCTTACTCGCATTCGCAACGCTTCTCTCGTTCATAAGAAAGAAGCGGTTGTTCCGTATTCAAAATTAAAAATGAACATCGCCAAAATTTTAGAAAGAGAATGCTTTCTGGACAAGGCGGAGGAAATCACCGAAGGTTTGCCGTCAATTTTGTTGAAATTGAAATATGTGAACGGCGTTCCGGCAATACAACACATAGAAAGAATAAGCAAACCCGGGCATAGACGCTATGTAAGCAAGGACGAAATAAAGTCGGTACTGAACGGTTTTGGAATTTCAATAATTTCCACTTCCAAAGGTATTTTAACGAACAAGGAAGCGAAAAAGAACAATATCGGCGGAGAATTAATTTGTGAAGTATATTAATTTTGTATTATGTCTCGCATAGGAAAAAAAGAAATCGCGATTCCGACCGGAGTAACAGCGTCTTTAAACCAAGACGAATTACTCATAAAAGGCCCTAAAGGCGAATTGCGTTTAAAAATCCATCCTCATATCACCATTTCCATGGAAAATGGAATTATTCGCGTTACGCCTTTAAGCGAAAAAGATAAATCCGACAGAGCGTTGTGGGGAACTTTTTCAAAATTGATAAGCAATATGACGCAGGGTGTCACTGTCGGTTTTAAAAAACAGCTTGAAATAAACGGCGTTGGTTTTAAGGCGAATTTAAAAGGATCTGATTTGATTTTGGAAGTCGGATTTTCTCACTCGGTTGAAATAAAACCGCCGGCAGGAATTAAATTCACGGTGGAAAAAAACATCATCACGATTGAAGGTTTTGACAAACAATTGGTTGGAGAAATCGCCGCGCAAATAAGAAAAAAAAGAAAGCCGGACCCATATAAAGCCAAAGGCATTAAATACATTGATGAAATCGTGAAACGAAAAGCCGGCAAGACCGCGGCAAAAGCGGCAGCTTAATAATTAAAATAAAATATGAAAAGATTAGTTTACAAAACTAAGCGTAATTTACGGGAAACGCGTCGAAGACGCGTAAGAGCGAGAGTGATTGGCGCGGAAAAAAAGCCGCGATTATCGGTTTTTCGCAGTTTGCGTTCAATTACCGCGCAACTGATTGACGATGCGTCCGGCAAGACAATGTGCAGCGCGTCAGGAAGAGAAATTAAAGACAAAAAAGTTGAAGGACGAGCGGGAAAAGAAGCGGTTAGTTTTTTGGTCGGAAAGCTTTTGGCCGAGAAGGCGAAAGCGAAAGGCGTTGCCGAAGTTGTCTTTGACCGCGCGGGATACAAATACCACGGGCGAGTGAAGGCATTGGCCGAGGGCGCTCGAGAAGGCGGATTGATTTTTTAATTTTTAAATTATGAGCAAACCAACCAGAAGAAGAGATAGGGATTCAAAAGAAAAAAGCGATTTGGAGCAGTATATTTTGGATTTATCCAGAGTTACGCGCGTTACAAAAGGCGGTAAACAATTGAGTTTTCGCGCGGCCGTTATCGTTGGAAATAAAGCCGGACGCGTTGGTTTCGGTTTGGCCACCGGAAAAGATGTACAAATGGGCGTGGAAAAAGCCGCGCGAAAAGCCGGTAAAAATATGGTGACTGTTCCCATTATTAACGAAACCATTCCTCATTTTGTCATCAATAAATTCAAAGCCGCGAAAGTTATGTTAAAACCGGCTCCAAAAGGTTCGGGTATTATCGCCGGCGGCGCGTTGCGCGCGATGTTGGAATTGGCCGGAGTTCCGAATGTATCTTCCAAAATTTTAAGTAAAACAAAAAATAAAATTACCATTGCCAAAGCCGCGTTTGAGGCCCTAAGCAAATTTAAAGTAAACGCGGTTAAAAAATAGAATATGATTTTACAAGTTAATACAATTAAACCGGCGCGCGGCTCAAAACATTCTCCGAAAAAAATTGGTCGCGGCAATGCTTCCGGACATGGAAATTATTCCGGCCACGGAGGCAAAGGACAAACAGCTCGCTCTGGAGGCAGTCATGGTTTGAGATTAAAAGCATTCAAAAGATTGATGCAATCCACTCCGAAACTTGGCGGGTTCAAAAGTTTGAAAATCAAACCGGCGGAAGTTTATTTGAGCGATTTGGAAAAACATTATCAAGCCGGAGATGTCGTAAATTTGGCTTCTCTCAAAGAAAAGGGTATTATAAAAAATAACGCCAAAGCCGCTAAAATTATTTCCAACGGCGAACTTACGAAGAAGATAACGATTGAAGGACTTTTGCGCGCCAAATCTGTTGAAGAAAAAATTAAAAGTTTGGGCGGAGAAATAAAGTAATTCAGCCCATAACTTTTGACCAAACGAAATTATGTGGGATAAATTGGAAAAAATTTGGAAGACCAAAGATATTAGAAACAACATTTTGTTTGTTTTGGGTTTGCTTGTGGTTTTCAGAATCGCCGCGCACATACCGATTCCGGGCGCTGATGTGGAAAACTTGCGTAATTTTTTGGCAAGCAATCAAATTTTAGGTTTGCTCAATGTTTTTTCCGGAGGAACGATGGAAAATTTTTCAATCGTGATGCTTGGCGTCGGACCTTATATCACCGCCTCCATTATTTTTCAGCTTTTGGGAATGATTGTGCCGAAATTGGAAGAAATGATGAAAGAAGGCGAATCAGGACAGCAAAAAATAAATATGTACACCCGTTGGCTTACAGTCCCGCTTGCTTTTTTGCAATCATACGCGATGATTAAACTTCTGAGCCAATCCGGGCAGCCGATTTTGACAAACGCCACTCCGGTTGTGTTAATTGAAATAATGATGATTACAACCGCAGGCACTATGTTTTTAATGTGGCTTGGCGAATTGATTACTGAAAAAAAAGTCGGAAATGGAATTTCTTTGCTTATCTTCGCCGGTATCGTGTCAGGTTTGCCGGGTGTTATTCGCAATGCCCTTATCAATTATAACCCGACTGATTTATACACTTTTATTTTATTTGGAGTAATCGCTTTACTCACGGTTGTCGGTGTTGTATTTATCAACGAAGGTCAGCGCAATATCCCGATTAACTACGCGCGCCAGGTGAGAGGCAATAGAATGTATGGCGGCAACAGTTCGCATTTGCCGATGCGTGTGAATATGGCCGGAGTTATTCCGATCATATTTGCCATTTCATTGATTTTAATTCCTCCGATGCTCGCGCAATTTTTTACGCATGCCAAAACAGTTTGGATAGCGAACTTCGCGACATTCACAATCAATGTTTTTAACAATCAATTGATTTACGGAATTTTATATTTTGTTTTTGTTTTCGGTTTCACTTATTTTTATACGGCTGTTATTTTTCATCCGCAAAAAATCGCCGAGAATTTGCAAAGACAAGGCGGATTTATTTTGGGCATACGTCCGGGCAAAGAAACAGAAAAGTATTTGCATATAACAATGAACAGAATTAACCTTATTGGCGCTTCGTTTTTAGGTCTTATCGCCATTTTGCCGCTCTTACTTCAAAGTGTAATGGGAACAAGAAGTTTGGCTATCGGCGGAACGAGCTTGCTTATCGTCGTCGCTGTTGCGATTGAAACAGCCAAACAAATTGAATCTCAAATCACGATGCATGAGTACGATAGAATTTAGTGGACTTTTTATAGTCTATAGTCTACGGTCTATAGACTATTGTCCACGGTCCATAGACGCGGAGTGTCATAGTTGACACTTTTTTGTTTTTATGTTTAGATAACATAAAAATATAGGAGGAAAAAGATGAGCACATTTAAAAAAATAATTTTTATTTTAACAGTCATTTTTTTGTTCGGTTGTGTTGGTGAAATGGACACGGAGGAAACCGGCGAGATATGCCAGAGGGACTTTGTGTGCCAAGATTTGCCGACATGGCAGAACCCGTATTATTATCAACAGACAGACGAGGGCGCTACCCTTTGCGAGCCGTGCTGGTCGGATAGGGATCAGGCTCTACTGCAGGGAAACAACTGCTGTTCCTGCGGACCGAACACATCGTGGTGTTCGGACGACGGAGTGAGCCTTTATTCTTGCAGTTCAGTGGGGGAGATAGAGCGGTACAGTTGCAAAACTTACTGTGAATATATGATGTACGATATGGGGGATAAGTGTGTAATTAAAAACGGTCAGGGTAGGTGCGACTGTTGTGTCGGGACGGAGTGTCTTAATAGATAATATGATTCAAGAACCAATAAATTTGTTGGTTCTTTTTTAATTTCTGACATTTGCACAATATAGCGGATTTTGTTATAATAATTTTGTTTTTTAAGCATGGTTGAGCAAAAAATTTATGAAAAAAATCATTATTTTAATCGGTCCGCCGGGTTCCGGTAAAGGGACGCAGGCGAAAAGAATCGCCGCTAAATATAATTACGGCCATATTTCCACCGGTGATTTATTGCGCGCTTTGGACGCCGACCCGAACGGCGATTTGGAAGAAAAAAAAGCGATGAATGAAATGAAAAAAGGACTTTTGGTAGCAGATTGGCTTATTTACCGTTTGGTTTTTCGGGAAATTGAAAAAAGAATATCCGAAGGACACGGAGTGGTTTTGGATGGCGCTATACGCACAGTTGAACAGGCAAAAAAATTTCAGGAATTTTTTGATGAAAAAGGATTATCCGGCGAAGTGGTCGCTTTAGAAGTGTCTTTAACAGATGTTGAATCGTTTAATCGTCTTACCAAACGCCGCATGTGCAAAAATTGCGGCGAAATAATTCCTTGGCTGTCTGAGACGTATAATTTAACGGTTTGTCCGAAATGCGGAGGCGAGCTGATGACGCGCGCGGATGACGGCGAGGAAGTCATTAAAAAAAGAATTGATGAACAGGGCAATAAGGCGATTGCTCCGATTATGAATTATTATCGCGATTTGGGGATTTTAAAAACGATTGATGGAATGCCATCAATTGATGAGGTTGAGAAAGAAACTGATAGTATGTTAAACGAGTAAGATAAAAGTGAATTTTTTTGATTTATGTTAATTAAAACAAAATCGGAAATAAAAAAAATCAACGAGGGCGGAAAAATTTTGGGAAAAATTTTGGAAAAACTCGCGCGCGCGTGCAAACCCGGAGTTTCCACTTGGCAAATAGACCGAGAAGCGGAAAGGATGATAAAAGAGGCTGGGGGAAGACCCGCCTTTAAAGAATATAAAAGTTGTCCGACAGACAGTCCTTTTCCTTGCACGATTTGCGCGTCTTTAAACAGCGAATTGGTGCATGGCATCGCTAAAAAAGAAATAATTTTAAAAGACGGTGACATTTTTACGATTGATATAGGAATGGAATGGCCGCACAAGAAGGCTGGATTTTTTTCTTCTTCGGAGAGTAAATCAAGAAAAAAAGGATTTTTTACTGATACGGCTTTAACTTTGGCAATAGGAAACATTCCGGAAGAAACCAAAAAACTTATGCGCGTTACCAAGAACGCGCTGGAAATAGGAATCAAGGCCGCAAGGCCTGGAAATAGCGTGGCTGACATAGGGCGCGCTATTGAAGATTATGTGGCGGCGCAGGGAAAATACGGCATAGTACGCGATTTAGTCGGGCATGGAGTCGGGTATGCCGTGCATGAGGAGCCGAGAATACCGAATTATTACGATAAAAAATTGGAAAGATTTATTTTGAAACCCGGGATGGTCTTGGCGATTGAACCGATGATTTCCATCGGAAGCCATAAAGTTAAAAATGCCAAAGACGGCTGGACAATAGTGATGGAAGATGAATCGTTGTGCGCTCACTTTGAGCACACGGTCGTGATTACAGAACAAGGTTGCGATATCTCCACGCGGCGTCCGAATGAAAAAAAAGAAAAAATATAATTTTTTGTATGAATATCTTAGGTGTTGATTACGGCACAAAAAATATCGGACTGGCTTGGTGTGACACCGGTATCGGCGTTGTCTTGCCCTTCGGAATCGTTGGAAAGCAAGAATTGCCTGATGTCGTTAAAAAAGAAAACATTGATTTGGTAGTAATCGGATTGCCAATCGGATTGAATGGAAAAGAGAACGAAAACACAAAAAGAGTGAAAAAATTCGCGGAAGATTTAAAAGAGAAAATGAAAGCGAAAATAGATTTTTTTGACGAGCGTTTTACTTCACAGCAAGCCGACAGAATGGAAGGCGGAGCCAGCCGCGATGAAAAATCTGCGATGTTGGTTCTTGAATCGTATTTGGAGATGAAAAAAAGAAAATGAAATATGATAGCGATTGTTTTGAGTAGAAAAGATAGCGGTGAAAGCGATCAAATAATTTCTTTTTTTACGGAAGAATTCGGTAAAGTGGAAGCTCTTGCAAAAGGAGTAAAAAAGATCGTTGGAAAAAATTCTTCGTTTTTGGAAACAGCTTGTTTGGTTGATGCGGAAATAATAAAAGGAAAGGCGGTTAATCGCGTGGCATCCGTGTGTCTGATTGATTTGTTTAAAAATATTCGGACTGATTTCACGAAATTGGCTTTGTGCGGATACGCGGTTAAATCAATTGAAATTTTGACGGAACAGAATGAGCGGGATAAAAATATTTTTAATTTGTTAAAAAGTTTTTTAGAGTTTTTGGATTTTGAAAAAAGCGTTTATACCTCTTGTTTACAGGCCGCTTTTATCTTGAAATTTTTTTCAATGTTGGGTTATGAACCGGAATTGAAAAGATGTGTTGTTTGCGGAATAGGACTTGACGCGGAGAAAAAAAACGGTTTTTACGCGAGTGGAGGCGGCGTAATTTGCGTTGAATGCGCGCAAGAAAAAATTAATGTCGGAGAAAATTTTGTTTTTTGTGAAAAAAAAGATGTGGAAAGTTTGGCAAGTATCTTAAAAACGGATTGGAAATTGATTAACGGCTCGGAACTGTCAAAAACGGCGATGGAGTGCGTGAAAAATTTTATTGGTTATAGGAGCGAACGTAGAATCGGAAGTTTTGAAAAATTTGCGGAATTGGCTAAAATAAGCTAAGATATTATATATTTAAAATATTTAAACTATAAAGATATGATTGAATTTTACAGGAAAGATTTGAACGACAAACTCACAAAGCTTGAATGTCCTGAAGCCGGAGCGTTGATTTTCGCGCTTGACCCGACGCAGGAAGATTTGAATTATTTGTGCGAAAATTTTAAATTGGAAAGAAACGCTGTTGAGGATTGGATGGATGAAAATGAACTGCCGCATATTGAAAAAGATGAAAATGTGACCCACATTATTATCCGTATTCCGTTCGTGAAAGATAATGCAGTCGCGACTACTCCGGTGCTTTTGGCAATGGCAGAAGAAAACGTGGTGATTTTAAGTCGCGTGTCGGGTGAAATTTTTGAGCCATTTTTTAAGGAAAGATGCGAGTTTTGCACGCCTTATAAAACGCAGTTTGTTTTAAAAATTTTTGCCGCCGCTATCGCGAGTTTTGACCACCAAATTAAAAAAGCCGTAAAAGATATCAAAGCCAAACGAATAGATTTGTCAAAATTAAACAACGGCGATATTTTGGATTTGGTGCGGCACGAAGAAACACTGAATGATTTTATTTCCTCATTCGTTCCATTTACAAGCGTGCTGGAAAAAGTATTGACCGGCAAGTTTTTTCCGCTCAATGATGATGACAGGGAATTGGTTGACGATCTGATGGTTGACAGCAAGCAAACACTTACACTTTGCGTTTCCAGCGTTAAATCAATCTCAACCATCAGAGAAGCGTATTCCGCCATACTTACAAACAGCTTGAATCGAACAATGAAGGCCCTCACCGGATTTACTATTCTTTTTATGGTTCCAAACATAATTTCAAGTTTTTTCGGAATGAACGTCGGTTTGCCGCGTCAGCAAGATGAGTTGGCGTTTATTTATATAGCGATTTTAAGTTTGGTCTCGGCAATTTTATTAGCTTGGATTTTTTACAAGAAAAAATGGCTTTAATCAATTTATGTTTATGAAAACTTTTATAAAAGATTTGCCGCGATTTGCGGGACAAGAAGCGCGAATTTCCGGCTGGCTTTATAACAAGCGGTCTTCCGGACCGATAATGTTTTTGGAATTGCGCGACGGCACCGGCTGGATTCAGGGCGTGGTTGTTAAAAAAGATGTTTCGGACGAAATTTGGGACGAGATTGTAAAATCAACGCAGGAATCATCCGTTGAAGTGGCAGGAAAAGTTGAAAAACATCCAAAAAAAGAAAATGTGTTTGAAATGCAGATTGCTGATTTCAAAATTATTCAATTGGCCGTTGATTATCCAATAGCAAAAAAAGAACACGGGCCGGATTTTCTGCTTGACCATCGCCATCTTTGGCTGCGCAGTCAAAAACAATGGGCGATTTTAAAAATCAGGGACGCGATTATCACAGCCATAAACGAATATCTGCATCAAGAAGGATTTATTAAAGTTGATTCGCCGATATTCACTCCAAACGCGTGCGAAGGCACAACTACTCTTTTTTCAGTTCCGTATTTTGATTTGGGTTCGGCTTATCTATCGCAATCAGGACAGCTTTATTTGGAAGCCGCCATCGGTTCGGTTGGCAGATGTTATGATTTCGGTCCGGTTTTTCGCGCAGAGAAAAGCAAAACAAAAAGGCACTTGACGGAATTTTGGATGATGGATGCTGAAGCGGCTTTTGTGGAACATGAAGAAAATTTAAAATTACAAGAAGGAATGGTAAGACACATAATCCGTCATTGTTTGAAAAGTTGCTCCATGGAGCTGACTATTTTGGAAAGAGACACGGAAAAATTAAAAAAAGCGGACGCGCCGTTTTTGCGGCTCTCGTATGATGAAGCGATTAAAAAATTAAATGAGCTCGGTTCAGACATAAAATACGGAGAAGATCTGGGCAATGATGACGAGGGGCTTTTGACGCAAGGAAGCGATGCGCCGGTATTCATAGAAAAATGGCCAAAAAATATCAAGCCTTTTTATATGAAACGCGACCCGCAAAATTCAAGTATGGTTTTGAATGATGATTTGATAGCTACTGACGGCGGAGGAGAAATAATCGGAGGAAGCCAACGCGAGGAAAACGCGGCTGAATTGGAGAAAAGAATAGAAGAAGAAGGAATGAACAAAGATGATTATGAATGGTATTTGGATACGCGCCGATACGGAGGCGCGCCGCATTCCGGATTTGGCATCGGTTTGGAACGAGCTGTGCGATGGATTTGCGGCGTGGAGCATATACGTGAATGTATTCCTTTTCCGCGCACGATTGGCAGACTAAAACCTTAAAAATTAAAATTCCCGACTTAATTAGTCGGGAATTTTTTTTATGGAGTTATATTGATAATTATTATTTCCGGCGGGTTAAATAATCTTATCGCTCCACCGGATTCTCCTGTTCCGGCGGAAGTATAAATCGGAATGTCATTATAATAATTCAAACCCCTATAAAAATTTTTCCCCAAACTGATGCCGGCGTTTCCGAGCGGACCGATAAAAGGAATCCAAATTTGTCCTCCATGCGAATGTCCTGATAACATCAAAATCGGTTTCGCGAATTGTTCGGGCCACAGCGTTGCGCCATCCGGATTGTGGCTCAAGAAAACAAGTGGCGATGATTGGTCCCAGTCGTATAGTTCCGTAAAATCAATTTTTCCGCCCCAAATATCGTCCAAACCGAACAGGCATAAATTCGTTTCTTCGCCGTCAATACACCTGAGTCTGTTTATCAATAAGTGAACGCCGATTTTGTTCAACATAGTTATTACTTCTTCCGACTTGTCTCCTGTCTGAAGGTCTTTATTGAATCTGTTGACATTACCCATACCGTATTCGTGATTTCCCAAAGTGGCGTAAACCGGATATTCGTCAGCCAATTTTTGTAATGGTTCAAGATAAACGGTTTCATCTTCAAATACTCCTTCGTTGCAAATAAGGTCGCCAGCGATAAGAACAATATCCGGATTTTCGGCTTCAACTTTTTTTACTATTTTTTCAACCCATTTTGTTTTTTTTCCGTTGCCGGCGTGGATATCCGTGATTAAAGCGATTTTAATCTGATTTGTTATTTTATCGTTTCTGATTTCAATTTTTTTCATTAATAATATATATGGTTCAACGAATCTTGCGTAAACGGAAACGGCAATGCCGATAAAAAGCGCGGAAATTATAAACCACGCCAAAATTTTGTGGTGTCCGAAAACACATTTTTTGTTTTTTTGGTCGCGTCCTATTACGTAAATAAAAAAAGCCGCGAGCGTCAAATATCCGTAAATTATAATTGAATAAAAGTCCATACGGTTGGGGACTGTCGCCGAATAACAAAAATCGTTTATTATGTCATTCCCGCGAAAGCGGGAATCCAAAAACTTTGCTAAACGATGGTATGTGGAGACTGGATTCCCGCTTTCGCGGGAATGACAAACATATTCGGCGACAGTCCCGGTTGATATTTTAACAGGTTTTTTCTTTTCCGTCCATTAAAAAAAGCCCGTTCAGGGCTTAGATTTTGTTAATATGTTTTGTAATCAAATGTGTGGTGACCACCGCATTTGTCAACCATTTGCCAGTCAGTTTCTTGCTGGCACAAACAGCAAGCCGACCTTCTGCATGCCGCCTCCACGGCTTTTTTAAGAAAATTTAGATTATCAGAAATTTCATTTTCCGGGTAGTGTTTTTTCGCGATTGTTTTTTTAAACAATATAATTTCTGATAAATTATATTGAGTAAAACACCCGGAAAGAGTTATTTGTTTGATTTCTAAATGTTGTTTCTCTAAATTATAAGTGATTTTATATATAGTTTTTTCTTTTTCAATCATGCACCTGTAAGTATTCCCATTGTAAGTTTTAATCTTATCCCATGGAAATCTATTTCCACTATCCGTGCAAAAAACATTTGCCTTTGTTCCAATTGAATACTCTTTAAATAACAGCGCCGGCATAAATGAATTTTTGAACCACTCCTCTTTGAGGGTGTGGATCAAAATCTCCATTTCATGTGGTAGAGTATAAAATGTTTTTTTGCCTTTTGTGTTTTTATCCAGATAAATTAGATAGTTTTTACTATCTAAAATTTCTTCTAAATAATTTGGTGGAAATGTTTTGTTTAAATTATTACAACATTTTTTTAATAGCTCATATCCCATTTCGGATACAAGCAATATAATTTTTGGGTCCATTTTTTGTCTCCTTGCTCCTTAAGGATTATGACCGAATTTTTCCGCGATTTTTTTTACCCTTTTTCTTAAACAAGACAAATCATATCCTACAAGGCTCGTGTCAACTTGACTGATAGGAACATCACGACGGACTGTGTTTTTTATCAGCATAACACTCGCGCAACCGTTTTCTGAGTCATCTTGCAGTATCAAATTATACAAAGAGAATGTTTTATTGCGAATGTTATACACGATTTCCACCGTTGGAGATCTGGTTAGCATCCACTTTTCTTTTCCGTAAACTTTTATTATCTCGTATTCGTCAATATCTTCCCCTGAGAATTGACAATAGTCATAACTGAACCCGTCTTCATCCCGATTTAAATAAATCACATTAACGAATACATCAAAATTTGTTTTTTTCATTATTTTGCATACATTAGTCGGTATAACCGCAAGAGCACCTGGTTTGTTTTTCGCGAAATAAATAATTATTAATTCTGTACCTGTTTTAATATCCTTGATATTATCAATGGATACTTTTAAATTTTTAAAGAGCGAAGCGCTTTGCTTTTTCGCGCAAAGCACTATAGTTGGAACAAAAGTTAATCCAAACATGTTTTTTCTCCTTTTTGTGCCGAAGGAGGGAATCGAACCCTCACTCCCGAAGGAACACGATTTTGAGTCGTGCGCGTCTACCAATTCCGCCACTTCGGCTTAAATTTACTATAGATTCTTATAATGTTTGTGTTTATTTTAAATCAAATTTTATTTTTTGTCAATGTGTTGGAAGTCGTTTATTTTTGTGTTATAATACGAATATGACACAAATAATTTCCATCGTTAATCAGAAAGGCGGGGTTGGAAAAACCACCACTGCCGTGAATTTGGCTGCGGCTTTGTCAGAAGCCGGCAAGTTTGTTTTGCTTGCCGATTTGGACCCACAGGGTAACGCCACTTCGGGTTTGGGCTTGAGACAGGAAAATTTGAACCATGGTCTTTACCATACTTTGGTAGGACAGCGCAGAATACATGATATTGTGCAAAATACGGCGCATGTCGGTTTAAGAGTCGCTCCGGCCACACCGGATTTGGCCGGCGCCAATGTTGAGCTGGTAAATGTTGAAGGGCGGGAAAATAAACTCGCCGATATTTTGAGCGAAGTTCGCCACGCCTACGATTATATAATTATTGATTGCCCACCGTCGCTTGGAATTTTGACTTTAAACGGTTTGGTCGCGGCCGACCATATTTTAATTCCGGTGCAGGCGGAATATTACGCTTTGGAAGGTTTGGGGCAATTATTAAAAACAATTGAATTGGTTAAAAATAATTTAAAACCGAATCTTAATGTATTGGGAGCGGTTTTGACTATGTTTGATTCGCGAAATCGGCTTTCCGGAGAAGTGCTGGGTGAATTATACAAATATTTTCCCAATAATATTTTTCGTTCGGTTATACCGCGAACAGTAAGATTGGCGGAGGCGCCAAGTTTCGGGCAAAGTATTTTTCACTATGAGCCGTCAGGCAAAGGCGCCAAAGCGTATGAAAGATTAGGAAGAGAATTTTTGGATTATTTTGAAAACAAAAATTCATTTTAAAGATATAAAATGACATTTCAGCTTAACGAATAAAAATCAATTTTTATCATTCATAAATTATTAATTTTATGTCATTAGGACGAGGTTTGGGCGCGCTTATCACGCCTACCGTTTCCAGACAAAAAAGACAATATAACACCAGCGGGGAAATTCAAGATAAAGACAAAATTTGGCAGATACCACCGAATTTGATTATGCCGAATTTAAAACAGCCGCGTCGGCATTTTGACGAGGAAGATATTTTGGAATTAGCGAATTCCATAAAAACGCATGGAATTTTACAGCCGCTTTTGGCAGTTGAAAAAAGTGACGGCGGTTATGAACTTGTAAGCGGGGAAAGGCGTTTACGCGCGTCAAAATTGGCGAATTTGGCAACAGTGCCGGTAATCATTAAAAAAATGGCGGACCAGGAAAAATTGGAAGTGGCTTTGGTTGAAAATATACAACGTCAAGACTTGAATCCGATTGAAGAAGCGTTCGCGTATAAACGTTTAATTGAAGAATTCGGATTGACTCAAGAGCAAGTGGCTGAAAAAGTCGGAAAAAGCCGTCCGGCTGTGGCGAATTTTATTCGTCTTCTGGATTTGCCGGAGCAGATAAAACAGGCATTGTCGGAAAGAAAAATAAATACCGGGCAAGCGCGTTCGCTTTTAGGTTTAAAGGATGAAAAGCAGCAATTGGATATGTTGGCATCAATGTTGGGAACAAAAATAACCGTTCGCGAATTGGAAAAAACAATCGCTCTGCAAAGTATTGGCGGCAAAGGCGCGCGCAAAGATCCTAATGTCGCGTATTTGGAAGAAAAACTGCGTTTGGCTTTGGGTACGAAAATTTCCATTTCTCAAAAAGGCGAACAAGGCAATATCTCTGTGTATTTTTATTCAAAAGAAGAACTGAAAAGATTGATAAAAAGAATAAGCGGTGAAGAAAATTGATAAAAAATCCGCCTCATCGGCGGATTTTTTCGTTATTTACACGATTTTTAATATGTTCTCTCGCCAATCTCGTTTTAACTGTTTTCAGCCAATCCGGATTTGGTTTTTTGCGGTTTTTTTCCACGATAATTTCTACCATATCCCCATTTTTAAGAGGCGTATCCAAACTAACCATGTGGTCATTGACGCGCGCGCCTGAACATTTATCTCCCAAATCAGAATGAATTTGATAGGCGAAATCCACAGGTGTTGCCTCGTCCGGCAGGTCAATTACATCGCCTTGCGGAGTAAAAACAAAAATGTGGTTTTTGAAAAAATCTATTTTCATATCATTCAGGTCTGACATTTTTCCTAAAATCTCTTTTTGTATTTCCGCCAGTTCCTTCACCCATGAAACTTCTTTCGGAGGCAATCTCACGCCCATTTCGTCGTAATGCCAATGCGCCGCTACGCCGTATTCGTCTTCATCATGCATTTCCATAGTGCGAATTTGAAACTCAACGATTTTTCCGTCTAGACAAAAAACAGTGGTATGAATTGATTTGTATCCGTTAGGTTTCGGTTGGGCGATGTAGTCTTTTATTCGCCCTTTGCAAGGATGCCATAGTTGGTGAATAACGCCAAGAGCCGCGTAGCAATCGCCAATTTCTTTCAAAATGACGCGAACGGCTATTACATCATAAACCTTGTCAATCTCCCATTGTTTGCGGACTAATTTTTGATATAAACTGTAAAGTTGTTTTCGCCGTCCATGTATGTCAATGCAATCAATGCCGTTTGTTTTTAATTCTTTTTTTAAAATATCCATGACTTTTTCCAAATAAGCTCCGCGGCCGCTCAGATATTCGTCGCGAATTTTGTCCACTTTTTCGTATTCTTTTTGGTGAAGGTGAAAAAAAGACAAATCTTCTAAAAGTCCTTTGATTTCGTCCATACCGAGACGATTGGCGATGGGGGCGTAAATTTCCATGCTTTCCAGCGCGATTCTACCTCTTTTTTTATTCGGCAGGGAATCCAGCGTGTAAAGATTATGTATGCGGTCGGCGAATTTTATAATCATTACGCGAATATCTTCGGCCATGGCGACAAACATTTTGCGCAGGTTTTCTATGTACCGCTCCACTCCGCGATATTTAAGTTTGCCAAGTTTAGTGACCCCCCTTACAAGCGAAGTAATATCGGGTCCGAATTTTTTTTCAATTTCATCCAATGAAACGTTTGTGTCTTCCGGAACATCGTGCAAAAGAGTTGCCACGACAATATTAGGGTCCATGCGCATTTTCGCCAAAAAATAAGCCGCCGCGAGCGGGTGAAAAATATAGGACTCTCCTGATTTGCGTGTTTGTCCTTTATGGGCTTTTTCGGCAAAAACATAAGCCGCGCGCACGGTTTCACAATTTTCCGGCGAGCCATAGCTTTTGACGCAGGCGAGCAAATCCTTGATGGATATGTTAGGTTTGAATATATCCTCAACTTGTTTCATATTTTTCATTCTGATTGTTATGTTTTTTCTGTAATTATAATAGCTCAAAAACAGTAAAAAGAGAATAGCGGGGGAGTCCTTTATATGCTTGACTTTTGCCGTTATTTTTGTTAAGGTAAAAAAACAAAGTTCTTTAAAAATTTAAACAAATAATCCGCAGAAGAAGCGGAAAGGAGTATAAAATGAGTAATGAAAAAAGCAGCAACATTAAAAGAAAAATTCCGGCATGGGCTGTATGGTTAATGATTATAGTTATGTTTTCGTCTGTTTATTATTTCTTTAATCAAAGCGAACAGATTCCGGTTGAAGAAATTTCTTATTCGGAATTTTTGAAAATGTTGAGCGGAGACAAGGTGGCGGAAGTAAAAATAACAGGGCAAAAAATGGAAATAAAAATAAAGAACGATAATAGTAAAGTTTTTTTAGTCATAGCCCCCAACAATGTTATGGAGTTGCTTTTGCCTCGGTTGGAAAGGCTTAATATAAAAATATCCGCGATTGAAGAGGAAAAAGACAATGGTAGTGGCGGACTTTGGCTGATGGTTTTATTCTCGCTTTTGCCAATTGTTTTTATCGTTTGGTTTTTTAAAAAGTTATCATCCGGAGGAAGCGGAGGCGGAGGAGGGTTTGGAGGAGCTGATAAATTCATAAGTAAAATCAACAGTTCTCTTTTGATGGAAAAACCCAGCGTCGTTTTTAACGACGTAGCAGGTTGCGAGGAAGCAAAAAAACAAATATCCGATTTTATTGTTTATCTTAAAAATCCGAAAAAGTTTTCAGAAATAGGGGCGAAAATTCCGATTGGCGCCTTGCTTATGGGTTCTCCTGGTACTGGAAAAACTCTTTTGGCAAAAGCATTGGCGGGAGAAGCAGATGTTCCTTTTTTTTCCATCAGCGGTTCGGATTTTGTGGAAATGTTTGTCGGAGTTGGCGCCGCCAGAGTAAGAAGTTTGTTTGAAAGCGCTAAAAAGAATGCTCCATGCATTATTTTTATTGATGAAATAGACGCTATTGGACGGCAGCGCGGCGCGGGTTTGGGTGGAGGCAATGACGAGAGGGAACAAGCGTTAAACCAACTTTTGCAGGAAATGGATGGATTTAAAAGTGGGACGGGGATAATAATAATCGCTGCCACCAACAGACCTGATATTTTAGACTCGGCCCTAATAAGGTCTGGACGATTTGACGCAAAGGTTATTGTTCCGTTGCCGGACATCAAAGGAAGAGAAGATATTTTTAAAGTTCATTTGAAAAAAATAAAAAATAATATAGCGGAAGAAGAAATAAAAAAATTGGCGCAGATTACTCCTGGCGTGTCAGGAGCGGACATAGGCAATTTTGTAAACACATCCGCAGTGGAAGCCGCCAAAGAAGATAAAAAATTTGTTGTCTTTAAAGATATTGAAACAGTGATTGAAAATTTAGTGTTCGGTGGTCCTGAACTAAAGAACAGAATCATTTCTGAAAAAGATAAAAAAATCGCGGCTTATCATGAAGCCGGACACGCGCTTGTCGCTTATTTTTACGGGTTTCAAAAGCTTAGAAAAATTACAATTATTCCGCGAGGGTTTGCCGGAGGAATGACGGCCTTTCTTCCAAGCGAAGAAAAGCTGTATAGTTATAAAGATGAATTACTTGCTGATATTGCGACAGGCACAGCTGGCAGAGTAGCGGAAGAAATATTCTTTAATTTTATTTCCACCGGAGCAGCCGGCGATATAGAATATATCACCAGACTGGCAAGTAGAATGATAACCGAGTTCGGTATGAGCAAGGTTTTTGGAATGACATCACTCGGAAAATTAAAAGAGCATCCATTTCTTGGGTCTTCCGGAATCGGAGAATATAAAATTAGTCAAGAAACTAAAAGAAAAATAGATAATGAAGTTGTGTTGGTAGTTTCTGAATCTAAACAAAAAGCCGAAAAGATAATAAATGAAAATAAAGAAGCCGTCGTTGTTTTAGCTAAACTGCTATTAGAAAAAGAAACACTTGACGGCAAGGAAGTTGAGGAAATGTTAAAAGAGTATATAAAAAAATAGAGCAAATAGGGCATTCCCTTCTTGAAAAAGAAGGGTTTTTTAATATATTTCTCTTGACAAAAGTCGTAAAATGTGCTATACTCGTATTAGTGATGCTAAGAAACCTTAGTACCAAAAGAACTCCACATCCGCAAGGGCGTGGAGTTCTTGTTTTTGGCTAAAATAAGCTATTTTCTTTTGCTTCCATTTTTTTGTTTTTTATAGTAAGATAAACACATAATAATTAACCAAAATCGTATGGCATTTGGAGAAATATTCAGAAAAATATGGTCGTCGCCTGAAAAAAAAGAAAAAGAGTTTTTTTCTTTTGAAATAAACAAAGAAGAATACGCTAAACATGCACCTAACGAGGATACTTCAATTTTTGATTTATCAACCGGTTTAGCGGCTGTGAGCGACGGAGCGGGAGGTTGCGAAGGGGCGGCAACTGCGAGTAAAATCGTTACCGATAAATTAAAAGTTGGATTTGAAAAAGATGCATCCGACTTAACGGTTGAAAAAACAAAAGAAAAAATAAAAGCGATTTTAGCGCAGGCGGAAGAAGGATTAAAGGATGAAGCTGTTTTAGACGCGAAAAAAAAGAATATGACAGCCACAGTTTCAATTTTGAAATTCGCGGAAGGCGGCAAAAAGGCGGTGCTCGGACAAATGGGGGACAGCAGAATTTATCTTTTGCGAGGCAAGGAATTAAAACAAATTTCCGAAGAGGATTCTT
This sequence comes from Patescibacteria group bacterium, assembly GCA_028705565.1. Classification (GTDB taxonomy): domain Bacteria; phylum Patescibacteriota; class Patescibacteriia; order Magasanikbacterales; family GWA2-37-8; genus STF2-47. Next base: position 20,739 of record JAQWDH010000002.1, on the reverse strand, counting down.
TTGTGTCTAAATTTAAAAAAGAAGGAATGGCGGAAGACCATCCGGCGATGTTGAAATGGAGAAGCATAATTACCAACGGAATCACTGCTTCGCGCGTGGAAAACAATAATTTTCCAAAAGAATTTGAACCGCATTTAAGCGTGGTTGAAGTGAAAAAAGGCGATTTGTTTTTGATTTGTTCTGACGGAGTGAACGATAATTTAAAAGATGAAGAAATAAAAAATTTGCTTTTGTCGGAAAAATCAGAACTCGCGAAATTATTGATTGAAAAAGCGAAAGAAAAAATGGAAAGGGCGGACAGCGATAAATATGCTAAACCGGATGATGCCACGGCGATTATTATAAAAGTAAAATGAAATCTTCGTTTTAGTTTGATGCCATTATGCGAAAATATTTTCTCGCCACTTTCGGTTGTCAGATGAACAAAAACGACTCGGAAAGAATTCGGGGTATTTTGAGTTCAGTCGGTTTAAGCGAGGCAAGCAAGGCGGAAGACGCAAATTTGTTTGTCGCGAACAGCTGTAGCGTGCGCCAAAGCGCCGAAGACAGAATATGCGGATTGGTTAGAAATTGGAATAAATTAAAGGAATTAAAATCCGATGCGGTTATCGTTGTTACTGGCTGTATGCCTGGCAGGGATAAAGAAGGAAAATTGAAAGCAAAAATGGAAAGCGTTGATTTGTATTTTCCGATTAACGAGCTCGCGATGTTGCCGAAACGGTTGAAAGAATTGCGTCCGGATTGGTTCGCGGAAATCAGTGAAAATCCATTAGACGATTATTTTAAAATATCTCCGGATCGCGAGAGTGGTTTTCAGGCGTTTGTTACAGTTCAAACAGGCTGTAATAATTTTTGCTCTTATTGCGTTGTGCCATACGCGCGAGGGCGTGAAACAAACAGACCGGTAAAAGATATAATTGAAGAGATAAAAAAAGTTTCCGCGAGCGGACGCAAAGAAATTATTTTATTGGGGCAAGTTATAAACAATTATAAAGCTCCGGACGCTGAAGGTTTCAGCAAAGACAATCCGTTTAAATCCAAAGACGATTTTTCCGCGCTTTTATGGGAAGCGAATCAAATCGTTGAGGTTGAAAGAATAAATTGGACCGCGGCAGACCCGCGATACTTTAACGATTTTCAGGTTGAGGCGTTGAAACTGCCGAAGCAGGCGAATTATTTGCATTTGCCGGCGCAGAGCGGGGATAATGAAATTTTAAAAAAAATGAATCGCCATTACACAGGGGAATATTATTTTGATTTGATAAAAAAAATTCGCGTCGCGCGTCCGGAAATCGCAATCGGAACGGATTTAATAGTCGGTTTTTGCGGGGAGACGGAAAAACAATTTCAAAATACGCTTGATTTTTATCGCCAATGCGATTTTGACATCGCTTTTACGGCGATGTACAGCGAGCGGAGCGGCACTCCGGCCGCAAAAGCGTTCAAAGACGATGTTCCGCGCGTAGAAAAGAAAAAACGATGGGATGAATTGCAAAGATTGATGGAGAAAATCACTTGGCGAAAAAATCAAAAATATCTCGGAAAAACCGTGTCGGTTTTGGTAGAAAAACACGCGAGCGGCATTTGTTCCGGCAATTCATCGGAAATGAAACTCACGCAATTCGCCGGCGGTCAGGAATTTGTCGGCAAAATGGCAAAAATAAAAATCACCCAACCGGAGATGTGGGTGTTGAGAGGGGAGATTGTTAAGTAATTTATTTTATGAAAAAACTGCCAAAAATTATCGTAATTTTAGGACCGACCGCTGCTGGTAAAACCGATATTGCTTTGGAATTGGCGAAAAAATTCAATGGCGAGATAATTTCCGCGGATTCGCGGCAGATTTACAAGGAAATGAGCATCGGGACGGCGAAACCTGTTGGGCTATGGGCCTGCCT
>JAQWDH010000002.1:0-18741 GCA_028705565.1 Patescibacteria group bacterium | reverse complement strand
GGCCTGCCTGCCGGTAGGCAAGGCCTGCCTCGCCGGCAGGCAGGCAATTAATTATGGGCGACGGAGTTATATGGTTGAAAAAGTTCCGCATTATTTGATGGATATTATTGAGCCGGATGAGGATTTTTCTTTGGCTGATTTTAAAAAAATGGCGTTGAAGAGCATTAAAGATATTTTGAAGCGCGGAAAAACTCCTTTTGTCGTTGGCGGCACAGGACTTTATATTTGGTCTATAGTGGATAATTTAGATATTCCCAAAGTAAAACCTGATAATAAATTGCGCCAACGGCTTGAAAAGAAAACTTTGCGCGAATTGGTTGAAATTCTTAAAAAAGAAGATAAAGAAGCGGCCGCAAAAATCGATCTAAATAATCCTCGCCGAGTGATTCGCGCGTTGGAAGTGGTTTTGTCCACCGGCAAACCGTTTTTTTCACAGAGAACGAAATCAAACCAGTTGTTTGACGTTTTGCAAATCGGCGTAAGTTTGCCAATGGAAAAATTATATGAAAGAATAAATAAAAGAGTTGAAATAATGATAAAACAAGGGTTGCTTGAAGAAATTAAAAATTTAACGGAAAAATTTAAGAAACATAAAAATTTTTGGAATTTGCCAAGCGTGAGCGGAATCGGTTATCGGCAGATCGGTAGTTATCTTCGCGGGGAAGCGAGTTTGGACGAAGCGATTGAGCAAATAAAAAAAGACACTCGGCATTATGCCAAGCGTCAGATGACATGGTTTAAGAGGGACAAGAGGGTTAAATGGATAAAAAATAAAACCGAAGCCGAAAAATTGATTAAAAATTTTTTACTTCAATAAAATTTCATCTCCCATAAAATCAAGCTTTTGAGAAGTGATAGTGTCCTCGGCTTGAATATGAACTTTGGAAACAAGCGTTTGTTGAGTGGGGTTTTTAGAGTTGAGAATGATTGTGAAAGGCAGAGCCAAAATATCCACACTTTCCGGCATTTCAGGAATCGTCCATGTGATTTTTTTTGTTTTAGCGTCTGTTTGAGTTATTTTTATTTCTCCAGCCGGAGTTTCTATCTGTTCTGTCAAAGCGGTATCGCCGTAAATATCAGCCGTAAGAACAATGTTTTTCAACGAATGATAATGATTCGCGAGTATCCAAGAAATTTTGTGTTCTTCTTTACCGTTAGCGGTTGAAATATTATCTTCATTTTCAAAATTCAAATCCGAATTAAGCGTGATGTTTATCGGGTTGCCGAGAATCGTCTGCAAAGCGTTTGTCTTGTCTTTAAAGGTTGCCGCGGCAGTCATTTTTATAAGGTATTCCGGAGAAGAACCGATGTCAAAATCGTTGGAGTTTTTAATAGGTAAACGAATATCCACGACGATTTCTTTGCCAGATTGAATTTTTGCCAACGCGGGAATTTTTGCGCTGTTCCAAGTGATAATTCCGCGGCGAATTGAATCCGACATTTGTTCGCCTTTTATATCCCCGTCATAATCATCGGAAATAGTCTGCCAATCAATCACGCTTTTGCGGCTGATTGACGGTCCCTCCGCTGTCAATTTTATTGAGGCGTTTTTTATGTCGTTTTTGCCCTCGTTTTTCAGACGCAAACTGATGTTTAATGTATCGCCGGAATGGCTGGAAAAATCTGTAGTTGTTCCGTTAATCGCCATATTAAAATTCAAATCGTTTTTTACCAGCTCTGTTTTAATTTCTCCCTCGGCGATTTGAAAAAGCTGACTGTTGTCGGAAGAGGGGATGGAAATCGCGACTTTAACCGGCGATGTTTCATCTTCGCTGTTTATAAATTGTCCTTTTATTTTGTACATTGGATAAATGATTTTTTCAGGCGTGGAAGTTGAAGTTTTTTTGGTTATTATCCATTTGCCATTTTTGTCCAAAGCCGGTGTTGAAGTGGACACGGAAAAATTAGCCGGTATTATCGGAGTAATTTCCATCCGTTCGGGTTGCCACGCGCTTTTGTTTTCAATTGCGAAAGAATATTCAACGGCATTGCCGACCACGACTTTATCCGGACCGGTTAAAGCGACTGAAATCGGCGATTCGGAAATTTCCACGTTAAACGTGGCGTTATTTTGCAATTCAGATTGGAAGTTTATCGGCTGATAATTAAAAAATAAACGCCAGGATTGTTTTTGTCCTATGGAACCGTAAGTAAGACCGGTAATCGTAATTTCTCCTTTTTCGTTTGGGGACAGGGAACCGATATTCCATTCGGTATGGTTCGGGTTTTCCGAAGGAGTGGAACTGTTTTGAAAAATAAATCCGCTTGGATAATAAACATTTAGCGTGACATTGTTTATTTTGTCGCCTTGGTTGTTTTCGTAAGTAATGATATAATCGTTCGGTTCGCCAAGTGTTATTTTTTCAGGTCCTGAAATAGCGACAACAACCTGCGATTCCGAAAATTTTTCCGAGCCGGAAAAAAAGAAATATCCGGCCAATGTCGCGGCGGAAAGCGATATCGCGACAAATAAGAAAGCCAATAATGTTTTTAAAAAAGATTTCGGTTTTTTAATTTTTATTTCTTTCATATCGGGCATATTACCCGAGCCGTCTTCATAAATTGAAAACAATCTTTCGTCTATTTCTTTTTTGCGGCCTGACGCGCGATGAATCGCGTTTGTTGCGGCTATTTTTTTGTGGCGCGCCGGTTTTTTAGGTTTTTCTTCCTCAAGCGGTTTTGAAGAAAATTGCGGTATTTCTTCTGGCATAAAATATAAAAATTATTCTTTTTTCATTATTAAACTCCAAATCATATTTTTCGCGCAAGTAAACGAAGGAATGGAAGCGCCGTTTGCCGCAGAGCGGATATCTTCTCCTTCTGTCCAGACAGGAGCCCAGCCGTCCGGAAAAATTATTTGGCTTTCAAATTCGCTGTCAATTCCTGATTGTTTTTGAAATATCAATTGGTAATTTGCGAGAATTTGAGACGATTGAAATAATTCTTTCCAAGATTCGGTGTCTTTGCTTAAATCAAAAATTTTAAAAGGCAAGCGATAAACGAATTGAATTTGGCTTGTTTGTCCGGGTTCGGTGATAAGCCAATTGCCGAAAGCGGTTTTTCCGAACTCGCGGGTTACGCGCGTGCCGGATTGATTGTCAATTTTAACTTCAATTTCATTTTTTTTCAAATCTCCGTCTTCTTCATACCAATCCTCCGGTATGCGAAAATTTTTTTCGTCAGGCCAACTGTATCCGTTTACGCTCAAAAGGTCGCTGCCTTCAGGAACATAAATTCTTATGTAATCTATGTTTGTTTGCCCGTATAATTTTTCTCCTTTTGTTCCCTGATGTTCTTTGGAAACGACAGCGCTCGCGATAATTGAACCGTTGGTCTGCACCTCTGCTTGATAAAAAATTTTTTGTTTAATTTCCGCGTCGCTTTTTTGTCCTTGTATGTTTGTATTGACAGCGAAAAGATAATCCTGTCCTCCGTTGGTTTGAATTATGTCGCCGCCCCACCCGAAATTTTTTATGTCTTTTTCCGCTTTTTCATCCGTGGAGTAAGCTTGAATTTCTTTATTTTCCAACGCTTCAAAAAGATTGCCGAGTATCGGAAGCAATTCGGTCGGTTTTATGTTTTGAAAATAATCGGAGAATTTAAGAGCTAAATCAGCCAAAATTTTCTTGGGTTTGTTTTCTTTTTTTTCCGGTCCGTATTCCACGATTTCTTGAATTGTTGAAATAGCGTTTGCGGAAGAAATCACTACGTTTCTTTTTTCATCTTCAATCGGACCGGTAATCGCGAGCAGTCGTTCCAGCACCGAAGAATTTATGACAATAACTCCGTCAGCCGTAAGATTGCGGCTGTGGCGGAAGAACCAGAGAATTTTTTCCGCGCTCGCGGGAAAATCCGGAAACCAGTTCGCGTCTTGAAACTCCCAACGTTTGTTTGAAAGCAAAAGAGGAGTCGGCGGTTTGATATACTTTTTAAGTTCGCCCTGCAAATCATAAGTGCCTCCGGCCGGAATGTTAAGTTTGTCTATGCGTCCGTCTTTTATATCCAAAATCGCGAAGCTTCCCATAAAACCGCCCGTCGGCCTCAGTTCGTGCGGATTTTGAAAAACAAGAAGATATCTGCGCATGCCTTCGCCTCCGAAAATTTCCTGAATCGTTTGTCCGAGCCCCGCGATATTTTCAAGGTCGTTCAAAAAAGAAGCGAATAAAGTTCTAAATCCTGAAACTGTCGCTTGATATTCAACCGGCAGGACTTCTATTTTGATGCCGTTCAAATCCGCGAGAGCTTCTTTATAGTTCGGAATTGCCGCTCTCATGTGCAACGTAAGTTTTTCCATTCGTTTGGAAAGCGAATCGTCGGAAATCGCCCTGCTTTCTTCTATGCCTTTCAAAATGTAGGCGTTGCCTAAAGAAATTTTTTGTCCGGCGGTGATAAGCTTTTGCCTGCTTTGCACCTCGTCTTTTATCACTGGAATCGCGGAAGTTATTTTTTGCAGCCGTTGGTATTTTTTTTGCATCACCGTGACCGCCTGGTCAAAATTATTAAGAGCGTTTTCCAGGGATTTTTCCGCAGTTGGCAAGTCGGCTTGCATCAGCGCGGATGTTGATTCCTGTAAAGACATAAAGCCGGCTATGCCGTTCGTGGAAATTTGTCCAGTTGTATTTTTTAAATTCTTGTAAAATGTGCTGGCTTTAATTGGTAAAACCAAAATAATCACGAAAGCGGCGGATAACAAAATAAATTTTAAGCGCGACTGCGACATCAGCGCTTCCTTAAAGCGTAAAAATGAATTAAAAAAATTTGATTTTAGCGTAGCGAGATTGTTTCGCGATTCATTTCTAAAATTAGCCATAGAAGCCGACGCGTCAGCCAGAGTTTTTTTGATTGGGAAATACGATGAAAATTTTTGATGAAATTGTTTTTTTTCAATTTTAACGCGAAACAGTCGCTTGTTTTCTTTGAATGTTTCCTTTTGTTTTTCTTTCTTTATCTGTATTCGCGGGTCAAGATTTTTTAATGATAAGTCTTGGTTTTCGGCGCGAGATTTTTCCGGCGCCGATTCCTCAATATTTTCCCATACATCATTTTTTTTGTTTTTTAAATCAACGACATGCGGAGAAACGTGGTTGGAAAAATTGACATGATGCACAAAAAATTTAAGCGGTTGGCGCGCCGTTTTTATCGGTTCCACGATATTATCTTCCAAATATTGAGGACAGGTTGATTTATTGTGTCCGGGAAGTCCGCAGGCGGCGCATCGCCGCAATTGCGGTTTTTTCTTTTTATCCTCCTCTTTCATGAAATTTTTTTAGAATATGGCTCAATTATTAATTTTGTTGATTATATTATACCAAATTTTTCGTAAATTTCCAAAGTTTTTTTCGCGGTTTTGTCCCAAGAATAACGAGCAAGCGTTTGTTTCGCGTTTTTCAGTAAATTTTCGCGCATTTTCTTGTCTTTTAAACCGCGATTTATGGCTTCAGCTATTTCGTTCGCGTCAGAAGGATTAAAATAATAAGCCGCGTCGCCTAAAATTTCCGGCAAGCATGAAGCGTTTGAAGAAATTACCGGAGTGTTGGACAGCATAGCTTCCAATGGCGGCAAGCCAAAACCTTCATAAAGCGATGGGAAAATATACAGAGAAGCGTTTTTGAGCAAGAAAAATAAATTTTCGTCTGGAACAAAGTCAATAAAAACAATGTTGTTTGATTGTTTTATAAGGTCGCCATTAAGAAGGCGGTTGTAAAAATAATTTTTCTTTCCGGCGAGCGCGAGCTGATAATCATCCCCGTATTTACGCGTAAAAATATTCCAAGCTTCCAACAGCCGTTCCAAATTTTTGTGCGGATATGCCACGCCAATATATAGAACATAAGGCCTCGCGAGGCCGTATTTTTGCAAGGAATTGTCTTGCTTTATTCGTGTCATCGGGCAAGGCGCGAGATGAACGACTGAAATTTTTTCCGATGATATTTTTAAATTTTGAATTATGTCTTTTTTCGTGTATTCGCTTACGGCGATTATATGTTCGGCTCGGCGAGCGGCTCTGCGCAAAATAATTTTATAAGCCAAGTTTTTAAACCAATAAGCCGCCGGTCCCAGAGCGCTGGCTTGTCTTGAAGGGTAATGAAAGAGAATTAAATCATGAATTGTGACAATAAAACGCCCGTGGTAAAAAAATGGAATATTCCAATGCGGAAAATGCATCAAGTCCACCTTTTCTTTTTTAATGATTAATGGCATTTTGATTTGTTCGGCCCATCCATACCACGGAACGTCTGCTAAAATTTTATGAAAATTCGGAGTTGACGGTTCGTATTCGTTCCAATTAGCTTTACGCAAAAAAATCGCGTATTCGTTGCGCGCGTCGGTTTTTTCCAAATGTTTTATAAGTTGTTCAATATATCTGCCCAAACCGCCCTGAGACGGGCCATACATGCGAGCGTCAATTCCAATGCGCATAAAATGTTAGTGAATTATTTATTGTTTTCGTTAAAATATCGTATTTATTTTTTAAAACGGCCTTAATTTTTAATTAAATCAATCCATTGCGCGGCTGTTTTTTGCCAATTGAATTTTTTTGATTGCTCAAATCCTTTTTGAACGAATGATTTTTTCAGATTATCGTTGGTAAGCATCATAAACATCGCGTACGCAATTTCATCGGTTCTGTTCGGATTGACAAGCCACGCTGAATCCCCACCGGCAACTTCGGGCAATGATGACCTATTTGACGTAATTACGGGCGTTCCGCAAGCCATCGCTTCCAAAACCGGAAAACCGAATCCTTCATAAAAACTTGGATAAACAAATAAATCGGCGGCGGCATAGAGTGGCGGTTTGTCTTCAGGAGCCACATAGCCGATAAATTTGATTTTTTCACGGCAATGAGAAACACGCGCTGGTTCGTAAATTTTTTCAGTTTTCCATCCGTCTGCGCCGGCGATAATCAGCGAATAAGAATTAGGAAGCGAGGACGCGATTTTTTCAAACCCCTCAATTATTCCAAGTATATTTTTACGCGGTTCAATCGCGCCGAGAAAGAGAATAAATTTGTCCGGCAAAGCGTATTTTTTTTTGATTTGTTCCGTGTCCGCGGATTGTTTTTTTAAAAAAACGGAAGACAACCCGGGGTATAAAACTTTTATTTTATTTTTATTGATTCCGTAAAAATCAACAATATCTCGGCGAGTGTTTTCCGAAGGTGTGAGTATCATATCCGCGCGCAGGCATTGTTTTTTCGGGCTGATGATTTTATGCCAGAGAGATGTTTTGGCGGTAAAAAAATCAGAGAAAATTTCAAAAGACAAATCATGAACCGTGAGAACAAACTTTGTTTTTTTTGAAATCGCCGTGAAGTTTAAATTAGGCGAGTAAAACGCGTCCAATTTGACGCCGAGCAAGTTGTCCAAACGCGGCGTGTTGAATAATTTTATCGTTCCGTTGAATAATTTGTTCGGCCGGCGCGTGGCGACATAGCGAACATTTGGTTGTTCCCATTTTGGAATATTTTTGGAAATATCCGCGTGAGAATTGTAAAAAAGAGAATAATCGTTTTTTTTGTCAATGTCAAAAATAGCGTTGAGAAGTTCAAAAGTATATTCCCCAATGCCGGTTCTTCGCGCGCGCATCAGCGCTCTTATATCAATGCCGATATTCATATTTATCTCAAAAGCGATTCCTGAATAAGGCCTTTGTTGAATTCTTCATATCTGTCCCCCACGATTTTTTTAATGGTTTGTTTGAAATTATCAATGCCGAATTGAGCGGCATGTTCGCGGATTTTCGTTCCATCCCAATTTTCAGGATTAAAATTAAGCACAGTGTCAAAAAGCGACTCCCATGTTTGTAAAGGAAATAAAACGCCGGTTTCTCCCGGTAGCACCGTTTCCGCCGCGCCGCCGGCTCCGTAAGCGATTACAGGTCTTCCGCAGGCCATGGCTTCCAAAGCGGTGATTCCGGCGTCTTCCAATTGCGGATGAATAAAAGCCGAAGATTTGCCTAGGATTTCTTTTTTTTCTTTTTCATCAACATATCCTAAAAATTCTATGTTCGGTTTCGCGATTTTTTTCAAATTATCTCGCTCCGGACCTGTTCCGAAAATTTTTAATTTTAAACCGAGCCTGTTGAACGCTTTTACGATTAAATCAAAACGTTTGTATGGAACGAGGCGTCCTCCGGCGGAAAAATAATTTTCAATTTTTTCCGCAAGACCTGTTTTTTCCATTTCCACCGGCGGATAAACCACATCGCTGTCGCGACGATAATATTTTTGGATGCGCAGGCGGACTGTTTTGGAATTGGCGATGAAATGGTCAACTCTGTCAACACTCATTCTATCCCACATTCGCAGTTTGTGTAAAAATCGCGGAATAAAAAATTTAACCATCCCGCTTCGTTTTAGATTGGAAACATACTCGTTCGCGTCAGCCCAAAGATAACGAGGCGGAGTATGGCAATAAGAAATGTGCAATGTGTTGGGATGCGTTATAACGCCTTTCGCGAAAGAGCTGGTTGAGGATATAACAACATCAAAATCGCCTAAATTATGCTGTTCGGTGGCGAGAGGCATCAGCGGCAGATACCATTGAAAGCATTTTTTTCCGAGCGGAAGTCGAGAAATGAAAGATTGCCTGATATTTTCTTTCGGCAGGTATTTTATTTTTTTTGTGTCGTGGAACAAAACAAAAATCGGCGCTTCAGGCCATATTTCGTGAAACGCTTTTAAAACTCTCTCCGCGCCGCCATCCTGCGCGAGATAATCGTGCACGAGCGCTATTTTCATAAAAAATCATTTTACGCCTTTGCCTTTCAGCACTATGAACGGCGTTTTGATTAAAATTATCAAATCCGCGAATAAACTCCAGTGTTCAATGTAAAAAGTGTCTAATTTCATTTCTTCTTCAAAGTTCAAATCGCTGCGTCCGGAAATTTGCGCCATGCCGGTAACGCCTGGTTTTATCGCTAAAACTATTTTATTTTGTTTTGGGTATTTTTCCACCTCGCGCGGCTGGTGCGGTCTGGGGCCGACCAAGCTCATTTCGCCTTTAAAAACATTCCAAAATTGCGGCAACTCGTCCAAGCTTGAACGGCGTATGAATTTACCGAACCGCGTGACACGCGGGTCGTCTTTAATTTTGTAAATCGGTCCAACGCGCGAATTCTTTACTTTTATGAGGTCTTCTTCTATTTTTAACGCTTCTTCTCCTGCGGTTCCAAACTGCGAACCGGTGCAATATTTTTGACGCATGGAACGAAATTTATAGACAAAGAATTTTTTGCCGTTTTGTCCAACTCGTTCATTTTTGTAAATTACAGGGAGGCCTGTTTCAACAAAAATAATTATAGCCACTGCGAGAAAAGCGGGGGAGAACAAAATCAGCAATATAAAACTTCCGCAAATATCAAAAATTCGTTTGATGATTCTACCCCAGCCATACAGGCGAGTGCGGCGCATTTCAACAATCGGTATTCCGGCGATGGCGCTCACCGCCATATTTGTGGAAAGAGTGGCAAAAAGGTCGGCGGAATATTTGAAAGCGATATTATGCTCGTTCGCGAATTCAATCGCGCGCAACGCAGACTCCTCGTTCGCTTTCGGGTCGGTGAAAATAATTTCATCAGGCAGTTTTTCCAAAATGATTTTGGCGGTTTCTTCATCAAAATGTTCGTAAAAACCGACAACATTATACCCAAGTCCCTTTTGAACAAAAAATGTGTTCTTTATTTTTTCGGCCACGGCTTCTTTTCCGATTATCACGGTATTTCTCAAACCTATTCCTCGCTTGCGTAAAAAGTATTTAAGCCCGTAAATTATAATTCGTCCGGCGCCGGTGAAAATAATCGCCAAAACATAACCGGCGAGCACAAGGAATCGGGAATCAAATTTTTGCAAAGAAAAGAAAACATAAATCGCGATGGCGGCAAAACCGGTGGACGAAGCCATTACTAGCCGGCGTAAAGAATCGGCGAGTTTGCGGTTTGGGTCCGCCGTATAAAGACCTGAAAAAGCGTAAATTAAAATCCAACCGCCCGTGACCGCGAGCAAGAGCGGCCAATATCTCTGCCACGGCAAATCAAAAACAACCGGACGAATACTTTGCATAAATTCGGTAAAACGCAAAGCGTACGCCGCAAATCCGGCTAAAATCAACATTGCGTAATCAACAGGAAGTTGTAAGAAAGTAAAAGTTAGTTCAAATTTTTTCATAAGAAAATAATCCGGAAAATTTAAGGAAGGTTAATTTATATGTCTATTCTACGCTAAAATAAGTGTTCTTGACAAGCCCGTAATTCTCTAATAAGGTAGATGAAGACAATCTTAAAGTTCATTGAAAATTTATAGTTTATAGGAGGCGTAAAATGCGGAAAAATTTAGAAGATATTGAAAGAAGTAGAAATAAAAAAGCTTTTGTAATGGTCAAATGCATCATTGAAAATAGAAAAAGACATTTATTAAACGAGTGTTCTGGTGTGGTTTTAGACAAAGAAAAAGGATTGATATTGACATGCTTACATGGTTTTGGAGAGGTAGATTTTAGAAATAAACTACAGGCCATCGTTGTTTATGGAAAAAGAAAATACAAAGCCAGAATAATTGTCGTAAATTTTATTGAAGACATAGTTGTTTTAAAAGTAAATAACTATGATTATTGCTTCAAAGAGGAAGTTTTTTTAGCGAAACGACACCCAAAAATAAAAGATATTTTATATCTTTGGAGCGATGTATGGTCTGAAAAAAATAATAAAGATAAAACTTGCCGTGGAAAAATGAGAATTATTGTTGGCAGATGTTTGGGGTATGATGGAAAATATATTATAATGGATGAAGCGAAAACATTGCCAGGCATGAGCGGGTCTGGAGTGTTTAACAGCATGGGTAAATTAATAGGAATTCACGTACGCAGCAGAGAATGCGATGCCCACGGTAGTACGTCTCTTGAGGTACCCTTGATAAGTATAAAAATTTTTTTGAAGAAAAATGATATTTCATTTAAAGAAAGTTAAAGGATAAGCGCGTGTTTGGTTGTTTGCCAAAACGCGCTTTTTTAATGTAAAAAATTGACACAAAGCCAATTTATTGGTTTAATTGTAAAATATGATGATAAAAATTTCAAAATCAAAAATTGCCGACGCGGAGATATTTATCCGCCGGAGCGGTTATGGCCGCATTTTTGACCGCAGAAGCGGTCAGACAAGCTATGTCCGTCGTTTGGACCGTGATTTATATCCCCGTTTTCATATTTATATTGAGGAAACGGAAACGGATTACATTTTTAATTTGCATTTGGACCAGCGGCAAACGATTTACGAGGGCGTCTCGGCGCATTCCGGCGATTATGATGGAACGGCGGTTGAAAAAGAAGCAAAAAGAATATCCGCGCCAGCAAATTGACAAAATGGTTTTTTTGTGCTATAATTGGTATGTTTATAGCGGATAATCGTCCCGACCTACCTTCGGTAGGCAAGCCTGCCTGCCGGTAGGCAGGCATTGTCGGGAAGGAAAGTCCGAACACGCATCTTGACCTGCCTTCGGTAGGCAAGCCTGCCGGCAGGCAGGTTTAGTCAGGATAAAAGAGTAGCGGGTAACGCCCGTCCGGAGCAATCCGCGAGGTGCGAGCAGAGACGCTTGCGTTTGAAAAGACGCAAGGAGCTAAACCCCATGTTTTTGATAAAACAAAAGCAACAGCTTAATCCCGGCCGCGGGGAAAAATGGCCGGGGGTGAAACGGCTAAATCCTTACTCGCGCGCAAGAGCAGTGTTTCCTTTTTGGATTCATAAAGTTCGCTCGCTTGAGACCGATGGCGACATCGACCGCAGATAAATGATTATCTCCTCCGCGCAAGCGGAGCAGACAAAATTCGGCTTACAGCTATAAACAAAAAAAACATCCCGATAAAATTCAGGATGTTTTTTTGTTGTTTATATTTTAGTTATTTCAACCAGTTCCGCTTTTTCCTCGTTTCTTTTTTTAATTTCCACCGAATTTTGCGCGAGGGTTTTTTTGGAAATAATCATGCGTGTCGGAATGCCGATTAAATCGGCGTCGCCCAATTTTTCGCCGGCGGAAACATCGCGGTCATCGTAAAGAATTTCAAGTCCCTTGCCGGAAAGTTCTTTATATAATTTATCGGCCGCTTTTTTCGTTTCCTCGTCTTTTCCGATCGGTAAAAGATGAATTTGAAAAGGCGATATTGATTCCGGCCAAACAATGCCGTTGTCATCATGGAAAATTTCCACCAAAGTTCCCATTATGCGCGAAGGACCCATGCCATAGCATCCCATCTCAACGAGTTTTTCTTCGTCCTTTTCATTTTTATAAGTGAAATGAAAAGCGTCTGAAAATTTAGTCCGCAATTTGAATATGTTGCCGACTTCAATGGCGTTTTTTTCAGTTAAATTTTCATTTCCGCACGCAGGGCAAACTTTTTGTTCGTCAATTATTTCTTTATTAACTGCCACGCGGCATTTTTCGCACAAATAAATCGTGTCCTCTCCTGTTTCGCAGAGTGTTTGAAATTCATGCGAATATTTGCTGAAAACTCCGCCGGAAGCGTAAGTCAAAACAGTAATGTCTCCGAGTCCGAGGCGATTGTAAATTTTAAAATATGCCTCTTTCGCTTTTTCATAATAATCATTTAAGTCGCCTTCGTTCGCGTGGAAAGAATAGAGGTCTTTCATATTAAATTCTCTGCCGCGCAAAAGTCCTGATTTGGCGCGAGGTTCGTTGCGAAATTTATTTTGAATTTGATAGACCGCCACGGGTAAATCGCGATATGAAAAAACGAATTTTTGAACCAACGGCGTTACGATTTCTTCATGCGTCGGGTTAAGCGTTAATTTTGTTCCTCCTTCGCCGGTCATGCGAAAAAGTATGTCCATTTTATCGCGTCCGGTGATCGCGTAATTTTCTTCTTGCGCCATAGCAGGCATTAAAACCTCATTCCCGCCGACTGCGTTTATTTCTTCGCGAATTATAGCTTGTATTTTATTAAGAACACGCAATCCGAGAGGCAAATAATTATAAACTCCGGCGATTTGTTTTGAAACGAACCCCGCTTGCGTCAATAAACGCGCGTTGGCGCTGTAAGTGTCGGATGGAGCGGTCTTTGATGTTTTGCCGAAAAGTTTGGAATAAAGCATAAAAATAAATTATTTCTTTTTCGCCTTTTGTTTCGGCGCCGTGACATCGTTTTTTATTTCTCCTTTTACGAACGATTTTATATTATCCACCGTAACATTGATAATCCGCTGCAACGCTTCTGAACTGTTGAACGCGTTATGCGGGGTAACGATTGTGTTCGGATGGTCAATGATTATATTATTCATCAGGTTGGTTTTAATCTGTAATGCGTTCACTTTGCCGGAGATAATTTTTTCTTCTTCCTGCACGAATCCTTCATCCTCCAAAACATCCAAGCCGGCGCCGGCGATTTGTTCGCTTTCCAAAGCTTTCAAAAGCGCTTCCGGTTCTATCAATCCGCCGCGAGCCGTGTTTATAATATACGCGCCTTTTTTAATTTTGTTTATATTTTTTTTGTTTATCATGTGAAGCGTGGACGGCAGAAGGGGAACATGTAAACTTATAAAATCAGAATTAGACAGGAGTTCATTGAGAGACGCATATTTGAAATTCAATTTTTTGGCGAGTTCTTTATTCGGGAAAGGGTCGTAGCCCAACACATTCATTTCAAATCCTTTTGCCATTTTTATTAAATGCGCGCCAATGCGGCCAGTGCCGATAACCCCGATGGTTTTTTCTTTCAAATCCACGCCCCTCAAACCGTGAAAATCGTAAACGCTTTCCTTGACTCGTTTAACGGAAAGGAACAGTTTGCGAGTAAGTCCAAGCAGAAGCGCCATAGCGTGTTCGGCGACAGTGTTTTCTCCATATGACGGCACATTGCAAACCGGAATTTTTTTCTTTTTTGCGATGTTTACATCCACATTGTCATAGCCTGTGGAAAGGACCGTTATAAATTTTAGGCGTGGAAGTTTTTCAAAAACTTCTTTGTCCACTTGCGAATCAACAAAAACCGCCAAAATATCCGTTTTTGGATCTATTTTTTTCAAATCAATTTTTCCGTCATTGATAGAGCAATGAAACCCGCTCATTTTTGAACGCAGGTATTCTTTCATTTCCGGCCAAACGCCGAAAAAAGCGACTCGCATTTTGTTTTTTGGCATAGATTTTGTTAATTTAGTTTTTTCTTCTCTGCCAATTATAACGGCTTTTCTGCAAAAAAGCAAATAGAAAAGACGGTTTTATGCCGTCTTTTCAAATGTTTGTTTAGTGAAATTTTTTATACCTCTATCACAACCGGCAAAACCATCGGGCGTTTTTCTGTTTTGCTGAACAAAAATTGTCCGACATAATCGCGAATTTTGTTTTTGATGAAATTTGTGTCAGCCCAAGACAGCGGGTCTGAATCAATCACCATTTTTTTGACGCGATGGCGCAGGTCCTCAATAAGTTCCTTGTTTTCTTTAAGGAATACGAATCCGCGTGAAATTATATCCGGATTTTGCACCAACTTGCCGGTTTTGGAATCAACCGTCGCGATTACAACCACCATTCCGTCTTCGGCCAGAACCTGCCTGTCGCGCAATACTATATTTGTTTCATCGGACACGCCGAGACCGTCAACGAACACATAATCGGCCGGCACTTTCGTATTTGTCAGTCGTCCGGTTCCGCGAGAAAATTCCATCACCTGGCCGTTGTCCGCGATAAAAATATTTTCTTTCGGAAAATTCATTGATTCTGCGACACGGGCGTTGTAGTGAAGTAAAAAATGATTGCCCTCAATCGGAATAAAATATTTTGGATTCAGTAAACGAATCATAAGTTTTACGTCATCCGCTTTGGCGTGTCCGCCGGCGTGCACATCCATCATTTGGTAATGGATAACCTCGGCGCCTTTGCGGAAAAGAGTGTCTTTGAGCCGTTGGACAGTCCGTTCATTCCCTGGAATTACGGAAGACGAAAATACGACCGTGTCTCCATGTCTAAGTTCCACGAAACGATGCTCGCCGTTTGCAATGCGCACTAAGGATGCGTTTTTTTCTCCTTGCGCTCCGGTGCATACAATTACGATTTTATTATCCGGATAATCATCGGTTCTTTTTAAATCAATCAAAGTTTTCGGGCTGAATTTCATGTAGCCGAGCTCTTTTGCGATTTCCACATTGCTTTTCATGCTAAAACCGTCAAGCATTACAACCTTTCCGAGTTTCTCAGAAATTTCAATGATTTGTTTTATACGGGAGAGCAACGAAGCGAACGTGCCGATGATTATTCGTCCGGGAGCTTTGGCAATTATTTCTTCCAGATTGGTGCTGATTTCCGATTCAGAAAGCTGATGCCCAGGTTGTGAAGCGTTTGTGCTGTCTGATAAAAGGGCAAGCACTCCGCGGCTGCCGATCTGCGCTATTTTTTGCAAGTCGGCCGGAGCTTCTCCAGCGGGCTGGTAATCAAATTTCCAATCCCCGGTGTGCACGATTGCGCCTTCCGCGGTATGTATGACGATGCCCATTGAATCCGGTATATTATGATTAAGATGAAAAAATTCCAATTCAAAACTCCCGAGACGCAATTTGTCATTGATATTTATGTTGTTGATATTCAAAGGACGCAGTCCTTTGTAATCCTCTTGCCTTTTTTTGATAATGGCATTGGTAATTGGCAATCCGTAAATCGGGGGATAGCCGAGGTTGGGAATAATATGCGGAATTCCGCCGATATGGTCGTAATGCGCGTGCGATATAATCACGCCGCGTATATTTTTTTCTTTGCCTTTAAAATAATTTATATTTGGAATGATATAATCAATTCCGGGCATATTTTCTTCCGGAAATTGCAAACCCATATCAATAATAATAATATCGCCGTTATATTCCAAAAAAGCGCAGTTGCGTCCGACCTCTTCCAATCCGCCCAACACGACTATTTTTAATTTTACTTCGTCTGAACGAAAACGAGAAAAAGAAGGTCTGTATTCCTCCTTGTTTTTTTGCGCGATATTATTTTTCGCGCGCGTATCTTGCGGATGCGGACGCGAATTGTCAGCCGGACGATTTTGATGCGTATGATAAACGCGCCGTCTGCGTCCGCTATCGCGCGAAATAGGTTTTTGTGGCTGTATCTGCATAAGTTTAGAAATTATTAAATTATATGCGAAAATAAATTATTTATAAACTACGAAAGGCGCGAAAGTACATAAAGCGCAAAATAAAAAAAGAAGTTAATTTGTGCGGACGGAGGGATTTGAACCCTCAAGGCCGAAGACCACAGGCTTCTGAAACCTGCGCGTATACCAATTCCGCCACGTCCGCGTTGAGCGCGTTATTTCCATTTTAGTTTTGTTTTGGCGTACCATTCATTTAAACTCACGAATCTGTCTGAAGGAGAAGAAATAAATCCCGCTGTAACTCCTTTTATTGTTTTGCTTACCGCTAAAGTGTATGTGGGCGCGTAAAGAAAAACCGCCGGGTTTTCTTTCGCGAGAATTTCTTGAAATTTTTTATAAATTTCATCGCGTTTTTTCGGGTCTGAAACAGAACGGGCTTCTTCCAGCATTTTATCTGCGTTTCTGTCAGTGAACATTGCCAAATTCAATCCGGGATAATCGTTTTGCGAGGAATGCCAAAAAGCGTATGGGTCTGGGTCGGCTCCTATGATTTCTCCATAAAGAAGAATTTGATAATCGCGATTTTTTATATTTTCTTTAACAAGCTGCTGACTTCCGATAATTTTTAAATTCGTTTGAACTCCTATCGCGCGCCACATGCGTGAAATCGTTTCAGCGGCTTTTCTGAATTCCGGAGTATCTGCGGTCGTGATTGTAAGGCGTAGAATATTTTTGTCTTTGTCCGCGCGGTAAAATGATTGTTCGGAGTTCATTTCCTGTCTTACTTCCGACTGTATTTCTTTTTCAATTTTTGCGATGGTGGACGAAACGGTTTCAGGCGAAGAGGTGGCTGTTTTTTTAATGGCGTTTATTTCCGCCTGGCGATTTTTAATAATGGCGTTATATCTTGTTTGAAAATAAGTTTCAGGTTCCAATTTTTGCCATTTTTTATCCAATAATTTATTCGCTTCTTCAACATTGAAAGAAATTTTATTGATTTTAGCGTAATAACCGATACTGCCGGGCAGAATAGGCGCGTCTATAATCTCGCCTTCGTTTTGCACTGTTTCTTCAAGTATCTTTTTTTTATCCAAAGCCATCGCCAAAGCTTTTCTTAAATCAGCGTCTTTCAAGGTCGCTTCTTGAATTTGATTAAAAAACATAGCCGTATATTGCGGAAGACGCAGAGTGTAAGCGCCAATGCTTTTATGCGGGATTTTTTCTTTCAAATCATAAGGAATAAAACTCAGCGCGTCCACAGTTTGACTGCGAAGAGCCGAAGCGGCTTGCGCGTAATCCCCGAAAAATTTAAAAGTTATTGTATCCAAATACGGTTTTTGTCCGTAATAATTTTTATTTTTAACAAGCGTGTATGATTGAATGTTGCCCGCATTATCTTTAATGAGTTTGCTGAAAGCCCACGGACCGGCGCCAACAGGCTGAAGATTTGTTTTCGCGAGGCGGATGCTGGTTGGTTGCGTTTCATTCCAAATATGTTCGGGTAATATGCCAAGCGTTAAACTGTTTAAAAATGGAGCAAAGGGTTCTTTTAAAGTTAGTTTTATTTCATAGTCATCTGTTTTTTCAACAGTAACTCCCTGAAAACCAATGATGAGCGGACTGTTTGTTTCCTGATTTTGAACGGTTTGAAAAGTATAAATAACATCGTCGGCGTTAAACGGTTCGCCGTCAGACCAGCGCGCGTCTTGTCTTAATTTAATCGTGTATTTTTTTTGAGACGAATCAACAGAATATTCGGTCGCTAAATCAGGTTCCAACTTGCCGTCTTTGTTGAAATGAAATAAACCGGAATAAACAAGGTAAGATATGTCAGCGTCAACATCGTTTAAGGACGCGAAAAGCGGGTTGATGAACGAGGGTTGTCCAATCAACGCTTCCGTATAATCGCCTCCGTTCGCGGCCACTGGCGTAAGATGGCTCGCGAAAAAGTTTCCTCCAAGTATTAAAATCGCCACTGACATTACTGATAAAGAAATAATAACAGCGCGTTTTTCAACAGTGTTGAGAAAACGAAAAGTATATTTTATTTGCGAAAAAGAAGGGATAAAGCTCAACCGAACATTTTTGACAAGTTTTTTGTCCAAATCGGAAGAAAACGGCCTGCGTTTTTTCGGGAGCCAAAATAAAAGTTTGCGCCAATTCATGAGCGAGGTGTTAAATAAGAGATAAATTTGTTTGGAAGTTTATCGGGTTTATTGGTAGAACAAACGAAACAGGGAAAATCCGAAAAAAGCCACGGATAAGCCAACGGTTAAATAATGAAGTATTTTATCAACGCCTCTTTTGGTGCTGTAAACATTGCTTGAACCGCCGAAAATTCCGCTTAATCCCGACCCTTTTTGTTGCAAAAGAATAACCGCAATCAGCAAAACCGCGAGAACGAATTGAACGATATTAAATATAGTGGATGACATATATATTTTACGCCTTTTAAAAGTTTTCTACAATAGAAAAAGTATACCATTTTCAATAAAGATTGTCAATCACTTGCGTTTTGACGCGGTTTTTGGTATATTTAGTCCGTAGGCGACAAGAGGTCCTTAGCATCACCATTGGTATCAAAGGTTCCCTCTTTGTTGCCTGCATTAAAATATCCACCTTGCAGGTGGATATTTTTTTTGAAAAAACATTT
>JAQWDH010000038.1 GCA_028705565.1 Patescibacteria group bacterium | reverse complement strand
TAAACGGGTCGCCAAATTTTTTAGTTTCTTTCGGTTTTACGCTCGTTGGCATGTTTTTTTTGTTTTTCGGTTCAATTTTTGCTTCTTCGCATTATCGCGCGGCGGCAAAGTCGGTTATTTTTTCTCCTGCTTCGGAAATTCGTTTTGGCGGCGATGTGGCGCCTGCGAATACGAATGCCAGATTAATTTTGCCTTCAACGCCTTTGCTTAAAAAACAGACGGAATTTGAAGGAAAATTGTCGGCGCGCGCCGTGGTAGCGGTTGATGATAAAACCGGCGCGATTTTATTTTCAAAAAATTTAAACGAAGCGCGTCCTCTGGCAAGTTTAACAAAACTTATGTCAGCGATGGTGCTTTTGGATTTGCCCATTCACTGGGCTTCCACCACGGTCGTGAAAGAGTCCGATTTGGACGGAAGCGACCATTATTTTCAAGTCGGAGAGGAGTTTACTTTTGAAGATTTATGGAACGCGGCTTTGGTCGGCTCTTCAAACACGGCGATTACCATTATTTTGCGCGGAAATAATATCAATATGGAAGAATTCGCGAATTTGATGAATAAAAAAGCTAATGACTTGCGGCTTTTTTCTGCCCATTTTGTTGAACCGACCGGTTTGGACGCGAATAACAAAGCGAATGCTATTGATTCGGTTAAACTTTTAAAAAACGCGTTGCTTTTTGATAAAATTTATAAATCTCTCCAAACAGCCGAGTATTACGCGAAACCATTGGGCGACAAAAAATTAAAAAGAATTTGGAACACGGACCGTCTTTTGACCGATTGGATACCAAACAATTTTTCGCGGGAAAACATCGCCGGCAAAACCGGATACATCATTGACTCCGATTATAATTTCGTCGTGTATTTGGCTGACGGAAAAGGACACAGCGCGAGAATCGCGATTTTGGGAGCTGAAAGCGCCGAAGCCCGTTTTACCGAAGCGCGCGATTTGGCAGAATGGATTTTCGCGAATTATCTTTGGCCTGATGAAAAAGGATACGAAGCGTTGGTGAAATAAACATCTTAAGTCCATTGTCAATCTTATAAATTTTTTGCGAAATGTGATATACTATTTTTGTCATCCCCGCCCAGTCATCCGACGGGGTAAACTCCAATTATTGTCATTCCCGCGAAAGCGGAAATCCATGTAATCGGACGATAGATTCCCGCTTTCGCGGGAATGACAGCTTTTTTAGTATGGAAATAAGAATAATGCGGCAAATTAAAGATTTAAAAAATAAAACGGTGTTGCTCCGCGTTGATTTTAACGTTCCGATTAAAAACGGAAAAATCATTGACGATTATAAAATAAAAAAAACAATTCCTACGATTGAGCATCTTGCTAAAAAAGGAGCAAAAATTATTTTAATCAGCCATTTGGGGCGTCCGGAAGGTTTTGACAAAAAACTGAGTTTGCGGCCGGTAGCCGTAAATTTGGAAAAAATTTTAAAAAAGAAAATCAAAATTTTGGATTTAAAAAATTGGGAAAAAACAACGAAAGAAATAAAAGCGATGAAAGCAGGGGAAGCGGTGATGCTTGAAAATATTCGTTTTTTGCCCGGTGAGGAAAAAAACGAGAAAAATTTAGCGAAAGCGTTGGCGACTCTCGCTGATATTTTTGTTTTGGACGGTTTTGCTGTTTCACATCGCGCCGCCGCGTCCGTGTCCGGCATCGCCAGGTATCTGCCGGCTTACGCGGGTTTGCTTTTGGAAGATGAAATAAAAGGACTTGCCAAATTCACGGAATCCCCGAAAAAACCGTTTACAGCCGTTCTTGGCGGCGTAAAGATGGAAACGAAAATTCCGATTATTAAAAATTTGTTAAAAAAAGCGGATTATATATTATTGGGAGGCGGTATCGTTAACACATATCTTTGGGCGAACGGCATCAAAATCGGAAGTTCAATTATTGAAAAAAATTTAAAGAAAAAAGCCGCCGCGTTTGGTAAAAATAAAAAAATAATAATGCCGGTTGATTTGATTGTTGGAAAAAAAGACGGAAAAAACGCGAGGGTCGTTGATTTGTCGTATGAGAATGGGAAAATGAAACAAATCAAAATAACGAACAGCGAAGGAATTTACGATATCGGGCCGAAAACAATTGAGCTTTATTCGCGGTATATAAAAAAATCGTTTATATTGGTATGGAACGGAGCAATGGGTTATTTTGAAAGACATCCTTATGAATACGGAACATATTCAATCGCGCGTCTCGTGGCTGAAAAATCCAAAGGAAAAACATTCGGCGCGGCCGGAGGAGGAGAAACAATTGAAGTTTTAAAAAAATTGCGTTTGACGGATGATATTGATTTGGTTTCCACGGGCGGTGGAGCGATGTTGGAATTTTTGGCAGGAAAAAATTTACCGGGCGTTGACGCGGTTAGAATCGGAAAAAAATTTCGCAATTTTTTATCAATGTTTTTCTCGTTTTGATTTTTGTGCTATAATATACAAGCTTTAAAATTAATTGAATCCATTGGTTTTCGCCATCGGATTCTTGGAGGAAAAA
>JAQWDH010000037.1 GCA_028705565.1 Patescibacteria group bacterium | reverse complement strand
GCCTTTTCCGATTCGCTTGCAATCACGCCCTTATTCATCATTATTTCTTTTTCTATATTTTTAAATTTTATCACAGGATTCGCGGAGCCATAAAACTCAACAGGAATTGACTGCACTTTTATATCGCTTCTATCCGTTTTTTCAATTTTTTCTTCCTTTCTGAACATAAAACGCGTTATGGATAAAAAATTTATGAGCTTGTCGCGCTTGTTGCCGGCACATTAAATAATTTGCCCGGACCGAGCGGGTCATATCCGTTTCGCACTTCTTTTCCGTCTTCATATGTGTCCCCATCGCTGTCCGGGTTCAACGGGTCTGTCTTCCAAATAAGAGCTTCATCCCCGTCAGTAAGACCGTCTTTATCCGAATCTGGATTATTAACATCAGCGCCCAAAGCGACCTCCCTAATATCGTCCAATCCGTCTTTATCCGTGTCAACCGCTTCTCCGAATAAAATTTGGTCATTCGTCATTTCAGAAACCGCCTCTTCAATTGCGGCTGAACTTTGTATTTCTTCGGAAACGACATTTTCCGGCTGACTTTGCTCAACCGTTGTCTGTGTTTCCGCGGCCGGAGCAACAGCAGCCGGTTGAGTTTTTTCTTGAGAAACCGTTTCTTTTTTCAAAAATAAACTCCACGCGCCATAACCGACGCCTCCGACAATGGATAAAATCAAAATCGGCGCAAAAACTTTTCCCAATACGGATGCTCTCATCGGATACATTGGCAATGTTTCTCCCAAACCCGACGGGGACATTGGAGACAAACTCGGTTCTTTTTTCTTCAACACTCCAGCGTCCAACGCGTTAGGAACTGGTTTTACATCCGAATCCGCGCTATCCACATTCGCGAACATATCCTCTGGTCCCGCAGGTTCGGAAGGCAAATTTGACGGCGGTTCAATATTTTTATTGTTTGGAAAATCATCAAACATATTTATTTGGTTAAAAATCAATTTTTATTTTTTTAACGGGTCTGTTTCGCGCAGAACTTCATATCCGTCGTTTTTTCCATCGCCGTCCGTGTCCGGTTTTAACGGGTCTGTTTTATGGATAAAAATTTCATCTCTGTCCAAAAGTCCGTCCGCGTCAGTATCCGGAGAATTAGCGTCGGTTTTGTATGTCGCCTCATCAATGTCGCTCAAACCGTCAAAATCCTTATCTTTGTCATACAAATCTTTCGCAGTGTCCATTAAAAAACTCGGCTTGTATTCTTTAGTCGCGGCTTCTTCATTTACATTGTTTTTTCCTGATAAAAAAATCCACGCCGCTCCCCCAGCGATTGCTAAAATTACAACTATAGTTATTATAACACTTTTTTTGCTTATCATAAACTAAAACTCAAAATACGCGGCTCCTGTCTTGATTTTATTAACAGGCGCGACTCTTTTTAATACATCCTGTTCAATCGTGGATTTCTTTATATTTAAAACTTGCCAATACATCGCGCTTGAATTATCAGACGGAATCGCGGCATTCAAATAATATGTTTGCGCCGAGCGGGCAAAATGCCTTGCGTCAGTGTCGTTTTCAGGAAAATAAACTTCAACTTTAAGTTTCGCCGTGTTGGCGTAATTTTTTATTCCCGAACTTACGGCGCGGACATATAAAACATAATTGTCCGACCTTAATTTGGTCGTATCCAAAGTGAACGCGATTTCTTTTGTTTTTGCCGCTGTTTGACCTGACCCGTGGCACCAAATACCAACCTCATCGTTTTTAGTCAAATCACCCGCGGGTTCTATGGCAATTAATGTATTTTGCGGATAAGTGAAATAATTTACTGATTTCGTGATAACCGATGTCGCGGCGGAAAAACTTGATTCTTCAACCAACTCCGGCACAGCAAAACCGGCTTTAAAATCCATATCGCCACTCCAGCTTACCACGATACGAATATCATTCGGTCTTGTACTGTCTCTTATTTGTGAACAACCCAAAGCTCCCGGCACTCCACAGATTTCTTTTCCTGTTATATTTTTAGTGATAACCGGAGACAAAATCAAGTCATAACCTCCCAACTCAGGAGACGCAAAAACCGGAAAACTAAATGCTCGCGCGGTGTCGCCATTAATCACAAGTTTATAGTATGGCTCGGTGTCATTAAAACATATCGGATTACTGCTGATTTTTACGCTTGTAGCCCACGCAGTACCTGATGTATCTGATTTTTTTAACGAATAATTATTGGTGGATTTTACGTCATATTTTCTGTATCCGACTTTTGTAATCAAATCATCAAAAGGTGGCGCGTAAAAAAGCGAGATGCTCGCGCTTCCGCCCAAAGCCAACAATGGATCAAAAGTTGGTGTTACGGTATTTTCCAAAACATTTATGATATTTCCCGCCACCGCAACTCCGTTCACATCGTCCAGCCCGCATACCACGCAATTTGATTGCAATGTTTTACAATTATTCAAACATTGTTTTGTTCCTTTTTTAAACGAATACGGGTCGGTTTTTTCTTCCGAACATAAAGGAACTTTATAACCGTGAGTCACAAGATTTGGT
>JAQWDH010000036.1 GCA_028705565.1 Patescibacteria group bacterium | reverse complement strand
AAGTATAATAAGCGCCGTTTATTAAGGTATTTTTTGCTGTTTTTAAATTCTTGGATAAGTAAGCTATAGCGGCGATATTGGTCGCTAACGGACAAGGACTGATCGAAGCCAGAATTCCGAGCAAAAGAACCGTCAACGGGGGCATTGTATTGCCGTCTATCAAAGCGTTGATAATATTCATCATTTCTTTCCCAGAAGGCTGTTAATCTTTCGCGCCAAATGAGTTTTAAAAGCCGCCTCATCGCCGGTCAAACGCCACACTTCCAGGTCTTCTTCGATATTATCATTCCCCTCCCGGATAGCGTTAACAAACAAAGATGAGCCGCCAGCTTGGAATTTTTCGGCCAGATCTTTATTTTGCGATTCGTCAATATTCACTTCCCTGAATACAACTTTGCCGCTCAAAACTTCAGAGCCAAATCTTTCTTCAACCGTCTGGCTGCTCAATTTGCCGATGGCAATGCAAGTCGTGCATCTTTGCGTGCGGTGGAACAAAAACACCTCCACCCTTTCTGCGGGCACAACAGCGATCGACATATTGCTCGTATCTTTTTGTTGTTCTGCCACAAAATCCAATTTCGCCGGCCGCGTGCTTGCAATATCTTTTTTGGGAACCGCAGATAGCACCCATAAAGCTCCGGCAATCCCAAAAAACGCCAAGATTATAACAATGATGTTTTTCATATTCGATCAAAAAACAACCCAATTAAAGAAATAACCGATGATCATTATGCCGATACTGGAAACCAAGGTAAATACCGAAAGCAATTTCCAATCCATCGCCTTTTTCAAAATCAGCAAACCGGGAACGGACAAGGTAACCGTAGAAGTCATAAACGCCAGCGCCGTTCCCAGCGGCACACCTTTTTGAACCAGCGCTTCAAAAACCGGGATCACGCCCACCGAATTGGCATAAAGCGGTAATCCTAAAATCGTCGCCAAAGGCACGCCCCACCAATCGGCGGCCGACAAATTGCTTTCCACAAAATTTCTTGGCACGAATCCATGTATCAGCGCGCCAAGGGCCACCCCGAAAACCACATAAGGAAAAATCTCTTTTGTGATGCGACCCGCGTCTTTATTCCAAATTTCCAGCTTCTTAGCCAGAATTATTTTACGGCCGCCGTTTTCTTTGATTGCGTCCTGGCGGGTTTTAAATTGCAAAAAAGCCGGATTGACGCTCCTTTCCAATTTCAACCTCTGAATTACCATACCCGCCAAAACGCTGATGAAAACTCCCAAAGCATTATAGGCGAATGCCATTTTTAAACCGAATATCGAAGGAAAAATCAAAAGAGACGCTTCGTTTACTAAAGGCGAAGCGATGAGAAAAGTAAATGTTACTCCCAAGGGAATTCCCGCACCGACAAAACCGACAAACAGCGGAATCGACGAGCAGGAACAGAATGGAGTTGCCGTTCCGAGCAGCGCAGCCAAGAAATAATCAAAACCGTACCATTTGCGGCTAATAAGAATATCGCGCACTTTTTCCACCGGCAAATAGTAACGAACGATTGCCATCAGAAAATTGATAACGACCAGCAGCAAACCGATCTTGATCGTATCGTAAATAAAAAAATTGATCGCGCCCGACCAGTAAGGATTACCGATTTTCAACCAGCCATTAACGGCTAAATCCGCGAAGAATTGAATCGGATAAAATATATCCATAAAACCTTAGAATAATATAATAGCTTATAAACAGCCACAATCGCCGCCGCACGGACAACATCCGGAAATATCTTCCCCGCCTTCCTGCTCCTTTAAGGCTTTTTTAACCTTCTCCAAGTCGGCTGTACCGGTTAAAACGGCCTTGCCGTCCACCGCCAAAACCGGAAATTGCATCACGCCCATCTTCACCGCCTTTTGGATATCGTCGGTATATTCAACCTTAACATCGATTTCCAGTTCTTTGGCGGCTTTAATCGCCAAATCGTGCAATTTCTTGCAACCGGCACACCCCGCGCCGATGACTTCGATTGTTTTGATCTTTTTTTCCATATTTAGGTATTTATCTTAAATACGTTTTCCGCGGCTTTTTTCCCTTTTTCGGTAAGCGAATAATGAATCCAAGTCCCCTCTTTCCGGCCCTGGATCAATTCAGCTTCCTTTAACTTGTTGAGATGATGGGAAACCAGGTTTTGCGGCAAACCAAGTTGCTTGATAATCTCACACGCGCAATGCTCGCCTTTTTTAAGAATACACAGGATTTTGAGCCGGCTCTCTTCGGCCAGCAATTTCAAAACCGCCGCGGTTTTTGCGATCTCTTCCCCTGTTTCCCGGTTCTCGCAATCTTGTTTCATAATATATCAATATACGTTGATATTACATTCGGACAAATTTTTCGTCAAATGGCCAGCCAAGAATTGCATTTTTTTTTGAAAATATCCGATAACCAAATCAACGCTTGGAGGTATTCTAACGGCTAACGGAAAAGAATTGGTTAAACGGTTTTGGATAATGAATTTTGTTGCCACCGCTCTTTACGTGCTTATTGTATTAACAGCCCGCGCTGCGCTCGATCTG
>JAQWDH010000016.1 GCA_028705565.1 Patescibacteria group bacterium | reverse complement strand
TTAAGAGCGTTCTTTTTTGTGTTTGTAAATTAACCGTTGTTCCTGCGAGCCACCATGCAATCTCTGCAATAAACCGGTTTATCGCCGGTCGGCTGAAACGGAAGTTCGGTAATTTGGGCTCCACAGCCTGCGCAGGTCGCGTTGACACTGTACATCTGGCGGGGTCCGCGGTTACTAAAACCGCCACGACCACCGCGACCACCACGGTCATCTGTTCTGGACTGTCTGTAAGCGCGATTGCACTCAGAGCAGTACACAGGACGATCACCGGACGGCTGGAAAGGCAACTGGCTGATATGGGTCCCGCATTTAGCGCAGGATAAATCCACATCAAACATTTGTCTGTCTGTTCCAAAAGCCATATATTCTTGTGTTTGTGTTCCCAAAATGATTTGAGAAACTTTTAATTAATGTTCGACCTAATTTTGGGAACTTTTCGCTTTTGGCTTTTGCCTCTGGCTATATTGCCCAAACTTTACAATATGATAGCGCATTTCAAAGAAAAAGTCAATAGCCGTTGACAAAAACGCGATTTTTGTGCTATTATTACTTATTCTTTGACAATTATAAAGGAGAAAAAAATGATAGTATTTCTAATTACTTTAATTGCTTTGTCCGTAATTTGTTTTTTGTTTTTGTGTTTTTTAACGGTTTTTCACTTTATTAACAATGGTTACAAAAACAAAAAACTAAGAAATAAAACATCTATTTTGTCTTTCATCTTGATATTTCTTTTAGCTTTTATCTACGTGATAACCGGATGCGAATTTGGAGCCCTCATTATTTCGGCTATAATTCTTTCTTTTGGGACGATCGTGTATGATTTTTTTGATGAGTATTTAAAAAGCAGAGAAGAGAAAGGATGTAAAAAATAAAAATGAAAAAAATGAAAAAAATATTAAAATTTATTTTAATTTTGTTTATTGCAGTTGTTCCCGGTGGAATAATAATAGCCGTGTTGCTGTTATTATTCACTAAAATATTTAACAAAGAAATAAAGGAGGTAATTGAAAAAATAAAAACAAAAATAGGAAAATAAAAACACTCCGGCTCAATCAGCCGGAGTTTTTAATTAAAATTATTTTATCGCCATCCAAAAAACCAGGCTTACTAAAACGCGATAAATTCCAAAAATGATAAAAGTATGATTTTTTACAAAAATAAGCAAAAATTTTACTGCCGCGATTGCCACGAAAAAAGAAACCGCGAAACCGATTGCCAATAAAATAAATTGTTCTGAAGTGAACGCGCCTGCTGATTTCAACAAATCATAACCCGAAGCCGCGAGCATCGTCGGAACCGCCAATAAAAAAGAAAACTCCACGATGTCTTTTCTTTTTATCCCCAAAAACAATCCGCCTACAATTGTTGCCGCGGCGCGCGACACGCCGGGTATTAACGCTACGGATTGAAACAATCCTATGAAAAAAGATTGTTTGATTGTAAGCGAATTCAAATCAACAGCGCCATCTTTGCCCTTGCGCCAAATTTCAAAAATTATCAAAAATAAACCGCCGACGAACAACGACCACAAAACCACATTTTCGCTTCCCAAAAAAATTTTTACAATTTTATAAAAAATCAAACCCAAAATGGCTGTAGGCGCGAACGCGACGGCTATTTTTTTTAAAATTTTTAAATCAAAAAGAAAACGCTTCCAATACAAAACAGCCACAGCCAAAATCGCTCCGAGCTGTATTGAAATTTCAAAACTTTTTAAAAAATCGCTTTCCGCAAAACCCAAAATCTTGGACGCCAAAATCATATGCCCGGTTGAGGAAATAGGCAAAAATTCGGTAACACCCTCAATGATTCCCAAAATTATTGATTGCAAGAAAGACATAAACGACGGATTGATTTCATTTAATTATACCAAAAACATCGGCTATTGACAAAATCGCCAAAATGTGCTATAATTTCGCATTATTTAATTGATTTAACAGACGCTGATTTATGCGCGTAGCGCTCATCGGACAAAAAGGCATTCCGACCGCTTATGGCGGGATTGAACGCCATTCAGAAGAACTTGCGATTGAGCTGGTAAAACAAGGCCACGAAGTTTTAGCATACGCGCGTTCATGGTATGCTTCCAAAAAAGTCAAAAAATACAAAGGTGTAAAAATTATTTTTACTCCGACAATCCGAACAAAACATCTTGACGCAATCACGCACACCTTTTTTTCCATTATTCACGCTTTGTTTCAAAGACCCGATATTATCCATTTTCACGGAGTCGGCCCGTCTCTCTTGAGCTGGATGCCACGTTTGTTTTCTCCAAAAACAAAAGTTATCGCGACTTTTCACTGCGTTGACCGCTACCACCAAAAGTGGAATCGTTTCGCTCGCTTCTTTTTAAAGCTCGGGGAAAAGGCGGCTTGTCTTTTTCCTCACGAAACAATCGCGGTGTCAAAAACAATCCAAAATTATTGCTTAAATGAATATCAGAAAAAAACATTTTTTATTCCAAACGGAGTCCGCCAGCCGGAAAAAATTGGCTCCACGACGATTAAAAATTTTGAACTCAAACCGAACAAATATATTTTGATGGTTTCGCGCCTCGTGAAACACAAGGGCGTCCATTATCTTTTGGAAGCTTGGAAAATTTTGGAACAAAAGTATCCGAAATTGATAAAAAATTATAAATTGGTTATTGTCGGCGGGTCTGTGTCCACGGACGATTATGTAAGGGAACTTAACGCCTTATCAGGGAACGACGAAAGCATCATTTTCACCGATTGGCAAAAAGGAAAAAATTTGGAAGAACTATACGCGAATTGCGCTTTTTTAGTTCATCCTTCGGAAAACGAGGGGTTGCCGATTACTGTCTTGCAGGCAATGGCGCATGGAAAAGCGGTTCTTGTTTCCGATATTCCGGAGCATATGGAGATTATCAGCGACGATAAATTTCTTTTCGCGAACGCAAACGCGCGCTCTCTCGCAAAAAAAATAACGAGCTTGCTGAAAAACAAAAAAATCCGCGAAAAAGCGGAAAAAGAAAATAAACGGCTTACCGAGCAAAAGTACGATTGGGAAAAAATCGCGGAAGACACGCTGGGGATATACGAACTTCCATACAATGAACAAAAAATAATTTTGGAAGCCGTCGCAAAAACTTTATAAAATAATCTCGATTAAAATCAGGATTATTTTTTTATCAATAAAACAAGTTCTTCTCCGTTTTTTTCTTTTTGACCGGCTCTGTTAAAATAATCAATCTTGATAATTTTAAAACCCGCTTTTTTCGCCAAATTTTTCAATTCTTCTTTTTTGAACAAATGAATATACCGACTGATTTTTTTGCCTCGCGACGCTTTCCAAGGAACGAAAACATCGCCTTCTTCCAATCCGGAAACAATTTTTTTAAGTTGCTCGGCTATTTTATATTTTTCTTTCGGCCACTCGTTTAAAAGATTCCAGACCGTTATCGCCGATTCCCCGCCGGATTTGAGAACGCGAAAAATTTCTTGAAAAAATTTCAACCTGTATTTTTCAGAAGGTATGTGGTGTAAAACCGCGAAACTGAAAACCGCGTCAAAAGTTTTATTTTTAAACGGGAGTTTGCCGGCTTCGCCTTTGATAAATTTATTTTTATGTTCAGGATATTTTTTTCGCGCCGCGCGCAAAAGCTCGCGCGAATTGTCCATACCAATATAATCGCCTTTTCGCGACAAAATTTCAGGCAATAAAAATCCGTTTCCGCAACCCAAATCCAGCGCCCTTACTCGCGGTCTGATTATTTTTTTAACAAGATTAATTTTTAACGCTGACGGTTTATCGCGCGAGACGCTCCATTCGCGCGCCATCTTGTTGTAATTTTCACCCGTTTTGCGTATAATTTGTAGGGCTTTCTTTTGATTCATATGAAAAATCCTTTGGCAGAAAAAATAGTGATTTATTTGATTAAAAATCCGCCCATCTGCGCCAACGATATCGCGGTTGCCGAGCGGATGTTTTTTCGCGCGCATCCAAAATTGGCGCATAATATATCCAACTCGGATTTGCTGGAAGCATATCATAATTTAACCCGAAAAAACAAGATTAAACAAAACGCAAATTTGGAAAGACTCTTAATTAAACGACCCGTGCGCACTCTTTCGGGCGTAGCAGTTGTGACTGTTTTAACCGAACCGTTTCCTTGCCCTGGCGAATGTATTTACTGCCCGAATGAAAAAATAATGCCAAAAAGCTACATTTCAGACGAGCCTGCCGCGGCGCGAGCGTTGGCTTTAAAGTTTGACCCGTTTGAACAAGTCGCGAGAAGAATTGAAACGCTTGAAAAAAACGGCCACCCGACGGATAAAATTGAATTGATAGTAAAAGGCGGGACTTGGAACGCGTATCCTTTGGATTATCAGTATTGGTTTATTTTGCGATGTTTTACAGCGTGCGACGCAAAAAACCAAAAATCAAAAACTAAAAATCAAAATTACAATTCAAAAACTAAAATCAGTATTTTAAAAAAACAATTAAACATCGCCCAACAAAAAAACGAGTCCGCCAAACACAGAATTATCGGGCTTACTTTGGAAACGAGGCCGGATTTTGTAAATGAAGAAACAATTATACAAATGCGCGAACTCGGATGCACAAGAATTGAACTTGGGGTTCAAACGATTGACGACAAAATTTTAAAATTGATAAAACGAGGGCACGACGCGAAAGAAACCGTCCGCGCCGTAAAACTGCTCAAAAATTACGGCTTCAAAGTTGATTTTCATCTGATGCCGCAACTGCCGGGCTCAACGCCAAGCAAAGACCTCGCGATGATGAAAAAAATTTTCGAGAATCCTGATTATAGGCCGGATATGATAAAAATTTATCCATGCGCAGTGGTAAAAAATTCCAAACTGTATAAAATGTTAAAAAAAAACGAATACAAACCTTATACAAATAAAAAACTGATTGAAGTTTTAAAAAAATTCAAAACAACGGTTCCTCGCTATGTCCGCATCTCCCGTTTGATACGCGACATACCAAGTCAGCATATTATGGCTGGAAATAAAATAACGAATTTGAGACAAATTATACAAATGGAAATGGAGAAAGAAGGAACTAAATGCCGATGTTTGAGATGCAGAGAAATAGGACATCAAAAAAACAAGTCAAAAGTCAAAAGTCAAAAGTCAAAAATGCGATTGTTTGTGGAAAAATATAAGGCAAGCGGAGGAATGGAATATTTTTTGAGTTTTTGCGCCCGAGGCGAATCCGCATTGGGCGAAGAGCCCGGGACGGTTTACGCGTTTTGCCGATTGCGAATAATGTCATTGCGAGAAGGCGTGTCAAATATGCCGACGAAGCAATCTCATAAAAAACAAAACAATAATTATAATTATCAAGCGTTTATTCGCGAATTGCACACTTACGGACAACTTTTGGAAATTGGTGAAAAAGAAAAAAAAGCGTCTCAACACAAGGGTTTGGGAAGAAAACTTATGGAAAAAGCCGAAGAAATCTGCCAAAAAAAAGGCGTAAAAAAAATAGCCGTTATCTCCGGCGTTGGCGTGCGAGGATATTACAGAAAACTCGGATACCGTTTGGAAAACGGTTATATGGTAAAAAAAGTCAATTAGCTTTAAAACAACTTCTGCAAAGCGGCGAGTATGTGAATGTTCCATCATCCGGAATCACAGGAGGCATTCCTTCGGTAATCGGCGCTCCATTATTATAAACCTGAGTATAAACCGCGTTGTGTTCGTGACAATTTTCGCACACGGCTCTGCGATATACAACACGCAAAGGACCGATTTCCAAAAGTTTTTTAATTATCAAAAACATTTCTCCGCGGTAATCCAAATCCAAACCGGCGACCACCACTTGCGTGCCTTTTTGCAATATCTTTTTGATGTTTTCCGCTTCCTCCGGACGGAACATATGAATTTCGTCTATACCGATAATTTCATATCCGGCGTCAATAATTTCCGCAAATGAACCTACTTTATTCGCGTCCAACAAAGCTCCGTTTCTGGATTCTATTTGATTGTCGCGAACATTTCTTTCCGACTGAAAAAGAGCGAAACGTTTTTTCGTGTAGCGAAGCGGCGCGAAATAACTTATCAAATCAAACGATTTTCCGCTTTTCATCGGCCCTAAAATCAATGTCAATTCCATAAGTTAAAGTTAATAATTTATCTTTTTAATTATATCATATTTAACTTTAAAATTGAATCTTGTCAATACGGGAATGAGGGGATATAATTAAGGAGGTTATAAATTTATAGCGAATTATTTCAATTGTCATCCCCGTGAAAACGGGGACCCACCGTGTAAATTATATGGATCCCCGTTTTCACGGGGATGACAACAAAGATTCCTGTCAATGAATTCTATCTTATAAATTATCATAAAAAAACAATATGGAATTGCCACAAGGTTCAATTATCGCATCCGGACCGGTGATAATTGAAAATAACAAAATTTTGCTCAACCGAGAACAAAAATCCGACGACGTGGGTCCGTGGATGTTTCCGGGCGGCTCAATGGAAAATTTTGACGCGAGTTTGGAAGACGTTTGTAGGCGCGAAGCGAAAGAAGAAATGGGAATTGACATAAAAATAATCAAACCGCTCAAACCTATAATGTTGCGCGAAAATGGCAGGGTGATAATTTTAATCCATTACTTGGCCGAACGCGTCGGCGATATCAAACCAGGAAAAGATGTGGTTGATTATGGATGGCACGACATAAACAATTTGCCGGAAAATTGCGCGCCGAATGTTTATGAAATAATCAAGAAAATTTTATAAAATTAAATTAAAAATTTTAGAATTAGAATATGTACACGCATAATTTAAAAAATTTTGACCCTGATATTTACGCCAGCGTTAAACGCGAACAAAAACGGCAAGAAGAAGGCTTGGAAATGATACCTTCGGAAAATTTCGTTTCCCCCGCAGTATTGGAAGCGTTGGGTTCTGTTTTAACCAACAAATATTCGGAGGGTTACGCAGGAAAAAGATATTACGGCGGATGTGAGTTTATTGACGAGGTGGAGACATTGGCGATTGAACGGGCAAAAAAATTATTCAACGCCGAACACGTAAATGTCCAACCATTATCCGGAGCGCCAGCAAATATCGCCGTGTATTTTGCTCTTTTAAAACCCGGTGACACGGTTTTGGGGATGGATTTGTCCCACGGCGGACATCTTACGCACGGACATCCTGTAACATATATGGCAAAAATTTTCAATTTCGTCCGTTACAAAACGAACGCTGATGGATTGATTGATTTGGAAAATTTGCGGCAAATGGCGATAGAACACAAACCAAAAATGATTTTAGTCGGTTATTCGGCTTATTCGCGCGAAATTGATTATGAAGCGATTAAAAAAATCGCCGATGAGGTCGGCGCTATCACGATGGCTGACATCGCGCACATCGCCGGACTTATCGCGGCCGGCGAGATGAACAATCCGGTTCCGATTTTTGACGTTGTTACAACCACGACTCATAAAACATTGCGAGGCCCGCGCGGAGGCATGATTATGTGCAAAGAAAAATTCGCAAAAGAAATTGACAAAGCCGTATTTCCAGGATTTCAAGGAGGTCCGCACGAAAATAACATCGCCGCCAAAGCCGTCGCTTTTAAAGAGGCATTGGAACCGGAATTCAAAGAATACGCGCGGCAAATAAAAAAGAACGCGAAAATTTTAGAAGAAGAATTCAAAAAACGCGGATATAAACTTTGTTTCGGCGGAACAGATAACCATTTGCTTTTGATTGACGTAACCACAAAAGGACTTTCCGGAAAAGCAGGTCAAATCGCTTTGGACAAAGCGGGTATTACGGCAAATAAAAATATGATTCCCGACGATCCGCGTTCGCCAATGGACCCGTCCGGAATCCGCCTCGGCACGCCTGCTTTAACCACGCGCGGAATGAAAGAAGAAGAAATGCGCGTTGTCGCGAAATGGATTGATGAAGCGATAACGAATTGGCAAGACGAAACCAAACTCGCTGAAATCAAAAATCAGATTATTGAATTTACAAAAAAATTTCCGCTGTATCCGACTTTGTGATAGTAGAACAGTTGATATTTTAAGTTTATTTTATTTCCCTTACTTCAACCAAATTAACATTCCCAGCCTGTCCGACAGGCTCGCCGGCGACAATAATCATTTTGTCGCCGTTTTTGGCGATTTTTTCTTTCTTAATATAATTTATTGAGCGCTCAACCAATTCTTCAATCGTGCGGCAAAAAGGCAAAATAAATGGCCTGATTCCCCAAGATAAATTCAATTGCCGCCTTGACCTATCGGAGTTTGTCGCCACCAAAATAGATAATTCTGGTCTCACTCTGCTGATGAGCCGGCCGGTTTCTCCTGAAATGGAGGCTGCTAAAATCAATTTAGCTTCAACTTCTTCCGCCAAAATGCGAGATATTTTCGTAATCGCGAGGTCTGTGTCGGGCCGCTGGCCTTTTGGCAAATTCGCGTCATCATAAGTTGATTTTTCAGTTGCTAAAATAATATCATGCATCGTTTTGACTGTTAAAGCCGGATATTTTCCGGATGCTGTTTCGTTTGTCAAAAGCAAAGCGTCCGCGTGGTCAATCACGGCGTTTGCCACATCTGAAACTTCGGCTCTGGTCGGACGGCGATTGTTTTGCATTGAATCCAACATTTGTGTCGCGACAATCACCGGCTTTGCCGCGCCATTCGCCGCGTCAATCAATTTTTTTTGCACCAAAGGCAGTTCCTCAGCCGGCATTTCCAAACCCAAGTCCCCTCTCGCCACCATAATTCCGTCCGCCACATCCAAAATTTCCTTGATATTATCAACGGCTTCGTGCCTTTCTATTTTTGCGATAATGCGGATCGGCTGTTCGTTATTTATGCCCGATTCTTCTTCGTATTGTTTAATTAAAAATTTTAAGTCCAAAATGTCTTTGGCGTTTGTCACAAAGGATAAAGCGACTATATCAACACCGGCCTTTACTCCGAACTTCAGATCTTCTTTGTCTTTATCGCTCAAAGCAGGTATGGATAATTTTGTTTCCGGAAAATTAAAACCCTTATGCGAAGTGACGACCCCGCCCTCAATCACCTTGCCGTAAATTTTAGACCCTTCAATTTTTTCAACTTTTATTTCCACGCGTCCGTCATTGATTAAAATTCTTTCGCCGCTTTGAATAAACTTTTCCAAACCGGGAAATGTCAAAGGTAAAATGTCTTTTTTGTATTCGGTTAAACTCGTGTCAAGCGCGACTTCTTCGCCGGTTTTTAATTCAACGCCATCTTCTGGCAAAATGCCCAAACGAATTTTCGGCCCCTGCAAATCCTGCATTATCGCCAACGGCTCGTTTGTTTCTTCCTCAACCTCTCTTATGTTTTTAATAAGCAAAGCGTGATTATCATAAGTTCCATGCGAAAAATTAAGGCGGGCGAAATTCATGCCCGACTTTACCATTTCTTTTAATATGCTCTTTTCTTGACAAGAAGGCCCGACTGTCGCGCCGATTTTTGTGTGTTTCATAAAAAACGCGTAAAATTAAAAAAATAAAAAACAAAAAACAATATTTCAGCGAAAATATAACCTATTTTAATTCGCTTCAACAATAAATTATTTAAGCATCGCTTTGATTTGTTCCTCCTGAATTGAGTTGAGCGGAAGCATTTTTAAAAATTGCTCAATTGTTGAAGGGTTTATTTTTTTCTCCGAAGTTCCGGTCGCGCCGCCCAAAAGCTCACTGTATCCTGACAACGCTTTTTTCAATAACGGCGGCAGAAATATAACGGCCAAAATTAGAGGAACCGCTATCAAAAAAATTCTTATCCAATTTGCCGCGGCTGTCCAAAACAATTTGCTGTTGATTTTTCTATTTTGTTCATAAATAATCTGCGACCATTTTAAATTTTTTTCCAAAAGTTCTCGCAAATCAGAAACAGTCGCTTCTTTTTTTTCTTTAAGCGGTTTTGTATCTTCTGATTTATTTTCCAAAGCCGATTTATCAACGGCCGTTTCCGGAGAATCCGGAGTATTTTTGTGCCTGAACATAAAAAATTAAATACCCATTTTTTTCTTTATAAATGGAGGTATCGCCAATTCTTCTTCATCATCAAAATTTTTGATTATTCCGGCAAATTGGGAATTAGCGGACGCCTGCGCGTTATTGTTTATATTCTTCTGCGCGAATTGTTTAAATTTTTTATCTTTTTCCTCTTCTTCTTTTTGCGTCTTGATAACAAACGGACTCGGTGTGTATTTTCCGCTGGAAAAAGATTTTTTCGCCGCATCTTCGTCGCTCATTTGCCGCAAATGTTTTTCTTCAAAACCTGTCGCAACGACAGTAATCTTAACAGTGTCTTTCATATCTACATCTATTACGGAGCCAAAAATGATTTTCGCGTCGCTTGAAGCCGAGCTGGTGATTATTTTGGCTGCTTCATTCACTTCGTCCATAGTCAAATCCGGACCGCCGGTCAATGTAAATAAAATACCGCGCGCTCCATCTATTGAAAGATCTAAAAGCGGACTTGAAACAGCCGCTTTTGCCGCGTCTGTAGCCTTGTTTTCTCCTTTGCCAATACCTATGCCCATAAGAGCAGACCCTGTGTCGCGCATAATTGTTTTTACATCCGCGAAATCAACATTGATTCCTCCCGGAGTGGTGATAATTTCAGAAATTCCCTGCACGCCTTGCCTCAAAATATCATCAGCGATTCGGAACGCTTCGGTAAATGGAGTTTTTTTATCTATAACCTGTAAAATTCTTTCATTTGGCACTGTGATGATGCTATCAACTTTTTTTGCTATTTCTTCCCAGCCTGCTTCCGCGATTTCAGAACGTTTCGGGCCTTCCCACGCGAATGGCTTGGTGACAACCGCCACAGTTAAAGCTCCAATTTCTTTTGCTATTTCAGCCACCATTGGACCTGCTCCGGTACCGGTGCCTCCACCTAAACCGCACGTAATAAAAACCATATCGGCATCCTTGAGTATTTCTCTTATTTCGTTTTGCGATTCCTCCGCGGCGCGTCTTCCGACTTCGGGATCCATCCCGGCGCCCAAACCGCGCGTTACAGTTTGTCCTATGTGTAATTTTTGCGGAGCAGAATTAAGATGCAGGGCTTGCACGTCAGTATTCATGGCTATAAAATCAACTCCTTTTATTTTCTCTGCGACCATTCTGTTTATCGCCGAACCGCCGCCGCCGCCGACTCCAACGATTTTAATTTTAACTATCGGGTCT
>JAQWDH010000035.1 GCA_028705565.1 Patescibacteria group bacterium | reverse complement strand
GTTGGAGATGTCTCTCTGCTCTCCCCCAGGCTACTGACGAGAATATTATTCAAGAGCAAGCCAGAACCATTGACTACTCCGTTGTCGGTTTGACAGCGAAAGAGATAAAGGCTAAAGAAAAGGCTGCTTCTGAGAAGAAATAGAATCGGTTGTAGGACACTCATTTGCCCTACAACCCTCTTTATAGCCTCAAGGATCGACTTTCTATCTCGGATGGATGATTGTCTATCCTTTAAGTTTTATGCCTCTTCCTGGGCCTTTGGTGACTTCCTCAGAGATTTTGTAGTCTTTCCCTTGGCTCCTTTCTTCTTGCTCGCCTCTTTCTTCTCTGCTTTATCCTTCTTCATACATCTCCTCCTCCTTCTCGCTCTCTTTAACTTCTACTGCCATTACTACAGCATGGAACGGTATTATGCCCTCGATACCTTCATCGTCTCTCACTATCCAGGCATCCTTAAATGCCCCGGTGATCAACACGCTGAACGATGTGCCATTGATCAGAGATATCAGATATCTGCCTGTAAATAGTTGTAGAGGCGTGTTCTCGATCTGATCCTTCTTACTCATCTATCTTGTTCCTCCCCAGTAGCTCTTTTTCTCGTAATAAATTGTCGGTGTTTCTTATTTGCCATTTGTCTGCATCTACTTGCATTCTGATTATCTCCAATGCCGCGTCTGCGTTCATCTTTGCTATCGTTTCTCTGTGTAGTGTCGCTCTCAGCTCTG
Source organism: Patescibacteria group bacterium (assembly GCA_028705565.1). GTDB lineage: Bacteria > Patescibacteriota > Patescibacteriia > Magasanikbacterales > GWA2-37-8 > STF2-47. Next base: position 2,000 of record JAQWDH010000035.1, on the reverse strand, counting down.
CGGTTGCTATCTTTAGTTTTGCATTTCTTACTTCTGCATTTGATCCCACTATTACTTCCGAAGACAGAATCGATGCTTCTGCGTTTGTCAGTGCTTCCAGCGCTTCCCTCACATCTACTGCTCTTGATACAACAACGTCATATGCTGTTATCAATTCTTCGTATGTTTCCTGGATCTCATCATTCGTTGGCATCTACTTCTTGCCTCCTTTCTTTCCTGGGGTCTCTAAGCTCTGGTACTTAGGAAAGTATTTGTCAAATTGCTCCTTGAATATCTCTATGATTTCGTCCATAGTCTGCACTTCTTTCGCTGTGTAAGAATGGCTCATTCTGTTAGCCTTCTTCCCGCCGCCCGTTACTATCTCCATCTTAACGTCCATGTCTATTCAGCTCCCATCGTCTCGCCGATCAATTGTTGTTTTCCAATCATCATACCGGCTAATATCCCATAGCAGTATGCTGTGTATAGTGCTTTAGGATTAGCATGCTCTTCTTTGCATAATGGGTCGAATATCAACCCCGTTGTCTCGCCCATTCGTTTCCCCGACATTTTCCGTCTCAGTACCATTTCCGTAGCGTCGGCTTCTTCTTTTGTCAATCCGCATATTTCATATACCATCATGTTCTCTTCTCCTCCCGAATTACTTCTTGGTTCCAAACATCCACCAGGCCATTACTATCACGAACAATATTAATATGAATCTGTCCATATTATTTCCCACTTGTTCTCTTCTTTCTCTCTTCCTCATATGCATATGGAAAGAATGGCTCTCCAACGCGATTCTTAGGGCATGTCCAGATAGTATATCTCCTATCCGGGCATGACCTGAGCACTTCACAATCCAATTCACACGACAAGCACTCGTGAAAATAGGGAGTTTCCGCCCTATTCCACGCTTGCCGCCTCTTCTCCGCTCTCTCCGCCCTTCTCTTCATCTTTACTGACATTCTCTTCCTCCCCTGCCTTCTCTTTCCCCTTCTTCTTCCTGGCCGCTGTCCGCTTCTTCACTTCCTCCTTGAACTTCTTCTTGGCCTTCTCTTCCTCGACTTCTGGCTCTTCTTCTTCTTCCTGCTCTGGTTCTTCGTCTAGTTCCTCTTCTTTCACCGCCTTATTCTTCTTGGCAGAGATAGGAGCCTCTTGCTCTACCATCTTCCACGATCTCTTATTCTTGAGGTCCAAGCACTTAATTAGGAATGTCTTTCCAAGTATCTCATCGTCCTCATCTTCATCTGACATGACCAGAAGGAGAGATCTGTTCGGCTCTAGTATCTTGTCCTCACCATCTACCTCAATCGGAAAGCTCATTACCTCATACTTCTCTCCGGCATTGGGTCCCGTCTGTGCTGTTTTCTCGACTACAGTGGGTTCGCCTACAAAAGTGACTACCCACTTGGGTGTTGACTCATCGAATCTTATCCATTTGCCCTGTGTCAGTTTCTTTGCCTTCTTTCTCCAATTTCCCATGTATTTCGTGCCTCCTTTAATCGATAATCGCTAAGTATATATTGTTCTCTGGTGTTAACGGTACTTCTAAGTCAATATGTCCATCCTTGGCTGCATGATATATCAGATAATCAACGGCTGTTGATGTTGTTGGTTTTATCATTCCTATTTCTTGCAATTTTGTCTTATTCAATCTCCACAGCTTAACGGCTACTTCAGTTAATATCTCTGCCGAGTTTGTCGTTAAGTTCCGGCGTGTAATCCCACCACCTATCGTATACATTACTGATTTTCTCATATATCTCATTCCTCCTGTATGTTCTTCTCTATTACATGATGCAATTCTCCTATGCACCTGAATAGTACTCTTCTTTCCGCTCTTTTCTCTTCCGTTGTGTCTGGTATTAATTGCAATTGACTTCTCCACTGGGTTATCAATCTTCCAAGATCATAACTTAGTCGATCCATTCTCCATCACTTCCATCAATTTCTCTATGCTCGCCGAGGACATAAATTCCAACAACATCTTAATGTGTTTACAGTTGTCCCCGGATTGT
>JAQWDH010000034.1 GCA_028705565.1 Patescibacteria group bacterium | reverse complement strand
TTTGGCTCCGGGGGCGGGATTCGAACCCGCGACCAATTGATTAACAGTCAACTGCGCTACCACTGCGCTACCCCGGAATTTCAAAATACGATTTATATTATAAACAAAAATAAAGTTTTTGTCAACGGTTGACAAAAACTTTATTTTCAACCGATTCTTACAGTAATTGATAATTTTTCGCGGGTTCTAGGACTCCGTGAAATACGACATCTACGATATTTTGAACTCCAAATTGTCTGCCATCCAAAAACCCTGACATCGCGGCTTCAGCAAGCCAGCCGGAATTGACCCAATCAAAAATCCATTCACTCGTGTAGCGCGGGTCGTTTTGCGAAATGCCGGCGCCGATAGTTTTGAGCCATACCCTGTTATAAACTTCCTGCGAGCCCAAAGACGGAGCCATAATTATCGGCAAGCCTAAGGCGCTGTAAAAAACCAATTCGCTCGGTTTTGTCCATAACATATCCGTGGAACGCAAAACATCATTAAACTCTTTAAAATAATCTTCTTTTTCCACGGCGAAAATAATGCGAAGATTCCTGTCTAAAATTTTTCCAAGTCCGATTTCTTTGATATGGTCGCGAAAATACACAAAAACATCGTTGCGCGCGCCTGCAACCAAATTTAAAATAATTTCTTCGTTTAATAATTTCTTTTTTAAACTCGCCAAAATCGCGCGCGCCAAACCTTTTTGCGCTCCGGCTCCGCCTACCGCAAAAGTCAAGGTGAGTGGGTGCTTATGGCGTTCTTCAATTTTAATATCTTTTAAAAATTGTTTTACAGTCGCCGCGTATTTTTGGCGATATCTGTGTTCCGGATCCAAACTCACAATTCTCTCCGCCAAGTCGGCTTTTAAAACTTCCAGATTTTTTCCGCCGGCGTTTTCTTCCGGCAAAGGAAAACCCGTTAAAAATATATTTTCTTCTTTCACTCCGTATAATTTCAATCTATCCACGACCCTGCGGCACGACGCAAGATATTTTATTCTGCTTTTTTGCGGATTCAGCGCGACCCATGTTCGGCTTACATCCGCGTCGCAAATCACGATGTAAATGTCATTTTTAAATTCATGCTCTTCCGCGAAAAAAGCGACTGTAAAAAAAGTGGTGATAAGCGGTATGTCCTGCTTATTTAAAAAATCTATCAAATCCTTCCCCCATCCACCTCTGATTAAATTATACATTTCTTTCAATTGTAAAGTCGGCGCGGACAAATCGCGGCGAGGATAAAAATCCGGTATGGCTTGCAATTTATCGTATAAATTAAAAAATTTTTCACCTATTAAAGGCCAGTTGGAAACACGAGATATAAATTCGTAAAACCTCCGGCTCCCCTTCCAAATTCTTTTGTCATTGGCGGGAATACCCTGGTAATTATTCGCGGCAATCACTTTGCCTGTCGGTGAAAGACGACGCAGGGGGTGGGCCGCTCTTTGATGCCCATAACCCATATCAACCGCCACAATCCATGCTTTTTGTTCCATAAATAAATTTTAAAATTCAAATATTTATTTCAATAATTTTCTGCTTGCTCGTATGTCCTTTAAGAATCCGCACATTTGACCTCGGCGTTTTAAAATGTTCAGCTAAAACTTTTACAATAGCCAAATTAGCCAGCCCGTTTGCAGGCGGCTCTCTGACCGAAACGATATAAAGTTTATCGCCCGCCCTACCTGTCGGCGCGTCCGTAATTTCAACACTTTCACGCGAAGCGTTCGGCTTGGCTTTAACAAAAATTTTCATAGGTTTATTTTAACATAAAAAACACTCGGATAAAAGAGTGCTTTATTTATTTGTTCCGAGTCGTAGACGATGTTAGAATAGAGATTGTTTAGTATTCCGCCAATATTTCTAAGATATTATTTGTTAGAATCTTGAATTCTTCTTTTGATTTTTCAATGTTTTCTTTTGTTCCTATGTGTATTTCTTCGATTAACTCCGGATCAAGATCAAAGATCGCCACCCCGATTTCTTGGCATTTTGCCGGAATTCTGCCATAATCCTGAATTTCCGCAAGTGGATTTTTCCAGCTTTTTTCAACCAAGCCGTTTCGCCCATGCTTTTCTGAAAGGTTTTTTTTCACTTTGGTCGGAAGTTCCTCAATCCAATGGCGATGGTCTTTTATTGGTTGTTTGCCATATACATTGTACGAATTAATAATGTACCCAATAAATAATCCATCACCGGAAAGCACAAATTTACTCTCTGTATTTCCCGACAAGGCCTTGCCCGTCACTTTCCAATTTTGTTTCCATTTTTCAAAGATACTGCCGAGATTTTCTATGCCCTGCACGCTAAAGGCATCGGGCATCATGGGAACGGCAAAATAATCCGAACCAAGAAAAATAATTTGATTTAGCAATGATAAACTGGGAGAGGTGTCAATGACAAAAATATCAACTTCGTCCTTCAAACCCCGTTCTCTAAGAAACCTATCAATCGCGCTGGTTTGAAAATAGCCAAGCTGTTGTCCCGCTGCCGCTTGTCCATAGGCCGCGACCAATATATTTTCATAAAGCGAAAGTTCAACGCTGCCCTTCATCAAAGAAAGATTGCTATCGCTATTTGGAATTGGAATAAATGGCACATTCAGATTTATGTCTGAGCCACCCTCTGCTATCCCCTTCAACACATCATAAATATTTTTTTCTTGTGAAGAAAATAAATTTTTTTCATAATAATTGTCTCCCAGTGATAGGCGTGAAAGATTGCACTGAGGGTCAAGATCAACTAATACGGTTTTATATCCCTGTTTAGCAAAAGACATGGCGCAATTAAAAGCCAATGTAGTTTTACCAACGCCGCCTTTGTTGTTTGCAAAAAGCAACTTTTTTGTACGAGTGAATTTCATACCGCTATTATATCAAAAAATGCTATTTTTGCAACGATTCATAAAATTGTCGTCGCAATATTCATCTAATTGAGAAAGGATCATCTGAACTGATTTATA
>JAQWDH010000015.1 GCA_028705565.1 Patescibacteria group bacterium | reverse complement strand
TGGGGGGAAACCAACTCAATTTCAATTTTCAAAACAGTACTACCTGCCCCAGTGGTAATGGGGCAAGAGAACTTTTCCACCTCCATTATCAGCGGGGCGGACACCAACCCCGAAGGAAGAAAAAACGCGGCACCATTACTGTTTTTCATTAATGGGATTCTCATCCCATCCTTGTTTAATGCAAAAATTTTAATTTTTGAGGAGTCAATAATTTTCTCCTCAATTTTCTTCTCCTCGTACTTTTCGCCACCAATTTTGGCGGCAATTTTCTCAATTATTGAGGGGGTTCCGTTTTCCGCTCTTTCTTCTTTTTTTCTACTTTTATACATTCTTTCTTTCTCCTTTGCCCGCCTCTGGCGAGCTATTTAAAATTTTTTTTAATTTTATTTTTTTAACTCGTATCTTCCATTTTTTTAAGTATCTTCCATTTTGTTTTCCACTCGCTTACTTTTTTGTATTCAATTCTTTCTTTATACTCAAAAAAGTAAGCGCTTACTTTTTTTTCCACCACATCCTCAACTGTGCCCACTACATGATCCTCGTGTGGGCGCTTACTTAACAACTTTTTTCTTCTTTCTTTTTTTCTTATCTGTTCTATTGCTTTAATAATTTTTTGAGGCGGGGCTGGTATGTCCCTGCTTTTAATAAATACAGGGATTCCATTAAAATAAAAGAAAATTTTCACCTCCTTTTCTTCTTTTATTTTAATTTGCGCTGCCAACTCTATAACATCTAGCAGCGTATCTTTTAAATAAAAGTTTGCTTTTTTATATTCTATTATTTCTTCTGCTCCTTCCATCCATTTTTCTCCTTTTTTATTTTTTCTTTTAGAAATAGGTTCCACACTCTACTTGACCCCCTACAGTATAGAAACATCCACCTCCACTTATACCACCGCCAATACTATCAAGGGTAAACGACGGTGGTGGCGCTGTTACTATTACTGTTGGCTGCGGTGTTTTTTTCAACAGTAACAACAGTAAAACCATAAGAAAAAGAAAAAAAACCAAACTTACTTCTAAACTTAATAAAATTTTCATTTTTTTCTCCCTTTTTATTTTTTCTGTCATTCCTGCGAATGCGGGAATTAGCGGTTTAAAAATTAAGATTTATTTATAAAATTAAAAATTAAAAATTTCGGACAGCCAAGCGATATCTTCCCGCAAATGCGGGAATTAGTGGTTTAAAAATTAAGATTTATTTATAAAATTAAAAATTAAAAATTTCGGACAGCCAAGCGATATCTTCCTGCTTTCACGGGAATGACAGAACTTATTGTCAAAGTGCTCGTTTTTGCCTTATTTAAGGCATTAACATCTAATTATAGCACATTTTAGCGATTCTGTCAAGAGAACCACAATCGAACCACAATCGAGATGGACTGTCGCCGAATAACGAAAATCATTCATACTGTCATTCCCGCGATTAAAAAACCGCCGATATTTTTATCAGCGGCGCGAATATGTTTTTTAACTGAAAAATTTTACTACCGTCAATACGTCGCTCCAAATCATTAACATGAGCAACAAGACAATAAACCCAAACCCTGCGTATTGGAACGCAATTTTTATTATTTTAAACGGAATTGAAAAAAATTCTTTATCAATTTTCCTTTCCGCTTCTTTTATGGTTTCCAAAACCACGTTTCCTCCGTCCAATGGAAAGACTGGTAATAAGTTCATGCTTGCGAGAAGCACCGATACATAATATACCACGCATAAGTATGTAAGAAACCCCTTGTGTACGGCGTCTCCAAGCCCGACTGTTGCTATCATTCCGCTGTCAGCTTGAACAAGCGGAATAGGCGAAGCGGCGGAAGATGATGAAAACATGTCAAAAATCAAAAAGAATAAACCAACGAATCCTAATATCATCGCCATAAACCACTGATAAAAAGTAACAAAAACAAACTTGACCGCAAAATACGGGATAAGATACCAAACAGGAGCGGCGGCTAAAGAAATCGGTAAAATTAAAAATTTGAATTGTATGCCTTCCGGAGCGATAATAAAAATTATCATTCTCAAAACCACGGCGAGTACCAAATTCATAAACACTCCCGCGGAAAGAATAACCAGTTTTTGCCAAAGAGGAATGTCGTCAAAAAATTTTCCTTCCACGTCGAAGGATTTTTTATCTCCCCTTGCTTTAATCCGCACGTATCCTCCGAGCAATATAAGGCAGAAATAAATCGGAAAGTTTTTTGTCTGAAAAATTTTTATTCTCGGCTTGCCAAATCCGATTCCAAATTCAGCCACGCCGACTCCAAAAACTCTGGCCGCAAAAGCGTGCCCGCCTTCGTGTACAACCACGACAAGAATCAACATCGCAATACCTGCAATTGCCGTTATAATCATTTCCATTTTTCTTCTCCTTTTTTTAATTTAACTTTTTCCTTCCAACTCCGAATAAAACCTATTCAAAAAATTTTCCATATAATGATGCCGCTTGACCGCGATTTTTTTAGCGGTTTCCGTGTTCATCCGTTCTTTCAAAAGCAACAATTTTTCGTAAAAATGATTTAAGGTCGTCTGACCCCCTTTCATGTATTCTTCTTTTGTCTGATTGCTTTCGGGTTTTTGTTCCGGATCATACATCACGCGATTCTTGTGTCCGCCATAAGCGAACGCGCGCGCGATTCCGATGGCTCCAATAGCGTCAAGCCGGTCCGCGTCCTGCACTATTTTTCCTTCAAGAGTTTCCATCTCGTTTTTAACTCCCGCGCCTTTAAACGATATTTTGGAAATAATTTCGCAAACGCGATTCGTAATATCTTTTGGAACACCGTGATCAGACAAAATCTCTCTGGTGACTTTTGGTCCGATAGTTTCATCGCCATTATTAAATTTCCAATCCGCGATGTCGTGCAAAAGCGCCGCGAGCTCCACTATAAACATATCGGCGGATTCTTTTTTACCGATATGTTTTGCCATTTTCCAAACGCGATAAATATGCCACCAGTCGTGGCCTGATGTTTCTGTTGCAAATTTCTTTTTTACAAATTTAGCGATTTCCGAAATGATTTTTTCGTTTCTTGTTTTCATCAACAAACCTCCTAAACATTAATTTTCAAAGAACAAACACTAAAAATAGTAATACCACGAAAACCTATTCTAGTCCAGAGCTACGATGCTGGACTGCGGTCTGTTGACTGTGGACTATGGATGGTGAATTACAAACCATAGAGCTTGCTACTGTTTTAAAACAAAAAAACCGCCATCAACGCGGCTTAAATTAAAAACTTGTGCGCCCGCCAGGAGTCGAACCTGGATTTCCGGCTTCGCAGGCCAGTGTCCTATCCATTGAACGACGGGCGCGTATTTAACGCATCTCTTATTTGCTGTTTTAACAATCTCAGGAAGAGCTATCTAAAAAATTAAATGAATGGTTTTTAAAATGGGAACAATTTTTAAAACAAAAAACGACCGATTTAAATACCGGACGCTGGTTTCATACTCACAAGAGAATTAGATCCGCTTACCGCAGTTTAACAACCAATTTACCATATTTGTATACTTACCAAAAATACCCTGAATTAAATATTCCCAATACCACCAATTCGTTGGACGGTTACTTTAACCGATTAAAAAGTTTACTTAATGTTCACCGTGGGTTAAACCCCCAAAGACGATACCGAATGATAGTTGAAATTTTGGTCGGCCGATAACGATTCCAGCCCCACCGAATTGACTATTAAACCACTATTTGCAATCAAAAAACAGAAATTTCCAAGAATTTCTGCAATAAATGATATGAAAAAATTTTCTTTTACAAAATATGGTTCGAGCCGATGTTTTTCTATGAGTTCTTTTGCGGTTTTGAGCGGTGCGGCTCCGCCGCGAGATTTAACAATTTCAAGTTTTTCTTTGGCGGCATTTAATCCAAGAATTCGCAAAGCGAATGTAAAATTATGAAAATATTTTACTTACTACTTTCAACTTTTTTGGCAACACGATATTTTATCCATTTCCTGCTCGGATCAACTTCAAAAGATATATCAAGATTAGGATATTCCTGCGAAATCTTGTGCATTAGTTGGTACAAATCTTCTGGGCTTTTTAAATCGCACACGCTTACAAGAATTGGAAGCCGACCATCTAATCTCTTTTCACAATCAAGGCTTCCGTCTTGTTTAATTTGCAGAGCTTCGGAGTATTCGCCATTTTTCTTAATACAGTCCTCAAACCATTCTGCCATCAATTTACGATCTTGCTGTGCCCATTCTTCTGCTCGTTGCGCTTTTTCTTCAGGCGTTATATTTGCTTCTTTTTCTCGGTACTCTTGTCGCAATTTCTCTCTTTCTGCTTTCTCTTTCTTTTGTCTTTCTGATGCAGTTTCATTGGTCTCTCCTGGCCTAAACTCTAAACCTGGACCAACAGGCTTACTAAAAGGATTTCCATCTCGCATACTAAAACCTTCCCCTTTTATAGGTTCCTTTTTTTCGGAAGGTTTCGAAAATGGATTTTTTATGCTCATAAGTTTTATGATTAAAAATTTTTTTTCCCCCAACTCTTTGACTTTTCCTACGTGGTGCGCCCGCCAGGAGTCGAACCTGGATTTCCGGCTTCGCAGGCCAGTGTCCTATCCATTGAACGACGGGCGCGTATTTAACGCATCTCTTATTTGCTGTTTTAACAATCTTTTTCCTTCTGTTGTTTTTAAAAATTTCTCACGCCTTAAAGCATCCGACTTTTTCAAATAACATTCATAATGAATTAAAACCGGTTCTCTGTTTTTTGTTGATTGTACTTTGCCACGCTTATGCTCGCTGATTCTTTGTTTTAAATTTGATGTTGAACCTTTATACAAATCTCCATTGTTCAATTGTAATAAATAAACATAATACATATTACTTTTGATGGCTTCGTCCGGTCATTCGACCGGACGCCCAGTCGTATGACTGGGCGCAGGCCAGTGTCCTATCCATTGAACGACGGGCGCGTATTTATTCGTTATTCATAATACATATTTTTCGTATTTTCGTACCTTTCGTAGTTCGTACATAATTCATAATTTGCTTTTCAATGTATTTTAAACACTCTCGCCAATCGGTCGGAAAGGGGCTCTTCTTCCTGTTCCAAATCTTCATTCAAGAACCTGCCAATGTAATCGCGCACCGGACGCGGGTCGCTGTCCAAAAGAGGAACCTGCAAGCGATGTCTGAAAACTCCGTTGGTTTTAAAATATAAATTTTTTACTTCAGGCGGAGCGTAAACTATCCAAAAATTGTCAAACTCGCTCCAGCGATAAAATTTTTCTCCCAAAATAATGCCTGTGGTCGTAATCGCGAATTGCACTTTTGCCGGCTCTTGCATGTCAAAAAGAAAAAGTATAATGCCGAACAACGCGACAATGAGCGCGAAAAGATAATTGCTCGTTACCAGCGCGTATGCCAAAATTGATATGCCGACAAATCCCATTATCGCGTACCACCTGCGTCCGCGCTGATATTTTTCGTATTCTTTCACTTCCCACTGATAAACCGCTTCGCCTACATTGACGTTTCCGTTTAAAAAATCTTGTGGCATAAATCAAAAAATAAAAATAATCGCGTGGACCCAAGAGGGGTCGAACCTCTGACCTTACGGATGTGAACCGTACGCTCTAACCAACTGAGCTATGGATCCTCTATCCAAAAATCTAACATTCAAATCAATCTTATCAATTTTTTCCAAAAAAATCAAGGGATTGAAATTAAAACCGAGCCGTGATATAATTTTCACATTATGGAAGAAAACAAGATAAATCTATTGCAACCTAACAATCCGATCGCGCAGAATGAGCCGCCAAAAAAGAAAAAGAAGATTTTTCTTTATTTTTTTATTCTTATTATTCTCACTTTTTTCGCTTTGGGAGCCGACCGTCTCGCTGCCATGAAACAAGATTCTTCGTCTGCCGGAGAAACCCTGCAACCGAAAAAATTCAGTATTTTCAGTTCTGTTAAAAATTTTATTTTCCGCTCCGACAACGAAGGGCTCGTCGGTCAAAATAAAGACAGAATAAACATATTGCTTTTGGGAATGGGCGGGGCCGGACACGACGGCCCTTATCTCACTGATACAGATATAATTTTAAGCATTCAACCAAGCACGCAATCTGTGGCGATGATTTCAATCCCCCGCGATTTGTCAGTGCCGACTGACGAATACGGCTGGAGAAAAATAAACTTTCTTAACGCCTTGAACGAAGTAAAATATCCTGGCGAGGGCGGTGAAAAAGCTCGGCAGGCATTTGTCAAAATTTTTGATTTGGAAATTCCATATTATGTTCGCGTTGATTTTCAAGCGTTCAAAGAAATCATAGACGCTGTTGGAGGAATAGATATAAATGCGCCGAACGCGTTTCAGGACACAATGTATCCGGCGCCTGACAAAACTTATCAAACAATTTCTTTTACCGAGGGCTTACAACATTTGGACGGAGAAAAATCTCTGCAATACGCTCGTTCGCGCCACGGTTCTAACGGCGAGAGTTCTGATTTCGCTCGCGCTCGCCGCCAACAGCAGGTACTCACGGCTCTTAAAGAAAAAATGCTATCATGGGAAACCTATCTCAACCCCGTTCGCATCCAAAAAATCTTAAATTCCTTGTCAACCCACATCAGCTCCAATCTTGATTTGAATCATATTATGTCGCTGGCCGCAATCGGAAGAAACATAAACAAAGAAATTAAAACATTGGTGCTGGACAACAATACTGACGGATACCTTGTTTCTTCAATCACATCTTTGGGGGCTTTCATACTTTCGCCGAAAACGGGAAATTTTGACGAGATAAATCAAGCAATAAAAAATGTTTTCATTGAAACTGAAAAAGAAATTACGCCCGTCGCGCAAGAAAAATCAAAATTTCCGACAGCGAGAATTGAACTGCAAAACGGAACCTGGCGCGCGGGACTCGCCATGGAAAAGAAAAAAATGCTTGAAGAACTCGGATTTTTTATCACTTATGTCGGCAACAGCGTCAAACGGCCGAATGACAACACGATTATTTATCTTATCAACCCGGCTGTTGACAATGAAACGGTCGCGGCTTTGAAAAATCATTTGAAAGCGCGCGTCGCGACCGTCTTGCCTGAATGGCTCGGACCGAACTATAATGACACGGGCACGTCTGAAAATGAAACAGGTCCGAAATATCAACCTGACACGGAAATTCTTATCATTTTGGGAAACGATAACGCTAAATGAAATTTTTAATTAATTTATATTATGACTTCTCCAGCTGAAATAATAAAAACCGAAATCCCTGTTGTGGCTCTCGTCGGAAGAGTTAATGTAGGCAAGTCAACGCTTTTCAATAAAATCATGGGCGAAAACAAAGCGCTTGTTTCCGATATCGCCGGCACTACGCGCACGCGCAATATCGGTATAGCGTCTTGGCGCGGAAAAAATTTCCAAATCATAGACACCGGCGGTTTGACTTTTTCGGAAGATGTTCCTTTGGAAAAAGAAATAATTCAACAGACAAAAATCGCGCTGAAAGACGCGGGTGTAATAGTTTTCGTTGCCGACGCGCAAACCGGAATCTTGCCGCAAGAAAAAGAATTGGCAAAACTTCTTGTTAAACAAAAAAGTAAAACAATATTCGTGGCGAACAAAGCCGACAACGCGAAAAAAGCGCAGGAAATTTACGACCCTGAGTGGCTAAAATTGAACTTGGGACTGCCTCTCCCTATTTCAGCGGCGAACGGAACCGGTGTCGGCGATCTTTTGGATTTGATTTATAAAAAATTCGGACAAACATCAAAAAGACCGAAAAAATCAAAAGAACACAACCCTATAAAAGTCGCCATCGTCGGCAAACCGAATGTTGGCAAATCGTCTCTTTTCAATTCACTTATCGGAGAAGAAAGGGTGGTTGTAAGTCCGATGCCTCATACGACTCGCGAACCGCATGACACGCTCGTTGTTTTTGAAAAACAGCCGATTGTTTTTGTGGACACTGCCGGCATCAGGCGCAAATCGCGGGTAAGCGGCGAACTTGAAGTTAAGGGAATTGGAAAAAGCATAGAGTCCATACATAAAGCAGAGATTGTGATTTTTGTCGTTGACGCGTCAGAATCAATAGCGAATCAGGACCAACAATTGGCCGGATTTTTAAGAGAACACGCGAAAAGCGTTATCATCGTGATAAATAAATGGGATTTGGCAGAAGAAAATACAGATGAATTCAGAAATGAAGCCAAAAAAACAATGTACGCGTATTTTCCGCATTTGGATTTCGCTCCGATAGTTTTTGTTAGCGCCAAGACGCAATATCGCGTCCACCAAATTTTTCCCGTCATTATCCGCGCGGCGCAAGAAAGAAAAACAATAATTCCAGAGGAAGATTTAAAAATGTTTTTCAAAAAAATAACGCATGAGCATCTGCCGGCGCGCGGAAAAGGCACTCGCCATCCGAAAATTTTGGGCTTCAAACAAATCGCATGCGACCCGCCGGTGTTTGAAATGGCAATCAAAGCGAAAACCTCCGTGCATATTTCTTATGTCCATTACATAGAAAATCGTTTGCGGGAAAATTTTTCTTTTTTCGCCACTCCTCTTATAATCAAACTTAGAAAAGTAAAACGTTAAATCGCGATTCAATTTAAAAATATGAAACTCATTATCGGTTTAGGCAACCCGGGCAAAAAATATGAACGCACGAGACACAACGCCGGTTTTGCCGTTGTTGAAAAAATAATTTCCGATTTGTCCTCTGCGAACGGGACTGTTTTATCGTTCAAACAGAATAAAAAATTGAACGCCGAGATATCGGAACATATTTTGAACGGCAAAAAAATCATTTTCGCCAAACCGCAAACTTTTATGAATGATTCCGGCGTCTCCGCGCGCGCGATAACTGATTTTTACAAAATAAAGACGATTGACTTAATTGTTGTTCACGACGATAAAGATATTCCGCTTGGAGAATATCGCATACAAACCAATCGCGGACCGGCCGGACATAATGGCGTCAAATCAATTATTGAACATCTTGGGACCAAAGATTTTTCGCGCGTCCGCGTAGGAATCGCCGCGGAAAAAACGGATAAAAAAGATACGGCCGATTTTGTTTTGGAAAAATTCAACAAAGAAGAAAAAAACATATTGGACAAAACGATTAAAGAAATCGCGACGCGAATAATTCAAATTTTGAAATGAATTTATGTTCGCCTCAGCGTTCGCTCATTTTCCAAAAATCACTTATACCCGCTATAGAAAATTAACGGCTTATTTTTCGGATTTGAAAAAAGCATGGGAAGCGGAAATCGCGGATTTGGCGAAAGCCGGACTGGAAGAAGACATCGCCAATGAATTTTTGCTTTGGCGCGACAATTTCTCACTGTCTGAAATGGAAGAGAAAATGGACGCTGAAGGCATCTTTGGCATTTCAATTCAAAATAAAAACTACCCTCGTTTACTCAAAGAAATAGCCGACCCGCCTTTTGTTTTGTTTGTCAGGGGAAAATTGCCGTCCGAAGATATGCCATCGGTGGCCGTGGTGGGCACACGCGCTTGCAGTAATTACGGCCGACAAACGGCTTTTGACATCGCCGGAGAACTTGCCGGACAAGGAGCAGCGATTATAAGCGGACTCGCTTTGGGCATAGACGGCATCGCTCATGAAGCGGCGTTGCAAAATCAGGGCATAACGGTGGCGGTGCTCGGCTCGGGTGTTGACCGCGAACATGTTTATCCTTCTTTTCATAAAAATCTTTCTGAAAAAATAATTGAACAAGGAGGCGCTCTGGTTTCCGAATACCCTCCAGGTTTTGAACCCACCAGATATTCTTTCCCGGCCAGAAACAGAATAATTGCCGGTTTGAGTTTAGGGACATTGGTAGTGGAAGCTCCAGAAGAATCAGGCGCTCTTATCACGGCAAAATGCGCGCTTGATTACAACCGCGAAATTTTCGCCATTCCCCACCAAATCAGGTCGCGCGGGGGCATCGGACCGAACAATTTGATAAAAATGGGAGCTCGGCTGGTCACTGAAGCGTCCGACATCGTGGACGCGCTGAATTTATATAATCTTAAACAAATTACCGATAACCGAAAAATACTCCCTTCCACTCCGGAAGAAGAAAAAATTCTCTCGCTTCTTACGCGCGAACCGATGCACATAGACGCGCTCGCGAAAGCGTCGGGACTTGACAGTTCCAAAATAAATAGTACACTCGCGTTAATGGAGATGAAAGGAAAATTGAAAAATATGGGCGGTATGATGTATTGTTCCATAAGATAAACAATCAACTTTAATTTATTTTTTATATGTCTTCATTAGTCATCGTGGAGTCGCCGGCAAAAGCCAAAACAATTTCAAAATTTTTAGGTAAAGGATTTACTGTCAAATCCTCTTTTGGCCATGTGCGCGATTTGCCAAAAAGCAAAATGGGTATTGACATAAAAAACAATTTTGAACCGCAATACATCGTAAGCCGCGATAAAAGCAAAACAGTGAAAGAGTTGAAAACCATTGCCGCAAAATCAAAAGAAATTCTATTCGCGACTGATGAGGACCGAGAAGGCGAGGCCATCTCTTGGCATTTGGCGAACATTTTGAATGTTGACCCGGAAACCGCCAAAAGGATAACTTTTCACGAAATCACAAAAGACGCAATAGAAAAAGCCATGAAAAATCCCAGGCCTTTGGATTTAAAACTTGTTGACGCCCAGCAAGCGCGCCGAGTTTTGGATCGCCTCGTCGGCTATGAACTCTCGCCTTTTTTATGGCGTAAAGTCGCGAAAGGTCTCTCGGCCGGACGCGTCCAATCCGTAGCCGTGCGCTTGGTCGTGGAAAAAGAAAGAGAAATTCAAAATTTCAAATCCGAAGAATACTGGTCCGTTGAAGGAATTTTTTCTTCCACAGGAAACAAAGACGATTCTTTTCCGGCTAAACTTAACGCAATCAAAGAAAAAAAATTGGAAAAATTTGATTTAAAAAATAAAGAACAGGTTGATAAAATTATCGCCGACCTGAAAAACGCTTCTTATAAAATTGAAAAAATTGAAAGCAAAAAAACTTCCAAGATTCCTCCGCCGCCTTTCACGACTTCCACCTTGCAACAGGAAGCCAACAACCGCCTTGGATTTTCCGCTAAACAAACAATGATGCTCGCCCAGCATCTTTATGAAGGAGTTGAGCTCGGTTCAGAGGGCTCTGTGGCTCTTATCACTTATATGCGCACGGATTCGGTGAATCTCTCGGAAAAATTTTTAGGAGACGCGCGTGAAACAATCACAAAAAATTTCGGCGGAAAATACTCCATTGAATCTCCACGATTTTACAAAAACAAAAGCAAGGGAGCGCAAGAAGCGCACGAAGCGATAAGACCGACCGAAGCGTGGCGCGCGCCGGAATCAGTTGAATCTTTTTTAGATAAAAATCATTTTAAACTTTACGACCTTATTTGGCGCAGGGCGGTCTCCACGCAAATGGCCGCTGCCGAATTAAACGCCGCCACGATTGATATTGCCGGTTCCGGCGATTACGGTTTTCACGCCACAGGTCAAACAATCGTTTTTGACGGTTTTCTTAAACTTTTCCCTGAAAAAATGAAAGAAAACGCTTTACCCGCGGTAAAAGAAAATGAAGCGATTGAATGTTCATCGCTAAATCCCGAGCAACATTTTACTGAACCGCCGGCGCGCTATTCCGATGCCACGCTTGTAAAATCTTTGGAAGAATACGGCATAGGCCGACCGTCAACTTACGCTCCGACAATCGCGACGATTGAAGACAGAAATTACGTGGAACGCGATGAAAAAAAACGACTCAAGCCGACCGATGTCGCTTTTTTGGTGAACGACTTGCTGGTAGAACATTTTCCGCGCGTCGTTGATTATCAATTTACCGCCGATATGGAAGAAAACTTGGACGCTGTTGCGGAAGGAAAAAAGAAATGGCAGCCGGTAATCGCCGACTTTTATTTTCCTTTCAAAGAAAACTTGGAAAAAAAGGATAAAGAATTAAACAAAAAAGACATTACGGAAGAAAAGACCGACGAAGTTTGCGAAAAATGCGGCTCGCCGATGATTATCAAAATGGGACGATACGGAAAATTTTTAGCGTGCAGCGGTTATCCGGAATGTAAAAACATAAAATCGCTGCCCGGAGCCGACAGGGATAAAAACGGACAAGCGGACAGCGAGCAAGTCAAAGCGATGCAAGAAAAATACGCCGGCGAAATTTGTGAAAAATGCGGTTCGCCGATGGGAGTTAAGGTCGGGAGGTTCGGGCCGTTTCTCGGCTGCACAGGTTATCCAAAATGCAAAAATATAAAAAATATTGAAATCAAACTTAATTTGAAATGCCCAAAATGCGAAAAAGGAGAAATCGTGCAAAAACGCAGTAAGCGGGGAAAAATGTTTTACGCGTGCAACCAATATCCAAATTGCGATTTTGCGCTTTGGGACAAACCGACAGGAGAAAAATGCCAGAAATGCGGTTCGCTTTTGGTTTTCGGTTCCAAGGGCGCGAATAAATGCAGTAACAAAGAATGTAAACAAGAATAAAATAATCCAAACGAACCTAATCACGACCCAAATGTTTTTTCAAAAAAAATATCCACCTGCAAGGTGGATATTTTAATGCAGGCAACAAAGAGGGAACCTTTGATACCAATGGTGATGCTAAGGACCTCTTGTCGCCTACGGACTAAATATACCAAA
>JAQWDH010000014.1 GCA_028705565.1 Patescibacteria group bacterium | reverse complement strand
CTTTAACCGATTAAAAAGTTTACTGAATGTTCATCGTGGACTTAACCCCCAAAGACGGTACCAAATGATCACTGAAATTTTGGCCGGCCGATAACGATTCCAGCCCCACCAAAAGTTCTATTAAACCCCTAACCAAAATGAAGAATCATATTTAAAAAGTTATGATTTAGCAGGAAAAGCCAAGCCAGATAGTATCCAGTAGAGTATTTATCAGCCTTTTGCTAATACGAAATTGTATGAATATTGTGTCAAAGAGGGTCTATTGGATCAAGGAAAAGAGTTTTTAAAAAGAGGTTACCACAGTGATTCGCCGCTGAAATTATCCGGCTTCTCCAATAGAAAGATTTTACGATATAAAAAATTAATGTATCATATGCAAAGTGAGCATTCTCCATTTAAAAGGTTAATTGTAAAATTAGGTGGAAAGTATGAATTGGCTTTTATTTTCATCTTCATTTTTTATATGGCTCCAAGAATATTTTTGAGAAATAAAAATTGGTTAAGGGATACTGGAATATTCAAAACAATAATTAAAGTTATGAGTTACTATGGATCTAGCACAACTTAATTTAAGATAGGAGATTAAAAAAATATGTCTCAATTTAATTTATACGCAGTGTTTTTTCTTAATCTGATGTATTCATCAATTTCGGTTGATGACAGAAAAACAGTTATAAAAAAATGCTATTGGCCGTTGTTGAAGTTGATTGATAACGGCGCGCGGATTGGTGTTCAAATTACCGGGATTACACTTGAAATCATAAATGAGTTGGATCCGATGTGGGTTAAAAAATTTAAAAAACACCTTTTGAATAAAAAATGTGAATTAATAGGATGCGGGTACGCTCAGATAATAGGGCCATTAATTCCCGCGAAAGTTAATGAGTATAACCAAATTTTGGGGGTTGAAATCTATAAAAAAATTTTAAATATTAAACCAAAAATTGTTGCAGTCAATGAAATGGCTTATTCAGCCGGACTTATAGAAAATTTTTTGAACAGCGGTTATCAGGCGATTATAATGGAATGGAACAATCCCAGACAATATCATCCGGAATGGGATGAACTATTTAGATATTATCGGCAAAAAGTGGTAGGGATTGGAAATAAATACATGCCAATACTTTGGACAGATACGATTGCTTTTCAGATTTTTCAGCGATACGCATACGGCGAACTAAAATTAGATGAGTATGTCAAGTATTTAATTCATCATAAAAAATTAGCGCCACGCGGTTCTTTATTTTTATATTCTAGCGACACAGAGGTATTCGATTTTAGACCAGGCCGTTTTCATACCGAAGCAATAATAAACAAAGACGGCGAATGGCGCAAAATTGATTTTTTATTTAACAATCTTAAGAAAAATAATATTTTTAAATTTCTTTTGCCATCAGAATTTTTTAAATTAAAGAAGTCTAAATTTTCAGATAAAAAATTACGATTAGAGTCCTCGCAACAACCAGTTCCGGTTAAAAAACAAGAAAAGTATAATTTTTACAGGTGGGCGCTTACCGGAAGAAACGACTTGGATATTAACACCAAGTGTTATCGCATTTATAAGTTTTTACAGGAAACTAAAAATGAAAACCATGAAGATTGGAAGGAACTTTGTTATTTGTGGTCCAGTGACTTTAGGACACATATTACTAAGGAAAGGTGGAAAGAATATTTGAATAGATTGAATAAATTTTTGAATAAAAAATCAAAAATAAATGATAGACAAATTAAAAACGACAGACAAATTAAAAAAGAGCAACAAACAATCAGATTGCCATTTATCAATGGTTTTTTCCGATGTTTTGAGGACGAACGGTACCTGACTATTGAAAGTAAAACAATAAAATGTATTTTTGATAAATTAAAGGGTTTGTCAATAAATTCGTTTTGGTTAAAAAATAAATCTGAGAAACCGTTGTTTGGAACGTTGCCATTGGGTTATTATGATAACATAACTTTCGGCGCGGATTTTTTTACAGGTCATACTATTATAGAAAAACCGGGAGAACATAAAATTACCGATTTATCACCCTGTGTTCCCGAAATCATAATTGACAATGGTTCTTCGTTAATCGTTAAAACTAAAATTAATAACATTGACAGGTCGTTTATTAAGGAGTATCGTATTAATTTTAAAGATGAATATCTTGAAATTAAGAACGAAATTTGTTTACCGAAGCGTGAGACAGGTGTTATACATGTTGGTCATATTACCTTTATACCTACGTCATTTGATAAAAAATCTTTATTTTTTTCAACACATAACGGAGGCAACAAAATAGAAAAATTTAAAATTGGAAATAACATTATTCATCACGCGCAAGGCGTATCCTCTCTTATATCGGCTAAACAAGGTTTGGGAGCCACAGAAGGTGTGGTAGAGATTGGCGACAATAACAAAAAAATAAGTATTTATCATAATCAAGCAATTTCTGCCATGATTCCTTCTATACATTATCATCCAATGCGGAATAACCAATTTTTTTTGAGGCTTTTGTATTCAGCGCAAGAGATAGACGAAACTTTTAGAAAAAGCAACAAAGAGCAGAAGTTGAAATTTTACTGGAAAATAAAATAAATTAATTATTATTAGGGGATTAAAGTTTAATAATAAAAAATGTAGCAAGTATCTATGTTAAAGAAAAAAATACTTTCAAAAACAGCAGAAAAAATAGAAGGGTTGCCAATGTTTGAGACATTAGACAAAATACAAAAGCTAGAAAGGCAAGGTGAGAATATAATCCATTTTGAAATAGGAGACCCTGATTTTAATACTCCTCGTCATATAACAAAGGCCTTGTATGATTCGTTGAAGAAAGGAGAAACTCATTATACGAATTCAATGGGATTATACGATTTACGGGTAGCAATAAGCGAGACTATCGCGGCTGCAAAAGGATTTACTCCATCGGTGGATCAAGTGCTTGTTACCCCCGGAGCAAATATTATAATAAATTTCGTCATAAGATGCGCCGTAAATCCCGGAGAAGAGGTCTTAATACCCGACCCTGGCTTTTCTACTTATTCTTCTGTTGTTAAATTTTGTGGCGCAGTGCCCATAGGCATACCGCTAAAGGAAGAAAATAAATTCAGGATGAACCCAAATGATATAAAAAGAGCAATCACATCAAAAACAAGACTTATTATCATAAACTCCCCTAATAATCCCACAGGTTCTTTAATAGCCCCAAAAGAGATGGATGAAATATACGCGATTGCTGAAAAGAATGGAATTTATTTATTAAGTGATGAAATTTATTCCAGGATGGTTTATGGAGATACTAAATTTTATAGCCCCTCCATAAATGATTTTTGTAAAAACCGAACTATTATTCTTGATGGATTCAGTAAATCTTTTGCAATGACCGGATGGAGATTGGGAATGGCCATAGGACCGAAAGAAATTATAGAAAAAATGGGGTTGTTGGCTCAAATTACATATTCAAGCGTTCCGGTTTTTATTCAACGCGCCGGTATAGCTGCTTTAAAAGGCAATCAATCAGAAACGACACGGATGACAAAGATATACAAAAAACGCAGAGATTTGCTTGTAGATGGTTTAAATGAAATACCAGGAATTAGTTGTTTAAAAAACGAGGGCGCTTTTTATGTATTTCCTAATATAACTAAGACTGGGATGACAAGTAAACAATTCACTGATTTTTTGCTTGATAAAGCCAAAGTGGCTATTTTGTCTGGAACAGATTTTGGAAAATATGGCGAAGGTTACGTAAGGTTGTCTTATGCAAACAGTATTAAAAATATTGAAGAAGCCGTTGAAAGAATAAAAAAAGTTTTTAAAAATTAAATTTTATAAAATAGAGTATGTTAATAAAAAACAAACTTGAAATTAAAAATGAAGCCGTAGCCTCTGTTAATAAACTACTCAATGATTCTACTAACGATTTAATGCGACCGTTCTTTAACATTGTAGAGAAGTATGGAACAGTAGAGGTAATCAATAAAAAAGCAGAAGATGCTTGCCGTTTAGAAAATCAAATGGCTAAATTAAGAGCGTTAAAGTCCCCTTATATTGAAGACCTGGAATGGTTAATTGCACAAAAAAATAATCATAGTTTTGTTTCTACAGAAGAATACAAAAAAATTGTTTTGGGATCAAATTTTAATAATGTAAAATTTAATAAAGACTTTGTTGTAACTTTAGAAATAAGCAGTTTACAATATTTTTCTTGGTTAATAATCCAAGCCAAACAGGCTATACAAAATAAAGAACTTATGCCCGGCAGGTTTATTCGGGTTAGAAATATGAAAGAGCAGTCAAGTGTAAGAGAAGGTGATGAAATTATTGCTATAGCAGCCGCTATGAATATTATGGGCGCTAGTTATGCTGAAACACTTGATACTAAAGGGACGGATGGATCCAATATTCATCTTGGCGGAGCGGAAACAATTACAGGATATTTTGGTGGAGTTGGAGAGCCCAACCAATATGCTTTAAATTGGTTGGATGAATTTCTTTATTACTACACCACCTTTGGTATAAGGCAGGTTTTGAACATAAATTCCGGAACGATTCTTTTGGGTTATTTTCTTAGAAAAATTGGTATTAAAAATGAATTTAAAATATCGGTATTTATGGGTCAAGACAATCCTTATGCTATTTTAAACACATTTATTCTCGCTAGACTTTTTTTAGCGGAAGACGGATCCTCGCCTCTATCTGGTTTTAATCTGTCTAATTCTGTGAATAACGAAACCATTGTTTTTGCCGCCAAAATAAGGGATGCATTAGGTTTTGAAGACAAAGTAAGATTGGAGCATCATATTATAGAATCCTTTGGAGGCATCGTTAGACAACCTTACAACAGAAGAAAAGAATTGTTAGAGATTGCTAAAAAAGTAAAAAATATTTCCGCTAAACATGAGGGTGGTGAGTTTGAAATTGAACAACAAAGCGAACACCCTTCCAATATACTGGATTATTTTTTATCAAAAGAAGAAACAATTAAAAATAATCTAATGTTAAAATTGGAAAAAAATTATTTAGATAAACATAATTCAGTTAATATCACGGCAAAACAATTGACAGAGAATGGAATTTGTTTTTTGGCAGCCCAAAATCTTCATAGTGATAAATAACCATAAACTGATTAGTAGATTTTTTATAGAATGTTAATAATTAAATACTTACTTATCAAATTCCAAATTAATCGATTCGTTTATGAAACTTATCTATATTGGCGCGGGATTTGTAGGGGCTTGTTCAGCGGCGGTTTCCGCGGCGAGCGGACATCAAGTTTTGGTTTACAATCGCGGTGAGGACAAAGTTAAAAAACTCAATTCCGGCGACAGGGATACGATTGAGTCGTGTCTTTTTGAAAAAGGGCTCGGCGATCTTTTGGTGAATAACAAAGAAAGAATAAATTTTACCGCCGATTACGCGGAAGTGGGTATTTTTCTTGATGATTGCGACGCGGTTTTTATGTGTTTGCCGACTCCGGAAATCGGCGAGACAGGGGAGAGTGATTTGAGTTTTTATTTTGACGCGGCCGGAAAATTGGCCGAAGCGATGAAAAAACGAAACAACGGAGAACAAACAAAACATATCGTGATAGTTAATAAGAGCACAGTGCCGATTGATATGGTTGATAAGACGCAAGAGATAATGGAAAAAATTGGAGTAAAAAATTTCGGCGTGGCTTCAAATCCGGAATTTTTGGTAGAGGGCAAAGCGATTGAAAATTCTTTGAAACCGGACAGAGTGGTTGTCGGCGCTTGGAAGGAAGAAGATTTTTCAGTGATGCGCAAGATTTATCAAAGATTTTACGATTCGCCGACAGTGCAATATATTGAAGCAAATCCAAAGGAAGCGGCGGCTGGAAAATTATTGGCGAATTTTTATTTGTTTAACAAATTGGCGATTTGTTTTGATGTGATAGGCAGAACTTGTGAATCGTTTGCGGATTTAAGGTTTGAAAATTTGCGAAAAATTTTAATATCTGACCCGCGTATAGGCACGTGGGGTCTTTATGACAGCGTATACGCAGGCGGCAGCTGTTTTATCAAAGACGCGCGTTCTTTGTCGCACCAGTTGCAAACAGCCGGACAGGAGGCTATTTTAGTAAATGAGACATACCTTGCCAACAGAAGACAATTAGAAGTTTTTATCGGCAGGGCTGAAAAAGACGCGGGTTTTGATTGGACAGGAAAAAAAGTCGCTTTGCTCGGGTTGGCTTTTAAACGTGACACCAACGATATACGCAATTCTCCGAGCTTGGATATAGTAAATTTTTTATCGCAAAAGCAAGTAAAAGAAATAAGAATGTATGATCCCGCGGCGATGGAAAATTTTAAAAATGAATTTCCGGAATCGGAAGTGTTAAAATATTTTAAAAACGGAGAAGAAACGATTGAAAACGCGGATGTGATTATTATCGCGTCCGATTGGCCGCAATTTCGCGGTTTGGCGGATATTTTGTTGGATAATTTTAAAATCAAGCCTTTAATTATGGATGGTCGACGCATATTCCAGCATCGTTATGAAGATATGCAAAAAGCCGGTTTTAATGTGATAGCGGTCGGCAGTCCGTTTGTTAAAAATGTAATTTAAATTTATGCCACATTATTTAGTCACTGGCGGAGCCGGGTTTATCGGTTCTAATTTGGTAAAAAAATTATTGGTGGAAGGCAACAAAGTAAGAGTTATTGATAATTATTCTAGCGGAAGATTGGAATATAGAATCCAAAAAGACGCGGAATATATTGAAGGAGATATAAGAAAGATGGATGATTTGAAACGCGCGATTGACGGAATAGATGGAGTTTTTCACACAGCCGCCATCCCGAGGGTGCCATATTCAATTGAACATCCGCAAGAAACGAATGAAAATAACATATCGGGCACTTTAAACGTTCTTGTGGCCGCGCGCGACGCGGGCGTTAAAAAAGTCGTGTATAGCGCTTCTTCTTCGGCTTATGGCGACCAGCCGGTATCGCCTCATGTTGAAACAATGAAGCCGATGCCGATGAGTCCATACGGTTTACAAAAATTTGTCGGCGAAGAATATTGCCGTCTTTTTTCGGAATTGTATGGTTTGAAGACCGTTTCTTTGCGATATTTTAATGTTTACGGTCCGATGATGGACCCGGACGGAGCGTGTGCTTTGGTTATCGGAAAATTTTTAAAACAAAAAAAAGAAGGCAAGCCGATGACGGTTTGCGGCGACGGAGAATATTATCGCGATTACACGCATGTCTTTGATGTGGCGAGGGCGAATATGCTTGCGATGAATTCAGAAAAAACAGGAAAAGGAGAAGTTATAAATATCGGAAACGGCCACCCACATTCAGTGAACGAGTTGGTAAAATTAATCGGAGGAGAATTTATAAACATAGCTTCGCGAGTCGGCGACCCGAGCAAAACCGAGGCCGATATCACTCGCGCGAAAGAATTGCTCGGTTGGAATCCAGAGATAACTTTGGAAGAGGGAATAATGGAGTTGAAAAAAGAGTGGAACATTTAGTTTAAATTAAAATTATCAAACAAAAAACATCCCGACCAATTCGGGATGTTTTTTTAAATATGTTTTTTAAACAACGCTCACAAATTTCGCTTTTTGCATTGAACCATCAAAACGAATTCGGTTGCGACGAGTGAATTTTACTTTTCCGGCTGATAAAGCGAAGAGTGTGTCATCCTTGCCTTTGCCGACATTTTTTCCGGGATGTATTTTTGTTCCACGTTGGCGCGTGATAATCATACCTTTTTTAATGATTTGTCCATCGTGGATTTTTACGCCTAAACGTTGGGCAGCTGAATCGCGTCCCAGCCGTGTTGAGCCACCCGCCTTCTTATGGGACATATATTATTGCAATTTAAAAATGATTTAATTAAGCGATTAACAAAATAACAATAAAAATAGTATAGCCGATTTCCTGATTTTTGTCAATTGCTAACAGCTTGCCTCAGTTTTTAAGAGTAGAAAAATTACATTTTTGTTTTAAAAGTTATCCACAGCCAGCAGACGAGGCGGTTGTTTTATTTTATTTAAGCCAAAAAGAAAAATGGCGAAAGGTGTTGACGAGTGTTTTAAGGTGGTGTAAAATGGAATTAGGTGGTGAAAAGTGGGGAAATTAATAACAAACAAAAAAGAATTAAAATGGATATGATGCTTGACTATCTATTTTAATTCTTAGCGTTATTATGCTTATTGGAGAATACAGACACAATTTGGATGAAAAAGGGCGCGTGGCGATTCCAGTTAAATTTCGCCGCGAACTCGTGAAAGGAGCGGTTGTTACACACGGTTTGGACAACTGTCTGTTTTTGTACACAAAAGCGAATTGGGAAAAGTGGGCGGAGAAATTAGCGTCTTTAAATATCAGTCAAGACAGCCGAGCTTTTTCTCGCCTGATGCTTGCCGGAGCGATGGAAGTGGAAATAGATAAGCAGGGCAGAGCAGTGTTGCCTGAATATCTGCGTCGTTACGCTGGGCTTAAAAAGAATGTGATCGTCGCGGGTTTATATAACCGCGTGGAAATTTGGGATGAAGAAAAATGGAATAAATACAAAACACAAACAGAATCAAAGAGTAATGATATCGCCGAAAAGATGGCGCAACTCGGAATTTAATTTTATGCGCCACATACCTGTTTTGCTTAATGAGATTATTGAATCCTTGCAAATTAAATCCGGCATGAATGTCGTTGACTGCACTTTGGGAGACGGGGGACATGCGCAAGCGATTTTGGAGAAGATTGGTCCGAAAGGCAAACTACTCGGCATTGACGCTGACGCGGAATCAATATTGCGCGCGAAAAGATTTTTATATAATTTCGGCGACAGAGTGATATACGCGCGTGAAAATTTTTTAAATTTAAAATCAATAATTGAAAAAAATAATTTTTTTCCAGTGAACGCGATTTTGATGGATTTGGGATGGTCAATGCCGCAATTTATGGAACGAGAAAGAGGATTCAGTTTTGAAAAAGATGAGCCGTTGGATATGAGATATGACATTGCGAGCGGACAAAAGACGGCTAAAGATATTTTGAATCAATACGATAAAGAAGAATTGGCGAACATATTTAAAATTTACGGGGAAGAAAAACTTTACATGGAAATCGCATCGGCAGTCGTTGAATTTAGAAAAGATAAGTTGATGGAAAGAACCGGAGAATTAACAGAAGTGATATTGTCGGTTTATAGAAAAAAATTAAGAACAGACAAGGAAGTGCCGTGGATAGGCGGAATACACCCGGCAACAAAAGTTTTTCAGGCCTTGCGCATAGCGGTCAACAGCGAGCTTGAGACATTAAGACAAGCGTTGCCTCAAGCCGTTGAATCGTTGGCGCCAGGAGGCAGATTGGCGGTTATTTCATTCCATTCTTTGGAAGACCGCATAGTTAAACAATACTTCCGTTCCATAAACGGACGGCAAAGCAATGGAGTTGAATTCAGGATAATAAACAAAAAACCGATTATCGCGGGCGAAGAAGAATTGGCGATAAATTTTTCCGCCCGCAGCGCGAAATTAAGGGTAATTGAGAAAATTTAATTATGAGGCGTTTTGTAATGAAAATACGGGATTTTTTTTCCAAATTTTCTTTGCCAGCGTGGCTGGACTGCGCTTTGGTTCGCGTGGTTTTTACGCTGATGTTTTTTATTTTCGGCGGAGCGTATATTTTTAAAACCGGCGGGCTCATCGCGAGCGGTTATGAAATAAAAAAATTGGAAGAAAAAATAGAAAGTTTAAATTCGGAAATCAGAAAAATTGAAACCGATGTCGCGTCGGAAAGCGCGATACAAAATATTCAAGGAAAAGTCGGAGATTTAAAAATGGTCGCGGCGCCGAACGTCCAATATCTGAACGCGGTCGGAAGTTTCGTGGCGAAAAAATAAACCTATCAAACATAGATTGTAAAATAGCTTAATTTTTTAAGCTTTTTTATTTCCCCCCCTGTGGATAAGTTTTTTGAGTTAAAATCAAAACTATATGGTATAATGTTTTAAATTTGTTGTTTTATAAACTGTCATCCCGATCCGCCCAGGGCGGAGAGCCTGCCTGCCCTGCCTACCGGCAGGCAGGCGGTAGGCAGGGGATCTCCGTCTGGTTGTCAATCAACAGACAACGGATATAGACAGGTCTGAATGACACTCGCATAATAATTTCATTTGTTTATCTAACCAATATATTTTATGAGAAAGAAAGTGATATTAGGAGCTATCGGAATCTTAATCTTGGGCGTGGCCTTTATTTTTTATTCATACGGTTGGTTTTTAGGAAAACAAGAAAGAGTTCTAACCGGCACTGCCAGACCGGAATTTCCGTACAATGATTATACGATTGATGAAATGAATAAAATGTATCCGCAATACGTGGAAAATAACGCGCCTACAATACAAACTCCGGAACAGACATATGACAAATTCCGCGCGGCTCTTCGCAAAGGCGATTTGGACGAAGCGGTTAAATGTT
Source organism: Patescibacteria group bacterium (assembly GCA_028705565.1). GTDB lineage: Bacteria > Patescibacteriota > Patescibacteriia > Magasanikbacterales > GWA2-37-8 > STF2-47. The sequence continues at coordinate 2,506 of JAQWDH010000014.1, read as the reverse complement.
GTTTCAGGGAAGGAGAACAAATGAAGTGGAGAGAAGGTTTGGAAGAAATTAAAAACGAAGGTTTGTTGGATGATATGATTAAAGATTTGGGAGAGATTGAAAAGGAGACGATGAATGATTGGGAAGCTAATTATACGTATTCAATATTTGAAGATGGTAAAAATTACGGACAAATAGTTTCTTTTATCAAAACCTCCCAAGGTATCTGGTTAATAGAATCGTTATAGAATTATGGAACAAAAATTATTCCAGAAATTGTTTTTCAAGGATATTATTAAGGGGTTGGTTTTTTGTTTCGTTATTCTTTTTTGCTCTGCTTTCTTTTTACCAAGCAGAGCTTTTTGTTATGACACGGACATCGCTCATCCGAACATCGCTAAAATGGCTTCGGAATTATATAATCAAACTTTTGACACAGACCTTACAAACGAAGAAGTATCATGGATAGAAGAAGGGGCAAGACAAGAAGACACGCCTTTCCGTTGGATGAACCATTTTTACGACCCTGTGCATGAAAAAGGTCTTGTTTTTAGCGGTGTAACCTATACATCGGCTAAAAACTGGGCAAACAGTCCTTTTACGCAAACAAACTACGCTTTAGGCGATAAGTCGTGGCAAAGAGCGTTAGACGACATAAAGAAAGGCGACAGGAAAAACGCTTTTAAAGAATTAGGGCATACCTTGCATCTAATAGCGGATATGTCCGTGCCGGCGCACACGAGAAACGATGTGCACGCGGTCCCGAAAGATTCATTTGAGGAATTTGTAAAAAATAATTGGAATAGTATAGCGAAAAATTTAAAAGCGAATTATTTAACCGTTGATAATTTACAAACCGCGTTTAATGATTTGGCAAATTACTCAAATAATAATTTTTATAGCGATGATACGATTGAAAGTGGGAAATATAATAAGATAGAAATTACAAATAAAATAGAGTTTAGCTATAATAATAATTTTTATTATTATAACTATAGTAATTATAATAATAAGGAATATAAAATTTTTATTTCAAGAAAAAAAATAAATTGGAAAACAGGTCTAGACAATCAAAAAGATAATTTTCTCGAGCCATTCGGTAACGGTGTTATCCTCTCCGACTATTCCTCCATCTTACTCCCCAAAGCCGTCGCATACAGTTCCGGCGTTATAAAATTATTCATTGACGAAACGAATAAAATTGAAACGGACAAAATAGCTCTGCCGTCTTCAAGGGAGAGTTGGACGGGATTTTTTAACAGAGCGGCAGGTTCTTTGGTAAGCGGAGCGGAGAAAGTTTACGACCTGGCGAAAAATGTTTTTGGCGTTAAAGACAAAACCTTGGCTTTGAGCAACGAAGCCGGCGCTTCGCCAAACTCGGAATTGTCAGGAGAAGAAGAATATGTTGAAGATGATTACGAAGAAGAGGAAGAAGAAAATTCAGAAGACGAAGAACAAGAGGATCCGGCGGCTGTCATTGAAAAACCAAAAACAGTTGTAAGCAAACCGCAGGTTGTGAAACAAACATCAACAATTCCAACAAACATTAACGAAGACGATGAAGATGAAAACGACATTGAGGACATAAAAGAAAACGCCGCGATAATCAATCCTACAATCCCCGTTGTTCCAACCGCGCCCGTATCGGCAAGTTATTCGTCCGGAGGCGATTCGTCCGGCGGCGGAAGCCAGAGCAACACTAATACGAATAATGTTTCCAATACACCAAACAATAATGCAAACAACGAAGAAAACAAAACAAACGAAACCGAAGATGAAATCATTGCCAATGAAATTATTCCCGACATCATTCCTCCTTCCGCCCCGGTTCTTTCGCCAATTTTTTCCGAAACAATTTATACCACCGGCACGGAATATATTATCAGCGGTTCTTGTTCATCAGACACGGTGAAAATTTTAATGTCTTTTTCCTCCTCAACGATTTTAACCGCGAGCGCAACTCCAATCGCGGATTTTTCCATCGCGACAAGTTCAACCGAATGGAATCACACGGTTGTTTTATCGCCAGGCATCGGATATTTCTCTTTTTCCGCGGTTGACGCGAGTTTAAATATATCGCCAACTTCATCCGCGGTTAAAATAGTTCGCGACAATGATTCCCCGCCAATTCCTGTTTTAAAAACAGAAAATAAAAGCGGTTTCGGTTCAACAATAATCCACTTGTCTTTAAGCGGAGAAAAAGACGCTCTGTCTCCCCAAACTTTTTACGATATTCAATACTCAACAAACACATTAGAATGGATTGGTTACGCGACTTCCACACTGGACGCGGAATTTGATTTTAACGGCATCCGCGACGAATCGTATTATTTCCGCGTCCGCGCTTTTGACGGTCTTGGCAATATATCCGCTTGGAACAACGAAACAGGCGAAACAGCGGAAAAAATCGGTTTGAGCATGGAAGTTGTAGTGAGCGAAGTGGCATGGGCCGGCGTATTCGCGTCTCCGCAGGACGAGTGGTTTGAATTATACAACAATACTGACACGGACATTGATTTGAGCAAAT
>JAQWDH010000008.1 GCA_028705565.1 Patescibacteria group bacterium | reverse complement strand
GGAAGTTTTTTTAAAAATTCGTCATTTATTATTTTTTTAGTATCATGGTCATTAAATATAAACATGAGATCAATATCAGAATCTTGACGTGGCTTGCCACGACCCACCGAGCCGAATACTAAAAAAGCATGCGGCACGTGAATGTTTTTAAAAAACTCTTTTAGTTTTTTAATAATTGATAGTTTTTTTTCTTTAGTTTCTTTGTTTTGCTTTTCAGTTTCTGAAGATAGGTTGGCATTCTCAAGATTTTTTTGTAAGTTGTAATATTCAAAAGGCATAAGATATATTTTTATGATATATTTTGTTGAATATTTTTTTTCCTTATAAACGCCAATGTCCTTTGCAAAACGTCAATGATTTCTTCCTGATTTTGAATATCAAGAAACGCTTTTGGGCAAAGTTCAAGGCAAATACACTCAGCCGGCCCGATATTTAAAAGCGAAGAAAATTTTTCTTTTTCTTCCAATATTGATAAATGGTCATCTTTTCCGTCCCAATTTGACAAGTGCCACTGCCGGATATTATCAAGGCTTTTTATAAACAGTTTTGGGTCTTGTTTTGAGCGAAGCGCGTGGGCGATATCAAAACAAACAGCTGGCGACGTTTTAAAATCATCAATGTTTTTAAAAACAGGGTTCGCTTTTCCTGTTTTTATATGCACATTTTCAATTAGTATCCCATATTTTTCTGCCAGAGCGCGGTTTTGTATGATTGTTTTTTTTACCCATTCATTATATTGAACCTGATCCTCTCGCGGAGTATGAATTATAACATACCTTGTCTTTATTTGTTTGGCGAGTTTTATAATTCGGTCAAATGATGATTGGTCTTCTTCAAATTCAAACGGAACATGTAGAGAGACAATTTTGATTTTATTAGCGATTTCCAATTGTTTAAGATATGCGGCATCCCAAGTATCCAAATAGCTGATGTCGTTTTTTGACCGCAGCATTACCTCTATCCCGTCAAACCCGACTTTGTTTGAAATTTCAAATATACGATTAAGTCCATATGGATATAACGAAGCTGTGGAAAATGTTATCATACTATTTTATCAATGAATTATAAAATATATTATATCAAAGATTTGTAAATCTGGACAGACAAAATTTAGTGTGTAAATTTAGTGTATAAAAGTTATTAAAAAATGTCATAAAATACTTTATTAAAAAAATTACCCGCTGATTATATAAATATGATTTTATATAATCAGCGGGTTTTTGGTTTGGATTACTCTTACTCTTCTGGAGGACACGTTTTTTTGTAAAATTCCAAATTAAGGCTTTTGTCAAGGGTCTGTCTTGGCTAATTTTAGCCAAAAAGAAAAAATGGAACAAAAAAAACGAGCATTTTGCCGTTTTTTGATGGAGAAAAAATTAGAGCATATCAATAATTTTTATTATTTTTACATTTTTGTAATGATACTGTAAAAACGAAAGCTTGCTGCTTGAATTTTTATCCGGTTTTTGGGATAATAGAGGTGTTATGGACGAACTTTATAAAAAATTAAAGGAATACGGAAGAGTAAGGGTAAATGAGCCGATGGCTCGGCATACGAATTTTAAAATTGGCGGGCCGGCGGCTTTTTTTGTTGAAGCGAAAGAGACGGAAAAAATTGTCGGGCTTTTGAATTTTTTGCGCGGAGAAGGTCAAGAATTTTTTGTTTTGGGCGGCGGAACGAATGTTCTTTTTAGCGATTTTGGATATGAAGGAACAGTGGTTAAAATACAAAATGAAAAATATAAAGTATCGGACGAAAAAATTGAGGCGGATGCCGGAGTTTTATTGAGAACGATAGTTGAAACGGCGGCGGAAAACGAATTGACAGGAATGGAATGGGCCGCCGGCATTCCAGGCTCGGTCGGCGGAGCTGCGAGGGGAAACGCGGGCGCGATGGGTTTTGATATCGCCGGTTGCGTTGAAAAAGTTGAAGTATGGAGAGATGGAGAAGTTTTGAATTTAAGGCGAGAAGATTGCGAATTCGGATATCGCGACAGCGGTTTCAAGCATGGCGGCGGAGTGATTTTGCGCGTTGTGTTCAAATTTCGGCGCGGAGACAAAAAAGAAATTTTAAAAACAATTCATTCATATTTGGAAAAGCGGGCGAAACTTCCGCCCGAGCCGTCTGCCGGAAGTTTTTTTAAAAATATAAAATTGGAAAATTGGCGCGGAGACAAATCCGAATTATCGCCGGTTTTCATTGAACGAAAAATGATTCCAGCCGGCTGGCTTTGCGAGAATGCGGGACTAAAAGGTATGCGAGCGGGCGGAGCGGCTTTTTCGGAAAAGCACGGAAATTTTATCATCAATCTCGGAAAAGCGACGAGCGAAGATGTCATGAAGATTGTTGAGACGGCGAAGGAAAGAGTGTACAATAAATTCGGGGTGGAGTTGGAGCCGGAAGTTGAAATAATCAAATAATTTTTTTAATTTAATTCGTATGCAAATTCTCATCGCGGGAAAAAAATTTGGGCTTACTGAAGCAATCAAATCTTACGCCGAAACGAAAATCGGCAAATTGGATAAATTTTATAAAAAAATCATTCGCGCGGATTTAACTCTCGGAATGAACAGCAGTCATCATCTCAAAGGTAAAAAATATTTCGCCGAATGCAAGTTGGAAATTCCGGGCAAGGACCTTTTTGTGGAGATAGAAGAAGATGATATTTATAAAGCGATTGACGAGCTTGAAAAAGAATTGAAAAACAGAATAAAGAAACAAAAAGTTAAACAAAATCCAGGAAGAGAAAATAAACATATTAGAAAAATCAGAAGAGAAGCGAAGGAGGACTCGGGAATTTTTTAAAATGAATTTTAAAAACATTGGAAATTTTATTAAGAAAATAAAGTCCGGCTCTTATGCCATTGTCGGTTCTTTTATCATTTCCGCCGGTTGGAATTGGTATCACATAAAGTACCGCCCTCACTGGCGGTTTGTGGTTATCTCGCTTGCAACATGGGCGGTCGCGTATCTTGGCTTCCGTTTTTTAAAATTTGTTTTTATTCATCTCACGGAAAAATATAGGCGGCATCCTTTTTGGCGAAACGAATTTGGCGGTTTTTTGGATAATTTATTTTTCGTTTTTTCTCTTATTTTTCTTGTATTTTTTTCGCGTTTTGAACTGTTGAGTTTTTTTTATGTTTCCGCGGTTATTTTGATTTTGTTTTTGCGGTTTCATTATTTTTTATCATTGCACCCGGCCGCGAAAAATTGGCTCATCGTGAACCGCGCGGTTTTTTTGCTTTTGTATTTCATTTTTTTGGTTTCCGGAATTTTTCAATATCTCGCGCGCAGTTATTACATTTTGGACCCGAACGCGAAAATTTTTAACATTTCCTTGTTCCGCGCGTGGTCAATGACGATGTTTTGGCTTTTGGGATTCGGCGTGGCGAGCTTAATTTATTGGCAGACAAAAAATTTTTTGAGATATTTTTTATTGTCTTTTTGGACCATATTTTTTACCGCGGTTTTATTCGCGTGGTTTGTGAATTTGGGAGTTTTGTTCGGAGCCGGACTTTATGTAAGTCCTGTCATTTTACAGCATGCCGAAGGCGGAGGGAAAATAATTTGGAATTATTGGTATTTGTTCGTTCTTTTTGCGATTTTTTTATTCTGTTGGATTTTTATTTTCAAAAAATTCGCGCGCGCGCATCTGCTCGCCCCAAAGCGTTATTGGCTTTTTTACAATTTTTCTTTAATTGGCGTGGCGGTACTTTCGCTTGTCGGCATTTCTTCTTTCCGAAACACGCCGGAATCAATCGTTATAAAATCTTTTTATGATTATTTCAAAGGCGCGGACGAAAACGCGGCATTGTCTCCGATAATTTTGGAAAAATTGAAACGGTTCGGGCTTGATTATGATTTGAACGAATTTTTTGTGAATCACAAAGAACAAATTTATGACTCGTCGGATAAAAAATTATTGCCTGAAAGTTTCGCTGAAAAGCGTCCGAATATCATTATCGTGTTTTTGGAATCTTTTTCCTCCCGTTTGACGGACGTGTATAATCCGCGTTCGGTCGCTTTGACGCCAAATCTTAAAAAAATGGCGGAAGACCCGCAAACCACGATTTTTAAAAAATATTTCAATGCTTCTACCCCGACAGTGACAGGACTCTTGTCTCAATTGTGTTCATTTCTTCCGCCCACCGGTCACAACGAAATCACCGAGGAAAAACGGCTAAAGAGCCACCATTTGTTATGTTTGCCGAAAATTTTGAAAGAATACGGCGGATATAAATACGGAGTTTATGTTACGGCGGTGGAAAAAAATTTCGCGAATAAAGATACTATTTTTGCAAGCATGGGCGTGGATGAAAGTTATGGCACGGATGAATTGAAAAAATATATTCAAGGCGAACCTTTGGCGTGGGGATACTCAGACCATCAGATGTTTCCGGCGTTCAAAAAAATTATAAACGAAAAAGCCGACGAGCCGTTTTTGGCAATGATTTCAACTGTTGACACGCACCCTCCGTTTAATTCAGCGCAAGACGCGATTCCGTATCGCGAAGGAAAAACAGCTCTTTTCAACGCGATTCACACAACCGACGACGCGTTCGGAAAATTTTGGGACGAATTTAAAACAAGTCCGCTGTCGGAAAATACGATTTTTATCGCCATTGCGGACCACGCGGTTTTTCCGACCGCTTACGACAAAAAAACTTTTCCTGATGAATATAATAAAATGAATTTTTATGACGAAAACCTTTTTTTGATGTATATCCCGAACAGTGTTTTGCCGAAAGAAGTTGATTTATATTCTTCAGGTTTGGATTTCGCGCCAACGATTTTACAAATGCTTGACATTAATGTCCCGAATTCTTTTGAAGGACATTCTATTTTTGACGACAGGGCGAAATACCCGAATCTTTTGGGTATGCACGAGTTTGGACTTTTTATCAATCAGGCCGATGAAAAAGGGGAAATAAAAACGGATTACGCGGTTCCGAGCGGTTTAACTTGCGGTTCAGAAGATTTTTCGTCCTCCGCGTCCACACCGCTGTCATTGTGTGAATTTATGGAATTTTACAAATGGAAAAGGCGAATGTTAGAGGAGGGAAGATTTTGGGAAAAGTAAGATTTTTGCTATAATATACCCATGAACGCAAAAATAAAAAAACGCAATTTAGGCCAATTTTTTACTACCAATTCCGACTGCATATTGCAAGGATTCGGTGAATTTGTTAAAAACAAAGAAATTACAGATCCATTTGCCGGTAATCAGGACTTGTTAAGTTGGTCAAAAAGCAATAAATGTAAAAAAGTTACAGGTTTTGATTATGATAAAAATTATATTGATGAACAAAACGTCTTTTTAAATGATTCCATAAATTCGCCAAAAGATTATAAATTCGTTTGCACCAATCCGCCATACTTACATAAAAATAAAGCCACAAAAGAAATTAAGAAAGAATTTTTTTCTGGAAAAAATTCCAACTTTGAAGATTTGTACCAAGTTTCCATCTTTTCAATTTTAAATTGCGAGGAGGGCATTATTATTGTGCCATTAAATTTTTTATGCGCGGAAAATTCAAAAAAAATCAGAGAATTATTTTTTGCAAAATTTGAAATTATAAAATTAAATATTTTTTCGGAACAAGTTTTTGACGATACAACTTACAATGTAATTTCATTTTATTTTAAAAGAAAACAAAAAATATCCGAAAAAAACATTATAAACGCCACGATATACCCTGAAAATAAAAAAATTAAATTAACACTTGAAAAAAAATCAGGATGGCAGTTTGGCGGAGAATTTATTTATAAAATAAAAGATGCTAAAAATGAATTAGGCGTATTTCGTCTTACGGAGGATTATTTAAAGTCCGGAGAGTATAAGGTGGAAATTGCGTTGCAGAATATCAAAGATAAAAAAATATTAAAATTAAGCGACAGCATTAAAAAATTACTTGAAAAAAACATTTTATTTTTAAGAGCCATAGACAGTAAAAACGGCAAAAAAATACAGCTTGAAGATATAAGAAAGTATAAGATAGCAGGTCTTGTCGGAAAAAATACCTCGCGAAATATGGCTCATTTGATTTTTAAAAAAGAAGTATCTATCAATGAACAAATTGAATTAATGAATAAATTTAATAACCAATTATCAGCCAATCGTGAAAAATATTTTTCATTTTTTCTTACTAATTTTAGAGACAATAATCGCAAAAGGATATCTTTTGACTTTGCTTATAAATTTTTAAACCTTATTTATTATGAAAAAAATTCAAGACAACCTGCATTATTTTGAAATATCAAAAAATCATCAAGAAAAATTACTTGATGATTTTTATGTATTTGACGAAAAGCACCCGGATTTGAATAAATACATTAAAAATACCAAAGAAATAAAAAATATTTTAATTACAATAAGAACATTGCGAAGTAAAAAAGAAAAACCGACCGTGGTTGATAAATATTTTTTAGAGTTATCAAAAATTATCGGTAAATACTCCAACTGCTCCGAATTCGCTTGTTTTGTAAACGCTTGTGATAATATTATCGGTGAAGCAAAAAAAGAAATAAATCTGCTGAAAAAAATTACTGAAAGATATTTTGCCAAAAGAATATTAAATGAAATGTCGCCGGAAGAATGGGTGCAGGCGATATTGGACACGAATTCATCTCGTAAAAAAGGAAAATGCGGAGAAAACAAGCTCGTCCATATTTTAGAAAAACAAGGATTTAAGGAAGTTTTTGATTGGGATAATTTTTTTAAAACTAATTATTGCGTAGTAAAATTTTCTAAAAAATTTAACTTAAAAAATGTACGCAAAAATTTAGACGTAAAAATTAAAACCAAAAAGCAAAACAAGAGACTTGATTTAATAATCAAAGTAAAAAATAAAATTTTGCTCTGCGAAGCAAAACATCTTAATACTTCCGGCGGCGGACAAGATAAGCAAATATCAGAATTGATAGAGATTTTGGGATTGACTGAAAAAAATAATGTTTCTTTCATTTCTTTTTTAGACGGCAAGTACTCCAATATTTTACTTGGCGATAATGGATATGGAGACAAGGTAACCACGCAAAGAAAAGAAATAAAAAAATTTCTTAATAGTAATCCTAATAATTATTGGGTAAATACAGTTGGTTTTGAAAATCTTATTTTAGATTTAAAATAAAAAATTTTAAGTTCTGGACATTGTTCCGGACATTCATTTTTAATTTATGATTTTTAAAATAAAAAATTCAAAATCCGTTGAAGGGGAGTATGTTGATTTGCGAAAGGAAAAATCAACCGCGATTGACGGAGAGGAGGGAAGATTTTGGGAAAAGTAAGATTTTTGCTATAATATACCCATGAACGCAAAAATAAAAAAAGAAAACGGCGTTGTTTTTACCCCCGAATGGGTGGCTGATTTTATGGTTGGCGAAGCGTTAAATAGTCAAAAAATCACAGGAAAAGAAAAGGTATTGGATGCCGGTTGTGGCGAAGGTGTTTTCACAATAATCGCGGCAAAAAAATTGGCAAAATTATCCGGTAAGCCCATAAACAAAGTTATAGAAGAAAATATTTATTTTATTGATTTATCGTCAGATTATATAGAAAAAACCAAACAAAACTTGCAAAAATTATCAAAAAATAAAATCACCAAGTTTAATGAAATAGATGATGATTTTTGTTTCCACAATTTTAATGAGAAATTTAATTTTATAATTGGCAACCCGCCTTATGTCCGTATTCAAAATCTTAACGGCAGAAAAGAACAATTGCAAAATAATTTTATAACAGCCTCAAATGGTTCAATTGATTTATATTATTGTTTCTTTGAGCGAGCTTTAAAATTACTAAAAGACAACGGAAAAATTGTTTTCATTACACCTAATTCTCATTTTTATTCTGCCGCCGGCAAAAATTTACGCAATTTGATGCTGCCACACTTGACAAAAATCGTAAATTTTGATCATTGGCAAATTTTTAAAGACGCAACGACATACACCGCAATTACACTCTTGCAAAAAGAAAAAACCAATGGCTTTTTGTATGCGGAAAATTTTAAAAATGATTTTCAAAATATTGAATTTAAAAAAATATCAATCCAACACATGCGGACAGAACGATGGGAATTTTTTGACCAAAAATATTTAGACAAGGTAGTTAAACTTAACAAAAAATATTCTACGCTTCAAGAGGTGGCAGACATTCACTACGGAATCGCCACTCTTAAAGATGATATTTATATTTTTTCACCAGACAAAAGTGACAACCAATATCACTATTTTGGCGAATATAAAATAGAAAAAAATTTGTGCGTACCAATCATCAAGGCATCTACATATAAAGGTATGAGCCAAAATCTTTTTTTGATTTTCCCGTATAAGAACGAAAAAATAATTAATCATGATACTTTTAAAAAAAAATACCCTGAAGCATATAAGTATTTCCTTAATCACAAGAATATTTTAGCAATGAGAGATAAGGGGGGCGGTAAAAATTATGAAGAATTTTACGCTTTTGGACGAAACCAAGGTCTTAAAACCAGTTTTGGCAAAAAAATTATAACCAGTACCATGAACATCTCTCCAAGATTTTTTGTGGTTGAAGATGAAAATGCGAGCTTCTATGCCGGGTATTGTGTCAAACCAAAAAATAGTATAGATCTTTATGAACTGTGCGACGCTTTAAACTCCGACCTAATGAAAGAACATATCAGCTCAGTATCAAAGAGTTATCGTGGCGGTTATAAATCATACGCCAAAAGTTTTCTGAAAGATTTTGTACATCCTCAATTTTTTAAAACACAACCTGCTTTATTTTAATTACCAACAATCATATGGGTCAGATAGGCAGTAAATTTTTATCAGCAATCAGCGCGTCCTTTAAGGCTTATAATAAGAAAGGCGGCGCCAGAAGCATAAAAAAATTAGTGCCAATTCACAAATTTTTATCCGAAACAATTTTAAATAAGCTCGGAAAAAGTTTTTCTATCAAATCATTGGGAATTGGCGACGGTAAAGAAGCGACGTTTGACGGAAAATATTATTTGAAAGATCTTGATATAGCAATATTCAAAAAAGAAAAAATCGTGGCAACTGTTAGTTTTAAATTCGTCACGTCAAACTACAAACAGAATGCAAATAATTATTTTGAAAATCTCATGGGAGAGACGGCAAACATCAGGAGACAGGGCGTAGGTTTTGCCCATTTTTTGGTATTGCGCGGACATACGCCATATTATTCAAAAAACAAAGGAAATTTACGAGGAAAAGAACAAAAAATTGAAATTATTAATGAAAAAGATTTACAAAAATACATAAAATTATTTAAAGACATGGATTTCCCGCACAAACCCGACTTAATTGGAGTTTGTTTGTTGGATTTTGACAAAAATAACAATCCGAAACTTGTAAGTTATAATGACTTTGATTTTTCTGCCGAAACAAAAAAAATACTTCAAAACGAATTTTCTTTAAAAAAATTTTTAGACAAGTTTATTCACCTTGTAAATTTAAAGAGCTAAAAATATATATCGGTTGATGTATACTTATCAATGTAAAATTTTATGGTTTTTAAAATAAAAAATTCAAAATCCGTTGAAGGGGAGTATGTTGATTTGCGAAAGGAAAAATCAACCGCGATTGACGGATTTGATGTTAAAAAAATTGAGAAGTTCGCCAAGATTTTGCGTGGATTGATTTTTGCGACTGTGGAAGCGTCGCAATCGGGACATCCGGGCGGAAGCAGTTCAAAAGTTGAACAATTTTTGTCTTTGATTTTCAGCGGAGTTTTAGCCTTTAATCCTTTGGACCCGAAAGATCCCGGGCGTGACAGAGTTGTTTGGAGCGCCGGTCATTGCGCGCCGCTTTTATATTCCGGACTGTCTTTGATATATGAAACAATGCGCCGCGAAGGGCGGCAGTTTTCTCCCGCTGTTATCAAATCCGTTTTTCCAGAGGACTTAATTCGTTTCCGCCACCCTGACGGTCCGCAAGGACACGCTGAAAGTTGTTATCCTCTTTCTGATTATTCAACAGGTCCGTCAGGACACGGATTTTCAGTTGCCGGAGGAATTGCGTTGGCGCATAGCTCTTGCGGTTTGGACACGAAAGTTTGGGTTTTTATCGGCGACGCTGAAAGCGAGGAAGGAATCAGTTATGAGGCGCGCAATGTTTTGGCGGCGACGGGAATGAAAAATTTAATCGTAAGTTTGGACTACAATCACTTCGGCGTTGACGGTCCGATTGAAGAAGTTATCGTGTCGCGTTATCTTAATCATTGGCTCGGTTTCGGTTGGAATGTGATTGAAGTTGACGGACAAAATTTGTCACAGCTCGCGCGCGCGTATCATCTGGCGAAAAAAGGATTTAAAAACAATTCACCGACAGTTGTCTTGTCGCATACGGTAAAAGGCAAATGCTACGGAGCCAAAGAAAATACCGCCGGGTCGCACGGTTCAATGTTGAACCATTCAGATTATGTAAAAGCTGTAAAAAAATTGGGTTTTAACATCCCGGGCGAGGAAGGAAAAACGATTTTGGATATTGAATATATTTTTGGAAAATTAAATGAAGAAGACGCGCGGTATATAGCGCGAAGGATGGAAATCGCGGCGGAAAACATTAAACCGGAAGGCGTTTTGGTTAAAAAAATGGAAAAGAAATTATCCGGCAGGCCGCTTGTGAATCCGGCAAGCATTGCGCGTCCGGATGTTTTGCCAGAGGAATTGATTTTTAAATCCGGCGAAGAAATCTCCATACGCAAGTCATCAAGCGCGTTTTTCAAATGGTTGATGAAAAAAACCGCATTTTTTTATGCTGGCGCCGGAGATTTGAGCAAGTCGGTTTTGACGAACGAGGCGGAAGAAATTTACGGAATTATAAATCGCAAAAATATTTTAGGGCGCGGCATTCGTTTCGGAATCGCCGAACAAAATATGGCGATGATGTCGTCAGCCATGACACAGGATATTTTACCCGGAGAATTTCACCCGGTTTCCGTTTTTGGCGCTTACGCGGTTTTTACTCTTTTATCTTCACACTGCATCCGTTTGGCTTTGGTGAATAATCATTTGAATCCGGAAAACAAAGGATTTTTTATCGCTTTGGCTTCGCACGACGGGCCCGAAACAGGAGAAGACGGGCCAACGCATCAGGGAACTTTTTGGATGTCTCTTTTCGGCTCTTTGCCCGGGATAAAAGTTTACAAACCATTGGACGCGAACGAGTGCGTGGAAATGCTTTTTTACGCTCTTAAAAAAGCCGAGCCGATAATTTTGGCTTTGCCGAGAACAAATACTTTGGTTTTTGAACGGGGGAACGGGACTCCTCCGGCGCGTGAAGCGATTAACGGAGCTTATGTTTTTCGCGATTTTCAAAATAACGGAAAAAGAAAAATCGTTTTGGCGATAAGCGGCGCGCAAATGATGATGAATGTTTTAAAAATTTTGCCGGAACTCGCCCAAGACGGGCTGGACGTTAAAATAGTCGCCGTAACTTCTCCTCAATTGTTTGAAGAATTACAAAAGAACAATCCGCGGAAGGCGTTGGAAATTTTACCTGATGAGGAAAGAAAAAAAACAATCATACTGCACAACGGCTGGAAAGGGTTTTTGTATCCGTTTATTCTGCCATCTGATTGCTCGGAGAGAACAATCGGCGTTGATTCATACTTTAAATCCGGCTCGGCCGAAGAGATTTATAAATTGGCGGAATTGGATAAAAACAGCCTAAAAAACAAAATCGTTAGCGTGGTCAATGCGTTTGACTGATTTTTTAATTTGTTGTACTTTCCTCAATACCGCCATAGCGCGTGTTTTTTTATTTAATCGCATTGACTGTTGTGTTAATTTATGTTAGTGTTCAAAAATAAAAAGCTCTTTAAAAATTTTATTTAAAGGAGGCAAAAATGTATGAAAAGGATAAAAAATTTCAGGATTGTTCGGGATGTCTCGCCGAGAAGAAAACGCGCGACGAAGACGCTCGCCGCCGTTATGATGGCGACCAAGATAATTATATGATAAGTTTCGGGTCGCCTTTTGCAATAGACGCTTTGCAAAAGATTTTACCGAGCAAAGCGATGCGCCGCATGAATAACAAAACACAGGTTTTTACTATGAATAAAAACCTACATGTGCGCACGCGCGCCACGCACTCCTACGAGGTGGCGAACATCTCCACGCTGATTGCCAGAATATTGGGACTTAATGAAAATCTTTGCTTGGCAATCGCCCTGTCACATGATATCGGACACACGCCGCTCGGTCATTTAGGCGAACAGTTCATTACACAAATAACCGGAAAAGAATTTCGCCACGAAATATTCGGTGTTGTCGTAGCCCAAAAGGTTGAAAGAAAAGGGGTGGGACTTAATTTAACCCATCAAGTTCTCAGTGGTATTCAAAATCATTCAAGCGGTTCGGGGGAGCTAATAACGACCGCCGGATTTGAAGAGGGAAATGTTGTAAAGTGCGCGGACAAGATCGCGTATATTTGGGATGATATTGAGGATATATTTTTTAGAACCAAGACCTTCAAAATCGGCGATTTTCCAGAGTTAAAAAAACTAGTGGGCTGGTTTGGAAAAAACCAGCGGGAGCGTTGCGCTTGTTGCGTAAAAGAGTTATGTGTTGAATCCGCGGAGAAAGGAACGGTTGTGTTTGCTGAAAGCGAAGCGGCGCAAAAGTTCGCCGCGATAAAAAAAGAAATGTATAAAGTTTATTATGATTTGGATATAAAAAATGCCTTTGAAATACTGGAAAAGGCGTATAATACGATAGCAAAAAAATTAAGCGGAAGTGATGTTGACCCGGCCATCGTGTTGGCGCTGATGCCAGACAACGAAGCGATAAATAATGTCTTGAAAGATGGCTCGGCAGTAGCCGAGATAGCGCCGTTTTTGAAAGGAAGATACATTGATTTTACCGATCCTGATTTGGATTGGTAGAGTGTTTATAAAAAAGTTTGATTCATATCATAAAGAGCGGGCGATTTCAGTCGCGCTCTTTTTTATATTTTATCGCGAATCGCGTATTCGTTGATAATTATTCCAAAATAAAGTATAATTCATATGTAAAAATTAATCATTTTTTATGTCAAAAATCAAAAAAGTATCTGTGCTCGGCGCCGGAAATATGGGCACTGCCGTGGCGCAGGTTTTGGCTTTGAATGGGAACGAGGTTTTTTTATGGAATCATGAAGGCGACATTGAACCATTGCGTCAAATCGCGGAATTTCACGAAAATAAAAAATATTTTTCCGGCATAAAATTATCGGAAAATATAAAGCCAGAGCAGAATTTAAAAGAAGCTTTAAAGAACGCTGAAGCAGTATTTTTTTGCGTTCCGAGCGATTTTACGGAGAGTGTTGCTAAACGAGCCGCGGAATTTGTAAAAAAAGGAACGGTTTGCGTGGATACATCAAAAGGTTTGGACGAGAAAACTTTAAGTTTGATCCCAAACGTGATGAAAAAACATCTGCGCGGATGCCCCGTAGTTTCTCTTTCCGGTCCGTCCATAGCCGGCGATATGGCGCGTGGGTTTTTTACCGCGATGGACGCGGCTTCGGATGATTTGAAAGCCATTGATAAAATTAAAAAAATAATTGAGAATAAAAATTTAAGATTGAAAGCGACAAAAGATGTGGTCGGCGTTGAAATCGGAGGCGCGTTTAAAAATGTTTACGCCATCGTTATAGGTGTTTGCGACGGGCTCGGTTTGCCTTTGAACACAAAATCGGCGATTTTAACCTCGGCCTTGAAAGAAATGGCTATTTTGGCGAAAAAAGCAGGAGGCAAAGAGGAAACGATATTCGGTTTGTCCGGTTTTGGCGATTTGGTCGGCACCGGACTCGCGCCCTTGAGCCGCAACCGCAGATTCGGAGAATGTTTGGCTTCTGGAATGAATAAAGACGAAGCGTTTAAAAAAGTCGGGCAAACGGTTGAAGGCGTGTCTGCATGCAAGGTTTTGCGCGTTTTGGGGCGTAAACATAAAATCAGAATGCCTTTGGCAGAAATGATTTTTGCGATAGTTTGGAACAATAAGAACGCGAAAACGGAATTGGAAAAATTTTTGGAAAAATTTTAAACAAAATTTTTATTGTCATTTTTGCCGATGTATTTATTTAAACAAAATAATAATTCAAGAAGCGCCGCCAGAGCCAAAGCGCTGTCGGTCTTTTTCTTTTTGTTTTCCGCTGTGATTATCGCGCGCCTTTTTGTCTTGCAAGTCATTGAGCATAAATATTATTCTGACATCGCTTCAAACACTCATGAAATTTATAAAACTTTGCGTCCGGAGCGAGGAAGCGTTTTTTTTCAAGACACGCGTTCTGACAAAGAGTATCCGGCGGCGGTTAATAAAATATATTATGAAATTTTCGCGGTTCCGGCTGAAATTAAAAAAGAAGAAGTGACGGAAATAGTTGAAAATTTATCGGAATTTTTTCAATATTCCGAAGAATTAAAAACCGAGCTCGTCCTAAAACTTTCCAAAGACAACGACCCCTACGAACCGATAGCGAAAAAAATTGACGATGAAACGATGAAAAAAATTCAAGAAATGAATTTATCCGGCATTCATTTCGCGGAACAAGAATATCGTTTTTATCCTGAAAACAATCTCGCTTCAACGGTTGTTGGTTTTACCAAATTAAACGACAGTGGGGAGTTGGACGGGAGTTATGGGGTTGAAGGGTATTGGAATGATATTTTAAAAGGTAAAGAAGGTTTTTTATCCGGCGAAAGAGGAGCAAGAGGAAACTGGATATATTCCGCGGGCCGCACCGTTGAACAAGCGGAAAATGGGGCGGAACTTGTTTTAACCATTGACCGCACATTGCAATTCAAGGCTTGCGAAAGATTAAGACAGGGGATGGAAACATATAAAGCGAAAAGCGCGTCTTTGATTTTAATGAATCCTTACACAGGGGCGATTATCGCGATGTGCAGTTTGCCGGATTTTGACCCGAATAATTACGCGGATAACAAAGAAATGTCCGCTTTTAACAATTCAACGATTTTTACTCCTTACGAGCCGGGGTCTGTTTTTAAACCGATTACGATGGCGATTGCTTTGGATTTGGAATTGGTGAGTCCGGGAACGACATTTACCGACCCGGGAGTTAGAGAGATAGACGGTTTTAAGATACACAATGCTTTGGATAAAAATTACGGAGTTCAAACAATGACAGGAGTTTTGGAAAATTCAATCAATACCGGTATGATTTGGGTTGTTGAAAAAATAGGCAGAGAAAAATTTAAAGAATATGTTGACAAATTCGGATTTGGCAAAAAAACCGGCATAGGCCTTGACACCGAGGTTGCCGGAGACGTCTCGCAGTTGGAAAATAAAGGCAAAATTTATTCGGCGGTCGCGTCTTTCGGTCAAGGAGTTACAGTCACGCCTTTGCAAATAGCGACAGCGTTTTCCGCCTTGGCGAACGGCGGGCAAATTTTCAAACCGTATATTATTGATGAAATTCGTTACGCGAACGGAAAAATGGAAAAAACAAAATCACAATCGTCTGACACCGTGATTTCCACGCGCGCGTCAAAATTAATTACAGGCATGTTGGTTTCCGTGATTGAAAAAGGGCATGGAGTAAACGCGAAATTGGAGCATTATTATATGGCAGGTAAAACCGGCACGGCCCAGATACCGGGAAAGGGCGGATACACGGAAGAAACCAATCATACATTTTTGGGTTTCGCGCCTTCAGAAAATCCAAAGTTTGTTCTTTTGGTAAAATACGAAGCCCCCCAAAGGCAATGGGCAGAATCAACAGTCGCGCCGGTATTTAAGGATGTCGCCGCGTTAACTTTGGATTATTACGGAGTAAAAGAAGAAAAATAATAATAAATTTAAAACAAGATTCCTGTCTGCGCAGGAATGATAATTAAAATTTTATTTTATGCTCAAATCCACGATGGTTTATATTCTGCGCGTTTTGGCGAGATTGGTTGTCGTAAAATACCGCCCGGAAATTATCGGCATCACGGGGTCGGTTGGAAAAACTTCCACAAAGGAAACTATCACGATTATTTTAAAAAGCCGTTTTAACGCGCGCGCCAGTGTTAAGAATTACAACAATGAAATAGGTCTTCCGCTCACGATACTTGGAATTGAAAAAACTCCGGCAAGGTCAATTTTTGGGTGGATAAAAGCCGTGATAAGAGGTTTTTCGCTCTTAATTTCAAAAGATAAAAATTATCCGGAGATTTTGGTTTTGGAAATGGGCGCTGACAAACCCGGAGACATTCAGTATCTTACCGACATAGCTCCATGCAAGGTGGGTGTTTTGACATGCATTTCTCACGCGCATACTGAATTTTTTAAAACAATAAAAAGAATAGCGCAAGAAAAAAGAATCATAATTTCAAGATTGCCGCACGACGGATTCGCGATTTTAAATTTTGACAATGAATTGGTAATGCAAAACGCGTCAGCCACAAAAGCCGAAATAGTAACATACGGTTTAAAAAATGGAGCTGATTTTCAAGCCATGGACTTGAATTTTATAGAAGAAGAGGAAACAGGTTGGACGACGGGGTTGAATTTTAAGGTTGAACATAAAGGCAGCGTTGTGCCGGTATTTTTGCCCGGCGCGGTTTCTTTGCCGTTGGTTTCAGCGGCGTTGTCCGGTTTGGCGGTCGGTTCCGTGTTTGGAATAAATTTGGTGGAAGGCGCCGAGGCATTGAAAAAATTAACGCCTTTGCCGGGCCACATGAGACTGATTAAAGGCATAAAAGACACTTTAATTATAGATGATACGTATAATTCTTCGCCTGAAGCCGTAAAATCGGCTTTGGAAACTTTGAAAAAAATAAAATTGAAAGAAGGCGCGGAACATTACGCGGTGCTTGGAGATATGCTTGAGCTCGGTTTGGAAACGGAAAATATTCATCGTGAAATCGGTTTTAAAGTCGCTGAGCTTGAAATTGATTTTCTCATCACTGTCGGAGAGGCGTCAAAGCACACGGCAATCGCCGCGAAAGAAGCTGGTTTGGCGGAACACCAGGTGGCTTCTTTTGCCGATTCCGCGTCAGCCGGAAGATTTTTACAGGAAAAATTGGAAAAAGGCGATGTGGTTTTGATAAAAGGTTCGCAAAGCGTGCGCGCGGAAAAAATAGTTAAAGAAGTGATGGCCGAACCGTTGCGCGCGAAGGAACTGTTGGTCAGGCAGACAGGCGAATGGGCGAATAAATAGTCGGCGCGCGACATTCCGATAATGCGGAAGTATTTTATTTTGAACATTTCGCGTGATATAATATAGAGGAAAAGAATTTACAGCGAGAGATCCTCAATAATTATTTATCGTTCGAGTTTATAAAGAAAGAAATATGTTTGTTTTGGTTCTCCAACAGCTTTTTGCGGAAGCTTTTTTGGATTTTATTTATTTTCCTTTTTGGTGGTACACCAAAGGCGCAAAACGCGCCGCTATTTTGTGTTTGAATTTATTAAATTACGGAAATTTAAAATTAGCGCCAGGTCTTTGGCTTCGCAATATTTTTGTGCCTATGTACGGACAATACGATTGGCAGGGCAGAATCGTGAGTTTTTTTATTCGTTTGGTTCAGGTGATTATTCGCGCCGCGGCATTGGTTTTTTGGGCATCTGTTTGTTTTGCGTTATTTTTGGTTTGGGTATCAATACCGGCGGCCGTAATTTACGGGTTCGCGGTTTATAATTTTTAGTTTCGCGATTTATGCTGTTTGCTAAAAAACCGCCGTTGAACATTCTCGCTTGCGCGACCTGCCGCTCAATCGGTTTTTTCGGTTTGAAAAAATGCCGCTCGTGCCGCGGAATGGCGGTCGGTTATTTTACGCGTAATAAGTGGTTGTATTGGAATTTTCCTTTGACGCGATATTATTTGCTTTTGGAAAAAGGAAGAAAAATTTCAAGTAAAGTCCGTTTGGCCGCCTCGTTTCTTTTGGGCGTAAATTTTTGGGCGTGGTTTATATTTTTTATTTATCAAACAGGCATTTTCGCGTCAATCGCTGAAAATCCGCGCCGCTTGTTTGATTTTTATAAAAATCTTTCCGACGGAACCGTGTTTCTATTTTACGCCGGGGCTGTTTCTTTTTGTTATTTTTGGTATAGAACGATGCGAGGCAGAGAGTTCGCCGGTTTGACGGAGAAACACGATTATAATTTGCGGCGCGAAGGGGAACCAATTAAAGAAATTTCTTCAGTTAATTTAAACTGGGATGAAGTATTAAAATTGCCACCCTCCAAAAAGATAAATATCGCAAAGGCGTTCACTGATGAATCTTTGTCGGTTCTCGGCGCGGCTTTTACGATGGCGGATAAAAATCGTCATAATACGGTGACCCCGTTGCATATTTTTTCCGTTCTATTGTCGCGCGGAAGAGTAAGCAATGTTTTTCTCCGCTTGGGCTTGCCAGCGCGCGTTATCCAAACAAAATTGGCGGCTGTTTTGATAAAAAATATTTCCGGAAATTTACTGATTGATAAAAATTCGGAGCCTCGGCTTTCCAACGACGCTTTGCAAGTAATTTTTAAGGCATATGAAAACGCGTTTTCCGCGCGTCAGGATTATGTAAGTGTGACGGAGTTGTTGCTTGCGGCAGCCGAAGAATCCGCGGAAATTCAGGAAGTTTTATATGATTTGAATGTTGACAGCCAAAAACTTTTAAACGCGGTTGAGTGGGCGCGCATACGCGAAAGATTATATCGCCAATATAGAAAAATTCAACGCGCGGGAGCAGGACGGTCTGTAAAAGGAATGGACAAAGCGATGACAGCCGTGGCAACTCCGTATTTGAATAAATTCAGCGAAGATTTGACTTTACTCGCGCAATTCGGAAATCTTGATTTATGCGTGGCGCGAGAAAACGAAATCAACGAGGCTTTTCGCGTCGTGGATAGCGGAAGGCATGGGGTGATTTTTGTTGGAAGCCGCGGTTCCGGCAAACGCAGTATTATTGAGGGACTCGCGCAAAAAATGGTGGAAGGCGATGTGCCAAAAAGGCTTTTTGACAAACGTTTGGTGCGTTTAAGCGTTTCTTCTCTTCTTTCAGGAACAACTCCAGCCGGCGCTGTTGAAAGATTGCTGAACATTTTAAGAGAAACGTCGCGGGCTCGCAATATTATTCTTTTTATTCAAGACATTCATGAACTTGCAGGAGTTTCCACAGGAGGTGAACGCGGTTTGAGCATAGCTGACGCTTTGGCTGAAAATTTAAACAGAGGAGATTTTATGGTTTTTGCGACCACTGACACGGAAGAGTACGCGCAAATCATCACAGGTTCGCCGATTGGCGGATCATTCACAAAAATTGAAGTGAAAGAAATGGATGAAAATCAGGCGATCCAGGTTTTGGAATCAAAAGTCGGTTACTCCGAATATAAACAAAAAGTGTTTTTTTCTTACGATGCTTTGGAAAAAGCCGTCAAGCTTTCTTTGAAATTCATTCAAGACATAACTTTACCCGGGAGCGCGCTGGAAATAATGTCTGAAGCGGCGGCTTTGACACGAAACAAAAAAGGCGCGAATGCTTTGGTTACGGCCGAAGAGGTATCGCAAGTGGTGTCGGAAAAAACAAAAATTCCGGTCACTTCGGTTACGGCTGACGAATCAGCCAAACTTTTGCTTTTGGAAGAAGAAATGCGAAAACGAGTGATAGGACAGGACGAAGCAGTGGGTTTGGTTGCCAACGCTTTGCGCCGCGCGCGCGCGGAAATTCGTTCTCAAAATCGTCCGATAGCCAACTTTTTATTTTTAGGTCCGACAGGAGTCGGTAAAACCGAACTTGCCAAAACAATCGCGGAAGTGTATTTCGGAGGAGAAAACAGAATGACGCGCTTGGATATGAGCGAATATCAGGACAAATCTGGAGTATATCGGCTGATTGGGGCGCCAGGCGAAAAAGGCACCGGCATTTTAACCGAAGCAATACGCCATAATCCGTTTTGCCTCTTGCTTTTGGATGAATTGGAAAAAGCGGATAAAGACATTTTGAATTTATTTTTACAGGTGATGGATGACGGGCGGTTGACTGATAGCATCGGTCGTGTTGTTGATTTTACAAATGCTATAATCATCGCCACATCAAATGCCGGCACAACATTCGTGCAAGAACAGATGCGCGCCGGAATTTCGTCAGAAGCCATAAAAGAAAGATTGTTGCGCGGTGAATTAAAACAATATTTTCGTCCGGAATTTTTAAATCGTTTTGACGGAATTGTTTTATTCAAGCCGCTGGGCAGATCGGAAATTAAAATAATAGCCGGACTGATGCTTAAACAAGTTGCGAAAGATTTGGAAGCCAAAGGCGTTGAATTAAAAGCGGAAGACGCGGCTTTGGAGTTTTTGGCTGATGTCGGATTTGACCCTGAATTTGGCGCGCGCCCAATGAGGCGCGCCATTCAAGAGCGCGTGGAAAATAAATTGGCCGAATTGGTGCTGAGCGGAAAATTAAAAAGGAGAGACACTGTGATTGTCGGCGAAAACGGAACAATTACGATAAAAGAAAGTTAAGATTTTAAAAAAAAGTTGTGTTGTATTTTTTCATCGCTATAATTTTATCAATAATTTTTACCTTCGCCGCGCGCCGTTTGGCGTTGTTTTTAAATATAGTTGACACGCCCGACGATGAGCGGAAAAAGCACGGACGGCCAGTTCCGCTTTTGGGCGGCATCGCGATTTTTTCGGTTTTTTGGGTAATGATAGGTTATATTTTTTGTTTTACGAATTTATTCGGACGCAATTTGTCAGTTGATAAATTATTTTGGGTTTTTATCGGTAGTTTGATATTGATGGCGGTCGGGTATTTTGACGACAAATATTCTTTGCCGGTTTTGCCTCGTTTGGCATTGTCCGCGTTCGCGGTTTTTATAGTCATAGCCGGCGGAGTAGGATTGGAAAAAATTACAAATCCATTTGGCGGAATTTTTTATTTGGACTTTATCCGTCTTGGTAATTGGTTGGTTTTCGCGGACATTATCGTATTTTTTTGGATTTTAGGGATGATTTACACGGTGAAAATTTTGGACGGACTTGACGGATTGGCAACCGGTATAACAGCCATTGGGGCTTTGATGATTTATTTTATCGCGAACGGTGAACGTTGGCATCAGCCGGATGTGGCGCTTTTGGCTTTGATTTTTGCCGGAGCTTGTTTGGGATTTTTGATATTTAATTTTTATCCGGCCAAGATATTTTTGGGCGAAGGAGGTGGTTTGTTTTTGGGTTTTATTTTGGGCGTTTTATCAGTTATAGCCGGAGGAAAAATCGCTACCGCGTTGCTTGTGATGGCGATTCCGATTTTTGATTTGGCGCGCGTGGTTTATCTGCGTTTCAGGCGCGGCAAACCTGTTGGAAGAGGCGACAGAGAACATTTGCATTTCCGTTTGCTTGATTTGGGGTTTGGACATCGGAAAACCGTTGTCGCTCTTTATGCTTTCGCTTTCGTTTTCGGAACGACCACATTGTTTTTTCAAAGCGCGCAAAAGTTATTTGCTTTGATTTTTTTGGGACTTTTAATGCTAGTGTTCGGAATTTGGATTGAAAAAAAACAAAAAATTAAAAATATATGAAAAAAAAGTTTTTAAAAAAATGGGAAATTATTTTTTTGGTTTTGCTTTTTTTATCCGCGATTGGCTTGAGAGCGTATGGCGCGTATTGGCCGAAGACGATTGTAAAAATCGGCGGCAAAGAAATAAAGGTTTTAGTCGCTGACACGGCGGCGCACCGATTTAAAGGATTAAGCGGAAAAAAAGATTTGGGAAAATATGGCGGAATGCTTTTTGTTTTCGCGAACAAAGGCCAGCATTCAATCGTGATGCGCGATATGAAATTTTCTTTGGATATCGTGTGGGCGGATGAAACCGGAATTATTGATTTCGCGAAAAATGTTCCGATTGAACCGGGTAAAGAAGAAAAAGATTTAATAAAATATTATTCGCGTTTACCATCAACGCTCGTTTTGGAACTGCCTGCCGGTTACGCGGAAAAAAACGGTTTTAAAATAGGAGACAAAATTGAAATAATCAAATAATTTTTTATGCCTTACAAAGGTTTAACCGAAGCGGACGCGGAGGAAAAAAGAAAAAAATACGGCGAAAATATTTTATCAGGAAAAGAAAAAGTTTCTTTGTTTTTGATATTTTTGGGACAGTTTAAAAATCCGCTGGTTTACGTTTTGCTCGCTGTCGCGGGCATCTCTTTGATTTTTAAGGAAAACATTGATGCCGTTTTAATTTCGTTTGTTACTTTTTTTAACGCTATTTTCGGATTTTTTCAAGAATATAAGGCGCAAAAAACGCTTGTCGCTTTAAGAAAAATTTTATCTCCAAAAGCCACCGTAATAAGAGACGGTAAAAAGAAAGAAATTGACGCGAAAGAATTAGTTGTAGGAGATTTTGTCGCTTTGCGCGCCGGAGACAAGTTGCCGGCTGATGGAAAAATAATAGAATCAATAAATCTTGTCGCGCAGGAAGCGATTTTAACCGGCGAGGAGGAAGGGGTTGAAAAAACCGCGCAAAAAGAAAAAAACAGTGTTTTTATGGGCACGACAATTGTCGGCGGACGCGGTGTTATGGAAGTTTTAAAAATCGGCGATGAAACAGAAATGGGAAAAATCAGCCAAAGTTTGGCGGAAATTAAAGAACCGAAAACGCCATTGCAATTGAAACTTGAAATTTTCATCAAATACATGGCGCTTTTGATTTTGGCGATTTGCGTTTTTGTTTTCGCGGTTGGAATTTTATTCGGGCAAGAAACTTGGAATATGTTTAAAATGGCGGTGGTTTTGTCAATCGCCGGAATACCGGAGGGTTTGCCTGCGGCGATAACAATTATTTTGGCGATCGGAATGCGCAGAGTTTTGAAGAAAAAAGGATTGGTAAAACGGCTTCTTTCAATGGAAACGCTCGGTTCAACATCCGTAATTTGCACGGACAAAACCGGAACATTGACAGAAGGCGTGATGAAAGTCGCGCGCGCCGAATTTTTGGATTTTGAAAAAGCGCGGTTGGCTTTGATATTGGCGAATGAGCAGAGAAGCGGTTTGGAAATTTCGCTTTGGGATTACGCGCGCGAAAACGGAAATATTGACCCGCAAAATATATTTGACGCGCACAAAAGAATTTTTGAAGAGCCGTTTGACAGTGAAAAAAAATATATGATGAGCGTGAATAAGTTTGGCGAGAAAGATACTGCTTTTATTTTGGGCGCTCCTGAAATTGTTTTGGATTTTTGCCGCGTTTCCAAAGAAGAAAAAGAAAAAATCATTGATAAAATTGAAAAATGGGGAAGCGAAGGGCTAAGGGTGCTTGGCGTCGCGTGTAAAGAAGACGGAGGAGATTTTCGCGAAAAGGAAAATTTTATTTGGCTTGGAATAGTCGGAATAGAAGACCCGATAAGACCGGGTGTAAAAGAGGCGATAAAGTCGGCTTTAATGGCCGGCATAAAGATAAAAATTGTGACCGGGGACTACCGACGCACGGCGGAAAAAGTGGCGAAAAATTTAGGTTTTGACATTTCGCCGGAAAATGTGATGGAAGGAAAAGAATTGGAAAAAATTTCTGACAGCGAATTAAAAAGGGTTATTGGAAAAATAATTTTATTCACAAGAACGACTCCGCGCCAGAAAATGAAAATAATCAGGGTTTTGCAGGAAAAAGGCGAGATTGTCGCTATGACAGGAGACGGAGTCAATGACGCGCCGGCTTTAAAAAAAGCCGATATCGGAGTGGTTGTCGGCAATGGCACGGATGTGGCGAAAGAAGCCGGCGATTTAATTCTTTTGGATAATAATTTTTCCACCATTGTGGCGGCTTGCGAAGAGGGTCGGCTTATTTTTTCCAATATTAAAAAAGTTGCCGGATATGTTTTAGCGAATTCATTTGAGGAAATATCTTTGATATTCGGAGCTTTGATTTTGCGTCTGCCCGCGCCTTTGACCGTGGCGCAGATACTTTGGATAAATTTGATTTGCGACGGGCCGCCCGATGTCTCGCTCGGTTTTGAACCGAAAGAAAACGGACTGATGGAAGAAAAACCGAGGGACATAAAAAAAGAACCGATTTTGGACAAGTATATGAAATATTTGATATTCACCGTAAGTTTGAGCACCGGAGCGTTGTGCCTTTTGTTTTTTTGGTATTTCTACGAAAAAGTCGGAGATTTATTTTTGGCGCGCACCATTGTTTTCGCGTCCGCCGGTTCGGTTAGTTTGATTTTTGTTTTCGCTTTTAAAAATTTGAAAAAATCCATTTTTCACATGGAAAATTTTTTTAAAAACAAATTTTTGTTCGGAGGCGTGGCTTATGGGTTTGTTTTGATTTTTGTGGCGGTATATTCGCCGTTTTTAAACAAAGCGCTCGGCACCGTTCCTCTTAAGCCCGTTTATTGGCTTTTGGTTTTGTTTGTCGGGCTTGCTTCCATATTTTGGGTGGAAATGATAAAAATAGTCGGAAATCATAAAAAATAACAGAAGACAGTCATAAGAAAACCGTTGACTTTTTTAAGATTGAGTGTTAAATTTATATTTGGAACCTTGACATTTTAAGGAGAAGACGATGAAAAAAAAGGAAAAAATAGCGTTATTAATAATATTGTTGATGTTTGTGGCGTTGGTTTTTGTAAGTTTTTGGATATTATACGCAGACACAGACAGTAAAAAACAAGAAAAAAATTTTTGTAACAACGAAGAATGTCCGTTGTTAATACCGCCGGATGTTTTTTGGAAAATGAATGAAGGGGAGGAAATGCGATGAAAATTTTAGAAAACAAAGTAGCAAGAGCGTTTGGACAGAAAAAATGTCCATTTTGTTCCTGTCGTTTTGTAATGGAGTATGAGGACAAAGAAAAAATCAAATACAAACTCGGGATGAATGGCGTGGTATATTATATATTTTGTCCGAGGTGCGGGGCAGAAGTGTTTCTTACAAATAACAAAGAAGACATTGCAAGAAAAAAATAAAATTTTTTAAGGAGGATATAAAAATGGAAAATAGAGATTTCCTGTTGTCAAAAAAATAGCGAAAATCGGAGAGACGCAGTCTCTCCTTTTTTAATTAAACAGCAAATAGTCAATAGTCCGCGGTCTAAAAGTCCGCTAAAAGTCCGCGCGCATTGACATTTTTTCATTTATTTGATATAGTATTTTCACTGTAAATTTTTAATAATAATCAAAATCTATGTTAGCAGTCATTGAAACCGGTGGAAAACAATATTTGGTTAAAACCGGTGAAAAAATAAAAATTGAGAAATTACTCCAAAAAGAAGGGGAAAAAGCGGTTTTTGACAAAGTTTTGCTTACTGCCGACGACGATGGAAGCAACGCGAAAGTCGGCGCTCCTTATTTGGAAGGCGTGGAGATTTCCGCCGAGATAATCAAGCAAGGAAAGAACCGCACCATCAGGGTTGAAAAATTCAAACGCAAAGTCCGTTTTCACAAAGTTTACGGGCACAGACAGAGATACACGGCGGTTGAAATAAAATAATGATAATCTAATTAAAACAAGCATACCCAACCATGCTTGTTTTAATTTTAAGGCGAAAGCCGCTATGTCCCTTGACAAGTTTTTTGGTTTGATATAAAATTACGGACGGAATTTATCACTCAATAAAAGCGAGTGATAAAATTAATTTATTAATTTTAATTTTACGCCTATGAGAATCAAACCATTGGGCGACCGCGTTTTGGTCAAGCCGAATAAGGAGGAAGAAATAACCGCTTCCGGCATTGTTTTGCCGGATACGATTGATAAAGAAAAAAAAGCCGAAGGCGAAATCGTAGCTTTGGGCAACGGAGAAAATCTCGCGAAATTGAATTTAAAAATCGGAGATAAAGTTATTTTTGAAAAATGGGGAGGAGAGGAAATAAAAACAGGCATTGGCAATGAAAAAGTTGATTATAAAATTTTGCCTCATGACAAAATTTTGGCGGTGATGGAATAATTTTTTAAATTTAAAATTCAAATTTATGGCTAAAAAAATTTTATACGGCGAAGAAGCGCGACAGGCGTTGCTTCGCGGAGTGAATATCTTGGCTAACGCGGTGAAAACGACTTTGGGTCCGAAAGGACGCAATGTGGTTTTGGACAAGGGTTATGGAGCGCCGACCATTACAAAAGACGGAGTGACAGTAGCCAAAGAAATTGAAACCGAAGACAAATTTGAAAATTCCGGCGTGGAGTTGGTGAAAGAGGTCGCCAGCAAGACAAATGATGATGTGGGCGACGGCACGACAACCGCGACTGTTTTGGCGCAGGCAATCGCGCGCGAAGGCGTAAAAAACGTTACTGCAGGCGCGAATCCGATAGCTTTGAAACGCGGTATAGACAAATGTGTGGAAGCGATTGTAAAAGAAATCAAAGAAAAAATCGCCAAGCCGGTTGATGAAAATGAAATCGCGGATGTAGCCGCCATTTCCGCCAATGACAAAGAAATTGGCAAGAAAATCGCGGACGCGATGAAAGCTGTCGGAAAAGACGGCGTTATCACGGTTGAAGAATCGCAATCGTTCGGAATGGAAATTGAGACAGTGCAAGGAATGCGTTTTGACAAGGGTTATGTCTCCCCATATATGGTGACAAACGCCGATAGAATGGAAGCTGAATACAGCGACCCGTATATTTTAATAACAGATAAAAAAGTTTCTTCAATTCATGATATACTTCCGATTTTGGAAAAAGTCGCGCAAGGCGGCAAAAAAGATATTGTGATAATCGCGGAAGAAGTGGAAGGCGAAGCGCTCGCCACTTTTGTGGTTAATAAATTACGCGGAACATTTAATGTTTTGGCCGTGAAAGCGCCGGGATTCGGCGATAGACGCAAAGAAATGTTGCAGGACATCGCCGTTTTGACCGGAGGCAAAGTCATTACGGAAGAAGTCGGTTTGAAATTGGAAAATGTTGTTTTGGAAGATTTGGGTCAGGCGCATAAAGTTATTTCCACGAAAGAGTACACTACAATCGTAAGCGGAAAAGGCGACGAAAACGCGATTAAAGATAGGGTCGCTCAAATTAAAAAAGCGATTGAACAAACTGACAGCGATTTTGACAAAGAAAAATTGCAGGAACGATTGGCTAAACTTGCCGGCGGAGTGGCTATAATCAAAGTCGGCGCCGCCACAGAAACGGAAATGAAAGAAGTAAAGCATCGTATTGAAGACGCGGTCGGCGCCACCAAAGCGGCTGTTGAAGAAGGCGTTGTGCCGGGCGGCGGAGTGGCTTTGATTCAAGCGATAAAAGCGTTGGACGGAATTGAATTAAATGACGAAGAAGAAGTCGCCGCGAAAATTTTACGCCGCTCTTTGGAAGAACCGTTGCGTATGATAGCTCAAAACGCCGGAGTGGATGGCGCGGTAGTTATTGAAGAAGTAAAAAAACAAGGTGGAAATATCGGTTATAACG
This sequence comes from Patescibacteria group bacterium, assembly GCA_028705565.1. GTDB lineage: Bacteria > Patescibacteriota > Patescibacteriia > Magasanikbacterales > GWA2-37-8 > STF2-47. Next base: position 22,513 of record JAQWDH010000008.1, on the reverse strand, counting down.
CGGTGAATGGAAGATACGAAGATATGGTTAAATCCGGAATCATTGACCCGGCGAAGGTAACCCGTTCCGCTTTGCAGAATGCCGCTTCCATAGCCGGAATGTTGCTCACAACCGAAGCCGTTGTCGCGGAGTTGCCGAAAAAAGAATGCTCGTGCTCTTCAAACCACGGCGGTGGCATGGAAGGAATGGGCGGAATGGGTGGCATGGGCGGAGGAATGGGTTATTAAAAAAATACAAATTAAATTTTCAAAACATCCCGACCAAGTCGGGATGTTTTGTTTTAGACATAGTATTGATTTTTCTGGCAAATTAAGATAAAATTGATATTAAATTACATGCGAATTAAATTACGTACGAACTATGAAAGGTGCGAAAATACGAAAACGAAGAAGGTAAGGAATTACATAAGCTGTGTTATTTTTTATTTTTGTCAAAACATCGTTTTATAAAGTTGAATATGTTTTTGATAATGGACGGTTCGGAAGACGGAAAAATCGTTTTTGTTTATTCCGTCGGAAAAATTTGGAAAAAGAAAGAATATAAGGACCCGAAAAACAAAGGAGTCCTGTTTTTTCTTAATTCGTTTTTGGCGAAAGCCGGCAAAAAAATTTTTGATTTGGAAGGTTTGGCAGTTGTCGTCGGAGTGGGGCGGTTCACTGCCACGCGCGTGGTCGTCACGATTGCCAACACTTTGGCGTATGTTTTAAAAATTTCGGTTGTCGGCATCGGAAAAGATTTTGACCTTGATGAGGTCGCGTCGCTGATTAAAAAAGCCCCAATCGGTTTGTATGTGAGCGCCAAATACAGTGGAGAAGCGAATATCGGCAAACCCAAAATTTAAACTGATTTTGAAATTTAATTTATGTTATCCGATTATCATCGTTATCGTTTGTATGAAATTTTGCCCGGACTATCCATCTGGCTTACTTTAATTTTGGGAATTTCTTTGTCTTTCATCAGGCCATTATGGATGATTTATTTTATTTTGGTTTTTGACGTTTATTGGGTTTTGCGTGTTATTTATTTTTCTTTTTATGTCGTTTTGTCTTGGCGCAGATTCAGAAGCGCGACAAAAAATGACTGGATGTCGCTTTTGCGAAAAGAATTTCCAAAATGGGAAGGAATCAAAAACGCGGTTTTTTTGCCTTTGTATAATGAAGAGTGGGGCGTGGTAAAAATGACGCTGGAAGCGATAAAAAAATCCACTTATCCGGCTGAAAAAATTTATATTATTTTGTCAGGCGAGGAAAGAAAAAAAGAACATTGGGAAAAAATTAAAGAGCAGGCGTTGAAAGAATACGGAGGAGTTTTTGCGGACTTGCTTTGTTTCACGCATCCGGCGAATTTGCTCGGAGAAATTCCGGGAAAAGGTTCCAACATCCACAGCGCGGAAAAAGAATTTAAAAAATACGTTGATGAGCGCGGATGGCGGTATGAAGATATTATCGCTTCGGTGTTTGACATTGACACGATTGCGCATCCGCAATTTTTCGCGCATTTGAATTATATGTATTGCCGGCACCCGCATCCTGAAAGAAGTTCGTTCCAACCGATTACTTTATACAATAATAATCTTTGGGAGTCGCCATCTGTTTTGAGAATTATGGCGTTCGGCACGACATTTTGGATGCTTTTCAGTTTGGCGCGTTTGGATAATTTGGTCACGTTTTCTTCCCACAGTATGAGTTTTAAAGCGATTGTTGACTGCGGCGGGCATCCAAAAGACATTGTAAGCGAGGACTCGCGCATATTTTATTTATGCTGGCTGCGTTACGGGGGAGATTACGAAGTAACCCCGCTTTATGTTCCTGTTTCAATGGACACGGTGCGCGACGACAGTTTGATAGTAAGCTTGAAAAATCTTTATTTTCAGCAAAGGCGTTGGGCTTGGGGAACCGAACATATTCCATATCTGCTTTGGCGGTTCCGGTTTCATCCTGAAATAAATCGTCTGAAAAAATTAAAATTGGTGTTTAGCGAATGGGAAGGAAAATGGAGTTGGGGAGTGGTTGCGATTTTGATTACGCTTTTGGGGCAACTGCCGCTTTGGGTCGCCGGCAACGAGGTTCGGCAAAGCGCTTTGTTTTTCAACGCGCCACATATTTTGCAGAATTTGATGATGCTGGCGATGCTCGGGCTCCTCACTTCAGCGGTGATGAGTATGTTGCTTTTGCCGACCAGGCCGGAAACTCATCCGCGTTTTAAGTATCTTTTTATGGTTTTGCAATGGGTTCTTTTGCCGGTGTCGCTGGTGTGTTTTTCCTCCATTCCCTGTATAGACGCGGTCACGCATTTGATGTTCGGAAAATATTTGGGTTTCAATGTTTCCATAAAAAAAAGAAGCTGACATTTATGTTAAAAAAATTATTAGTCGCCGGTTTGATTTTAATCGCTTTATTCGCGGCCGGTTCTTATGGAGTGAAAAAATTTTTTTCTTCCGGAGAATTTAGGCAGACAATAGCGAATGAAGTGGTTAAAAAGCTGCCTGCCAAATTTTCAGAAGGGAATTTTTTGACGTATTTTTTGGGTTTTGAAAAACCGCAGACATTTTTAATTTTATTTTTAAACAACACGGAAATCAGGCCAGGAGGGGGATTTATCGGCGCTTACGCCGTAATGAGTATGAACAACGGACTGCCAAAAATTTTAAAAGTGGAAGGAACGGAAATTTTGGACAATTCAGCGAATAAAGAAATCTTGCCAACGCCGCCCGAGCCGATAGCCAAGTATTTGGGAGTCAAAAAATGGGGTTTCCGCGACAGTAATTGGTCGCCGGATTTCATTGAATCGTCAAAAAAATCATTGGAGCTTTATAAATTGGAAAATGGTGTCGCGGCTGACGAAATCACCGCAGTTATCGGTATTACCCCGACTTTTATTGAAGAAACATTGGCGTTAAGCGGTCCAATCACTGTCGGAGGCATAAAATACGACGCGAAAAATTTTACGGAAAAACTTGAATACGAAGTGGAATACGGATATGCCAAAAAGGGCGCGGATTTTGCTGAACGAAAAAAGGCGCTGTCTGATTTGACAGGAGCTTTTGTCGCAAAAATGCCGTTGGAAATTTTAAAAAATTGGTCCGAGTATTTTTCTTTGATTGAGCGGATGTTCGCGGAAAAACAGCTTGTCTTTTATTCAATTGATAGTGAAAAGGAAAATATTTTAAAAACAAAGGGCTGGGCCGGAGAAATGAAAAATACGAGCGGAGATTATTTACTTTGGGTTGACGCCAATATGGGCGCGTTGAAAACAGACGTTTCTTTAAAACGCGAACTTTCTTATACTTTAACCCCTGAAAAATCAGGTAAAATTTTGGCCGCTGTCAAAATGAAGTATGAACATAAGGGAATGTTTGATTGGAGAACAAGCCGATATTTGGATTACGCGAGAATTTTCGTTCCTGTCGGCAGTGAATTTGTGAAAGTGGAAGGTCCTATAAAAAGAAACGCCGGTTCCGCGTTATTTGATTCAGGCATTGAAAAAGGAAAACAATGGTTTGGAACTTTTATCTCCATAGAACCGGGGGATACGAAGGAATTGACTTGGAAATATTATTTGCCGGAAATAATCAGCGATAAATTAAAAGTCGGGGTGTACACATTATTTATTCAAAAGCAGATTGGCGCCGGAAATTATAAATTGACTTTGGACCTGAATTTTGATAAGAATATATTGTCGTCTTCTCCGGATAAAACATCGGAAAAACGAAACGACAGCCGTTATGAATTATCGTCCGATTTGAGCGTTGACAGAGAGGTCAACATAAAAGTACAAAATAATTGACGAGAATTATTTTAGCTTATGTTTATAAAAAAAATAGGAATAGATTTGGGCACAACGAATGTTTTGGTTTATGTTCCGAAAAAAGGCGTGGTTTTAAATGAACCGAGCGTGGTTGCCATTGGAAAAAATGACGGAAAAGTTTTAGCCGTCGGGTTGGAAGCCAAGGATATGATAGGACGCACGCCGGATTTCATTATTGCCGAACGTCCTCTTAAAGATGGAGTCATAGCCAGCTACAAAACAACCGAAGCGATGCTTCGTTATTTTATCAATAAAGCGTTAGGAGGCGTGCATCTTTTTCGTCCGGAAATTATGGTAGCCGTTCCTGCCGGCATTACCTCCACGGAAAAGAGAGCGGTGATTGACGCGACTATCGCCGCTGGCGCGCGCGCGGCTTACATTATTAAAGAGCCGATAGTTTCCGCGATTGGCGCGGATATTCCGATTGGCGCCGCTTCAGGACACATGATTATAGATATTGGCGGAGGAACGGCGGAAATCGCGGTTATTTCTTTGGGAGGCATAGTTTCGTGGGGTTCGGTGCGAATAGGCGGCAACAGATTTGATAAAGCGATAGCAGAGCATATCAGGCATAAATACAATTTAGCGGTCGGAGAAAGAACATCGGAGGATATTAAAATAAATATCGGGTCGGCTTTGTATATGGAAAAACCTTTGTCAATGGAAGTAAAGGGCAGGGATATGGTCAACGGGTTGCCGAGAAATATTACAGTTACCTCTGACGATACCACGGAAGCGTTGAAAATTGATTTGGAAAATTTAATAGAAGAAATAAAAAAAGTTTTATATGACACACCGCCGGAGTTATCGGCCGATGTGATGGAAAAAGGCATAGTGCTCGCCGGAGGTTCCGCGTTGTTGCGTAATTTGGACGAACTCATCGCGCAGTCAATCGGAGTCGCCACCTATGTCGCGGAAGAACCGCTTTTATGCGTGGCAAAAGGCACTGGTATAGCATTGGAAAATTTGGACAGTTACAAAAGAAGCATTTTGGCGACAAAATAAAATTAAGCTAAGCAATATGTTGATCGGCATTGAAGCCGCGCACGCTGATAAAATTCAAAGGACAGGAGTGGAGGAATATTGTTTTCAAATTATTCAGTCCTTGAAAAAACAAATACCCTCGTCCGTGAGGGTAATTTTGTATTCCAACGAATCATTGCGCGGAGAACTTGGCGTTTTGCCTACGAATTGGCAAAATAAAATTTTAAAATGGCCGTTTAAGAAAGGATGGAGTCAAATCAGGTTATCATTTGAATTTTTATTTAATCCGCCTGACGCGTTTTTCGCTCCCGGGCAATTGGTTCCGTTTTTTTGTCCAAAAAACACAATCGCTACAGTTCACGACAGCGCTTTTTTGGTTTATCCGAGCGCTTATCGTTTTTTCAGCCGTATGTATTTAAAATTTATGAACCGTCTGGTCGTTAAAAAATCAAAATTAATAATCGTTCCTTCCGAATTTGGAAAAAAAGAATTGATAAAATTTTACGGTATCAAAGATAAAAGAATTTTTATGATTTTGGAAGGATACGATAAAAATAAATATAAAAAAATATGCGATGAAGCGGCGATGGAAAAAGTTTTAAAAAAATACGGCATCGCCAAACCGTTTATAATGTCAGTTGGACGGCTGGAAGAGAAAAAAAATACAGCAGGCATCATTAAAGCTTTTAATTCAATAAGGTCAAAAGGAGAGGACATGCAGTTGCTTTTAGCCGGAAAACCCGGCGCTGGTTTTGAAAAAATTAAAACTGAAATTGATAATTCATTGTTTAAAAATGATATCTTAACTCCCGGGTGGGTTGACGCGGATGATTTGCCTTGTCTTTTTAATAAAGCCGAAGTTTTTGTTTTTCCGTCTTTTTACGAAGGATTCGGCATTCCTGTCTTGGAAGCGATGGCTTGCGGTTGTCCTGTTGTCGCGTCGCGCGGAAATTCGTTATCTGAAGTCGGCGGAGAATCGGTTATGTACGCGAATTCCGAGTCAAGCGAGGAAATTGCGGAAGAAACATTGGAATTGTTGAAAAACAAAGAATTAAGAATAAAAAACGCGAATTTTGGGTTGGAGAGAGTGAAAATGTTTTCTTGGGAAAAATCAGGAAGCGCGGTGGCCGATATTTTGCTTGGTTGGCAGAAAAATTGTAATTTGTTATAATAAGAGAGATAAACTCTAATTTTCAATGCCCAATTTCCCTGCCTACCGGTTTACATACCGTAGGTATGCAGGCAGGCAATATCAAATCCAAATATCAAATTTTAAATTATAAAATTCAAAATTATTTCGGTTTCGGTTAAAATTTTAAAAGACTATGCCCGTTATAGGACACGAGAAAATAATCTCTTTTTTTGACAGGGCTATTGAAGGCGGAAAACTGTCACACGCGTATTGTTTTTCAGGTTGCGGAAGCGTTGGAAAAAGAAAAATCGCGAAAGCGATAGCGGCAAAAATTTTTGGCGTTGAAGAGGAGAAATTATCCTCGCATCCTGATTTTTTTTGCGTTGAACGCGCGCGGGACAAAAAAAGCGGCCAGTTGAAAAAAGAAGTTTCCAAAGAACAGGCGGACGGCATTAAACATAGTTTGCAGAAAAAATCATGGTCTGCCGGAGGGCATCAAATCGTGATTGTTGACGAGGCCGAGCTTTTGAACGAAGAATCGTCCAACGCGCTTTTGAAAACTTTGGAAGAACCCGGGGGAAAAAACATTATTTTTTTATTGACTGAAAATGACGATACGCTTTTACCGACAATAAAATCAAGATGCCAAATTTTTTATTTTTCGCTTACGTCGGAAAAAAAGATAGCCGAAGGTTTGGAAAAAATGGGTTATGACAGAAAAATCGCTGATGAGGTCGCGTCGTTCGCGTGGGGCAGACCAGGCAGGGCGATAAATTTCGCGGCTGACGCGAATGCTTTGGCTGAATTTAAAAAACAGAGAGAAATTTTGGAAAAAATCGTTGGAGAACCGTTTTACCGCAAAATGAAAGAAATTGAATATATTTTTGAAGAAAAAGACGAGGCGGTTTCCGTGTCTGAAAAATTGGAAAAAATTTTTGAAGTTTGGACGATGTGGTGGAGAAATAAAATGCTTAGCGATAAAAACGAAGAAAATAAAAAACAAGCGGCGAAAATGATAGATAAATTGAAAGACGCGAAAATTTTTTTAAAACAAAATATAAATCCGAAATTGTTGGTTGAACAAATCGTGCTGGGTTTTTAAACGGACGATAAAAATTATTTTTAATTATAAATTTTTTTATATTGCTAATTAAATGATATATGAAAAAAAGGCATCTGATTTTTTTATCTTTTTTTGCCGGAGCGTTGATTTTGACCGGCGCGAGCTGTGTGACGATCGGCGGCGCAACCGTCGGAAGCGTCGGAGTATATAAATCGGTTGACAAAGGAGAAAATTGGGCGGCAATAGCGTCAATGCCGACAACGCAAGGCGTTAAAAGCTTGGGGAGTTTGAATATCTATAACATCGTAATGGATCCTTCGGACCCGAACGCTTTGTACGCTTGCACGAGAGGACAGGGCCTTTATTACACTTATAACGGCGGAGAAAGCTGGCAGGAAGTCGCGGCGATGAAAAGCAAATACATATATGGTTTGGCGATTGACCCGAAAGACAAGTGCGTGATTTACGCGAGCGACGGACAACATCTTTTCAAAACGAATGATTGCAGCCGAAGCTGGAAACTTATTTTTACTGAAGAAAGAACCGAACAAAGATTTGTGTCAGTGTCAGTTGATTTTGGAGATTCAAAAATTGTTTACGCGGCGCAGTTGGGTGGAGATATTTTGAGGAGTATTGACGGCGGGCAGAGTTGGCGCGTGGTTAAACGTTTTAATTTCAATTTGCAATATCTCGGCAGCGATTCATTCGTTCCAAAACGTCTGTACGCGGCCGGTTATCGCGACGGACTCTACCGCTCAGACGATGGAGGCGAAAATTGGATTGATTTGAATAATGGGCTTGAAAGTTTTACGGACAGCAAGACATTTTATCGTTTTGTTTTAAATCCCGGACAAAAGGATAGTATTTTTTGGATTTCCAAATATGGTATTTTGCGTTCTGATGACGCAGGAGCGAGTTGGAGCGACATGTCATTGCTTACTCCGCCGGGAAGTGTTAATATATACAGCTTCGCCATTAGTCCGCACAACCAAAAAGAATTGTATTACACCGGAACGCTTTTGGACAGCAACAACCAGCATGTTAGGTCAACTTTTTACAAATCAATTGATGGAGGAAAAAATTGGATTACCAAAAAATTGCCGACAAACACCATACCGGTTTCAATGATAATACATCCTGAAAAAAATGACGTTTTAATAATGGGTTTTACCGTTTTGGAAAAACCCAAAGCCACAGGGTTTTAATAAAATTAAATAAAATTATATGATAAGTTTAAGTGATTTTAAAGCGGATTTTAATCAGGTGATTGATTCTTTAAACAGAGACACGCTTCAATTGAGAACAGGACGAGCGTCTACTATTTTGGTTGAGGATATTAAAGTGGAAGCGTATGGAGTGTATCAGCCGTTAAAGGCGGTGGCTTCACTTTCAATTCCGGACCCGAAAACAATTAATATTGAACCTTGGGACAAAGGTTTGTTTTCTGCGGTAGAAAAAGCGGTGCGTGATTCCGAGCTCGGTTTTAATCCTGTGAATGATGGCAGGTTAATTAGGGTGGTTTTGCCCGATTTGACCGTGGAACGAAAAAAAGATTTGGTAAAATTATTGAATCAGAAAGCCGAGACAGCGAGAATCGCTTTGAGAAAAATAAGGGACGATGTAAAAAATTTGATTTTGGCGGAAGAAAAAAATGGAGAAATTGGAGAGGACGATAGATACAGATTACAGGAAGATTTGGATAAAATGACAAAAGAGAACAGCGATAAAATCAAAGACATCGTGGAAAAGAAAGAAAAAGAAATTAATTTAGTATAAAAATTTTATGACAGACGATTTTGAAAAAATTATTTCTTTGGCGAAAAGGAGGGGCTTTATTTATCAAACGGCTGAAATTTATGGAGGTTTGGCCGCGAGCTACGATTACGGTCCGCTCGGAGTTGAATTGAAAAATAATTTGAAAAAAGCGTGGTGGAAAGCAATGGTTGCGAAAAGAAACGACGTGGTGGGATTGGACAGCGCCATACTCACTCCGCGCATCGTGTGGGAAGCGAGCGGACATTTACAGAGCTTTCACGACCCATTGGTTGAATGCAAATCATGCCATCATCGTTTTCGCGCCGACCATCTTTTGGAGGCTAAACAAGCGGAGCCCGGTTATATAAAAGAAAAACCGATTGAGATGAAGGATTTGAAATGTCCGGATTGCGGCGGCGAACTTACGGAGCCGAAAAATTTTAATTTGCTGATGAAAACAGAGCTCGGTTCTGTGGAAGGGCAAAAAGAAGAAGCGTATATGAGAGGCGAAACTTGCCAAGGTATTTATTTGGATTATTTGAGCGTTAAAGAATCAATGAGAAAAAAATTGCCGTTTGGCATCGCGCAAATCGGCAAGGCGTTTCGCAATGAAATCACCACCAAAAATTTCACTTTTCGCATGCGCGAGTTTGAACAAATGGAGCAGCAGTATTTTGTGAACCCGAAAGACGCTGAAAAGCATTTTAATTATTGGAAAGAGCAAAGATGGAATTGGTATAAAAATTTGGGCATGAAAGAAGAAAATATGCGCTGGCGGCAGCACGCCGATAATGAGCGCGCGCACTACGCGAAGGACGCGTGGGACATTGAATACAATACGCCGTGGGGCGGTTGGAAAGAAATGGCGGGCGTGCATAACCGAGGAGATTGGGATTTGTCTCGCCATGGGCAATATTCAAAAGTTGATATGACTTATCGCGACGAAGAAACCGGCGAAAAATTCATCCCTTGGATAGTGGAAACATCCGACGGGGCGGACCGCGCGGTTTTGATGTTTTTGGTTGACGCGTTTGATGAGATTGACGCGCGCAGCGGTGAAGAAGACGCGAAACACGAAAAAGAAATCGTTTTGCGTTTGCACAAGGACTTGGCGCCGATTAAAATAGCCGTTTTTCCTTTGTCCAAAAAAGAGCCGTTGCAAAAATTGGCTTTGGAAATACAGGCCGAGCTTTGGAAAAAACGGATGACGCAATATGATGAATCCGGTTCCATCGGAAAACGTTATCGCAGGCAAGATGAAATCGGCACGCCATACTGCGTTACAGTTGACTTTGATACGCTGGAAGATAAAAAAGTCACGGTTCGCGACCGCGACACCATGGAGCAGGAAAGAGTGGAAATTGGAAATTTGAAAAATTATTTTGATGAGAAATTTGACGATTAGGTTTTATGCATAGTATTTCCAAACTGAAAAACGGAATCAATTTAATCACCGTTCCCGTGAAGGGAACAAAGGCGGTGACTGTCTTGGCTATGTTTCCAATTGGTTCTCGTTATGAAAACAAAAAAATTTCAGGAGCTTCCCACTTCGTTGAGCATTTGATGTTTAAGGGCACGAAAAAGCGGCCAACATCTCTTGACATTTCACGCGAATTGGACGCGGCAGGCGCGCATTTTAACGCTTTTACTTATAAAGATTACACAGGTTATTACGTGAAGATAGACGGCAAACAGCAGAAATTGGCGTATGACATTCTTTCCGATATGCTTTTTTGTTCAAAATTTGAACCAGAAGAAATTGAAAAAGAAAAAGGCGTGATAACGGAAGAAATAAGAATGTATGATGACAATCCGATAATGGCCGTTGATAATCTTTTTGATAAAGCGATGTTCGGCGAGCATCCGTTGGGTTGGGATATAGCCGGAACTGAAAAATCTGTTAAAAATATAACTCGGAACGAACTTTGGGATTATTATAAGTCGGCTTACAGGCCGAATAATATGGTTTTGGTCGCGGCTGGCGACGTGGATAAAAAAGGAATTGAAGATTTGAAAAAGTACTTTGAAAAAGAAACGCCGCGCAGCGAGTCAAGTGGAAAAAATTGTTTTCAGCAAAATGAATTTTTAAAATTTTTTTGGCCGGAAAAAATATTGCCTTTGGAAAAAAGAATAGAAGTCGGAGTAAGAAAAGTTGACCAGGCGCAGGTTATTCTTGGCTTTCCTGGTTTATCTTATTTTGATAAAAAAAAATATGCCGCCTCAGTTCTTTTGTCTATTTTAGGCGGAAGCATGAGCTCGCGTCTTTTTGTGGAGGTGCGGGAAAAACGCGGCTTGGCGTATTCAATCGGCGCAGGTTCTGTGTGGCATTTGGACGTTGGGGCGGCGCAGATACAAGCTGGTTTAGACCCCGAGCGATTGAAAGAGGCGGTTAAGGTCATAAAAGACGAATTGAGAAAAATTTCTTCTGAATTGGTTGGAAAAAAAGAGTTGGCTGAAGCGAAAAGCAATATTTCGGGCAGAACGGTTTTGTCAATGGAGGATTCTAGCGCGCAAGCCGAATTATTCGCGAAACAGTTTTGGTTCTCTCCAAAGATGGAAACTTATGAAGAAGTTTTGAAAAAAATAGAAAAAGTTACGGCCGTTGAAGCGCGCGATTTGGCAAAACAGATTTTTGTTTTGAATAAAATGCGAGTGGCGGTGATAGGACCTTATGGAAAAAAAGAAATTTTGGAAATATTTAAAGATTGATTATTTATGAAAAAAAACGCGATTTATCTCTTTGCCAATTGGAAAATGTATCTTGATTACGACGAGAGCAACATTTTGGCGAACGCGCTCGCGAGCGAGGCGAAGAATTTTGACAAGCGTATAAAAATGGCGATTTTTCCGAGCGCTTTGTCTTTTTATCCAGTGGCTCAAGTTTTTCGCGATGTTGGAATCGGAATCGGCGCGCAAAATGTTTATTGGGTTGACAAAGGCGGTTATACAGGAGAGGTGTCAGCTAATATGTATAAGGAAGCCGGATGCGAATACGCGTTGGTTGGACATTCGGAACGTCGCCATTTGTTCGGTGAAAGTTTGGAAGAGACTGAAAAGAAATTTGAAGCGGTTTTAGCTGCCGGTTTGACACCGGTGTTATGCGTTGGCGAAACATCGGCGGAGAAAAAAAACGGAATCACGGAAAGAGTCGTTAAAAATCAACTGGAATCGGCGTTAAAAAAAATATCTTGGCCGAAAGGAAAAGAAATAATAATCGCTTATGAACCTGTTTGGGCTATCGGCACCGGCGACGCGTGCGACCCTGAAGAAGCGCAAAAAATTCAGGAAATAATAAAAGAAACAGTGAAAAAAACAGTTCCTAAAGCCGGATATGTCGCCGCGCTTTATGGAGGAAGCGTGGATGGAAAAAATATTGGCGCGTTTTTGGCAAAGTCGGCGATTGACGGGGTTTTAGTCGGAGGCGCTTCCGCAAAATTGAAAAGTTGGCTTGAAATTATAAAAGAATCGGTTAAAAAATAATTTTATGTTGAATATAATTCTTTTGATTGTAATAACCATTTGCGTCGTTATCACGGCAGTCATTTTTGCGCGTAAGTTTCCGCAAGTTTCAAATTTGGATGTTAATGAAATGCCGGAAGAAAAAATTTCGCGAAAGAAAAAGGAAATCATATCCAAACGGATCGCGGAACATGGGCGCGTCGTAAAAGATAAATGGAAAAAGTACGCGCGTCCGTTGGCGCGTGTTTGGGAAAAACTGCAAACGCGTTTTAGAATTTATGTCGGGAAAATGGAAGCGCTTATCAGACATGAAGAGGCGCTTAAAGAAAAGACATTACGCGGCGCGATGGATGTTGACGAGAAAAAAGAAAAATTAAAACAGTTGATTAACGAAGGCGAAAAGTGCTTGAGCGCGAATAGTTTTGAAAAGGCGGAAGAAAATTTTATCGCAGCCGTTAAATTGGACCCGAAAGCCGTTTCCGCGTACAGGGGACTTGGAGATTCGTATTTTGGAAAAAATTCTTTGGACGAAGCGTATCAAACATATATTTTCGTTTCAAAACTTGATCAGGATGACGATACTGTAATTATGAAATTGGCGGAGATATCGGAAATGAAAGGAGAAACCGAAAAAGCAATTGAATTTTATCAGAGAGCCATTATGATTAACGATTCTTTGTCTCCGCGATATTATCATTTGGCCGAACTTTTGTTAAAAATAAATCAGCAGGAAACAGCCAAAGAAGCCATCATACAAGCGGTGGAATTGGAACCGCAAAATCCTAAATTTCTTGACTTTTTGATTGAAATTGCTATAATATGCCGCGACAAGGAGTTGGCGTTGAAAGGATATAGAGATTTGCATTTGGTTAATCCTGAAAACCAGAAATTGGAAAGTTTTAAAGACAGGATAAATAAAATCTGAAATCGCCGATGTAGCTCAGTTGGTAGAGCAACTCCATGGTAAGGAGTAGGTCAGCGGTTCAAATCCGCTCATCGGCTCGTGATAAGCGTAAATTTATCAAGGTAAGTTGAGCGTAGCGAAAGGTCAGTGGTCCCCGCCAGAGGCGGGCAGGCAAATCCGCTCATCGGCTCGTGATAATATGCCGCCTTAGCTCAGTGGTAGAGCAACACTTTTGTAAAGTGAAGGTCCTCGGTCCAAATCCGAGAGGCGGCTCAAAGGAGTGATATTAAAAGGGTGGGTACCAAAGTGGCCAACTGGGGCAGACTGTAAATCTGCTGGCTCCGCCTTCGTAGGTTCGAATCCTACCCCACCCACGGAGTAAAAAAATTGGCGATGGCAAGTGTAAAGGACGCAAAAAAAATTATTTTATTCAATAAATAATTAGTATGTCGCAAGATAATTTAGTCAAATTTGAGTGCGCGGAGTGCAAAAGGGTTACTTGTTTTTCAAATAAAAACAAAAAGACCCTAAAAAATCGTTTGGAGCTGAAAAAACACTGTAAATATTGCAAAAAACACACGACTCACAAGGAAACGAAATAGAGATTTCGTCTTGTCATTTTTGATGTTTGATGATAAAATAAGCAAGCTAAACCGGCTTGCTTGTTTGTTTTTAAAATAACGCCGATTTCGCTTAATTTAAAAAATTTTATGTCTTTTTTAACTAAAATTTTCGGCGACCCGAATAAAAAAGTCGTTGATGGAATTTGGCCGATTGTAAAGCAAATAAATTTTTTTGAACCGGAGATGGCAAAGCTGATTTTGCCTGATTTTAAAATTAAAACAGATGAATTCAAAGCGCGTTTGTCCAAAGGCGAAAGTTTGGATGATATTTTACCCGAAGCGTTTGCCGCTGTTCGCGAGGTTTCAAAACGTTTGACCGGCATGCGTCATTTTGATGTTCAGCTTATTGGAGGAGTTGTTTTGCATCGCGGTCAAATCGCTGAAATGAAAACAGGAGAAGGAAAAACTCTTGTCGCCACTTTACCTGTATATTTAAACGCTCTCTCGGGAAAAGGCGTTCATTTAGTCACAGTCAATGATTATTTGGCGAAACGCGACGCGGTGTGGATGGGGCAAATTTATGACGCGCTTGGGCTTACGATTGGCGTGATTCAAAATCAGCTTGTGTCTTTCAGATACAATTCGCAGTCAACTTTAAAAAATCAAGAGTTAAACGAGGGGGGCGAGATTGACAAAGAAAGAGACGAGAAAGGAATGTTTAAAGTTGAGCAGGAATATCTGGAGCCTTGTTCTCGGCAAGAAGCGTATAAATGCGATATTGTTTACGGCACGAATAATGAATACGGATTTGATTATTTGCGCGACAACATGGTGCAGGATTTGTCCGAGATGTCGCAAAGAGACTTGAATTACGCGATTGTGGACGAGGTTGACTCAATTTTAATAGATGAAGCGCGCACGCCGCTTATTATTTCAGCGCAGGCGGAAGAAGCGGCGGATATGTATTACAAATTTGCCGGACTGGTTAAAAATTTAAAAGAAAATGACGATTATAACGTGGATGAAAAAATGCGCACTGCCACATTGACAGAAAGCGGAATTAAAAAAATGGAAAAATTGCTCGGTGTTGAAAATATTTATGCTGAAGGCGGACTTACCACGGTTCATCACGTTGAACAATCTCTGCACGCGCACGCGCTTTTTCGCCGGGACCGTGATTATGTCGTTGAGAACGGCGAAGTTATAATTGTAGATGAATTTACCGGACGCAAACTGCCCGGACGCAGATACAGCGAGGGGCTGCATCAGGCGATTGAAGCGAAAGAAGGGGTAAAAATTCAGCACGAAAGCCGCACGATGGCAACAGTCACTTTTCAAAATTTTTTTAGGATGTATAAAAAAATAGCCGGTATGACCGGCACTGCCGTGACAGAAGCGGAGGAATTCGGCAAGATTTATTCTTTGGAAGTTGTGGTTGTGCCGTCAAATAAACCGAGTCAAAGAGTTGACGGGCCGGATAAAATTTACAGAACCGAAGAAGCAAAACACAAGGCCATCGCGCAAAAAGTGAAAGAACTGAATCAAAAAGGCCAGCCAGTGCTTATTGGCACGGTTTCAGTGGAAAAAAATGAAGCTTTGAGTTTGTATCTTGAACGCGAAGGCATTAAGCATGAAATTTTAAACGCCAAAAATCATGAAAAAGAAGGTCAAATCATAGCACAAGCAGGCCGAGCCGGTTCGGTGACTTTGGCGACGAATATGGCCGGCCGAGGCGTGGATATTATTTTGGGCGGAAATCCTCCGGATTCAATGGAAGGAGAAAAAACGCGCGTTGCCGGAGGATTATGCGTTATCGGAACTGAAAGGCACGAGAGCCGCCGTATAGACAACCAGTTGCGCGGACGCGCCGGCCGCCAAGGAGACCCGGGCGAATCGTTATTTTATTTATCAACCGAAGACGATTTGATGCGAATTTTCGCCGGAGACCGCATCCGTTCAGTAATGCAAAGTTTGCGCGTGCCGGACGATATGCCGATTGAAAATAAAACCATCAGCCGAATCATTGAATCCGCTCAGAAAAAAGTTGAGGGATTTCATTTTGACACGCGCAAACATTTGCTTGAATATGATGATGTTTTGAATCGCCATCGCGAAGTTGTGTATGGAAAAAGACGGAAAATTTTAGAGGTTTTTAATAAAGAAAAAGATGGAATGTCCGAAGAGACGCTTAGAAAAATCATTCTCAATATGGTGGAGGAAGAAATTGAAGAGTTCGTTTCTTTTCACGCGAACAACGAGGACCAAAGCGCGTGGAACATTAAAGAAATAATTGAAACCGCGCAGACAATTTTTACTTTGGATGGCGAAGAAAAAGAAAAATTATCCGGTTTCAGCCAAAAAGGCAAGGAAAAAAACGATGGCATGGTTTCGCGAACCGAACTTATTGAATATCTTATATCTTTGGCTGAAAAAAAATACGACGAATTTATAGGTCGGATTCCGGAAAAAGGTTTAAGTTTGGAAATAGAAAAACAGGTGCTGTTGCGTTCCATTGATAATTTGTGGGTTGACCATCTGGTCGCCGTTGACCATTTGCGCCGAGGCATCGGCTTGCGCGGTTACGGTCAGCACGACCCGTTGGTTGAATACAAAAAAGAAACATTCAGAATGTTCAGCGAACTTTTGAATTTAATCAGAAAAGAAGTCGTTTATTTGATTTTTAAAGTGAACATCGGAATAAAAATGGCGCCGAGTGTTTTGCAAAAAGGGAATATGGTTTTGAGCGGCGCGGAAAAAGAATCAGTTTCGTCCGCGACAGTCGGAAAAAACAAAGTTGGCCGCAATGAGCAGTGCCCGTGCGGCAGCGGGAAAAAGTATAAGCGATGTCACGGCGCGTGACATCGCTTGAAATTCCGTCGCTCGCCATATATGAAAGTAAACTTTTGCCTGTGGTTCGCTAGAAATTATAAAAAATGTCATGACGCGTAAAAAAATATGAAAAATATTGAATCAAAATCTCAGAACACTCATGAATCGGAAACCCAAAAACTTTCGGAAGATTTTAATCGTTTACAAAAGATTATTAAAATTTTGCGTGAGATGGGATTGCGAATAGTAAAAAATCCAATTACAATTGACACGCTTTATAGCCCAACTTCGGAAATCGGTTTTCCAATCGTGAGAGACGGGGCGAACGGCATACGCGCGTCTTATTCAAAAATAGACGGGCTGAAAATTTGGTTCACAAATGGGTTTGAAGAACCGGACGATCCAAAACGTCAAGAAATTGAAAAGCGATTAAAAAAAGAGGATCTGATTTAGTCCTCGCTGTGATGTGTCATACGGCGACAGTCCCATAATAAAAAAGTCCGATTCTATTATTGTTTGAAAGATTAAATTTTATGAAAAATAATATACTTAAATTTGGAAAATACAGGCATTACAAAGGAAAGGAATACGAAGTGATTGGAATAGCCAAACACAGCGAGACATTAGAAAAATTGGTTGTGTACAAAGCGCTTTGCGGCGATCGTGATTTATGGGCGAGACCATTGAAAATGTTTATTGAAAAAATTGAAATTAATGGAAAGAAAATACCGAGATTTGAGTATGTCGGTGAATAAATTTCCCTTACGTGATGAAAATAAAAAAAATAGGGTATTTGACTATTGAGATTTTTTAATTGAATCTCTCAAAAAAGTCAAATACCCCCTAAAGAACATTTTTTTTTGATGATTGTTGAGTCCAAACCCCTTTTTGGCCTTTGCTCCTACCTTTGACCTTATAAAGGTCTTATATAATAGGATTAAGACATTTCAACATCATCAAAAATAGTATAGCACATCTTGAAAAATTTGTCAAGACCCCCCTATTGAGATGTTATTTTCCCTATAATAATAGCACCGCAAGAAACAAAAAAAGAAAATATTGCGGGCGCTATCAACCACAAATAGTCTCCTTTCAAATAAAGCACAGACAGAGAATGCCCCGGAGAAGTGAAGTAATTCCACCACCGCCATTCCACGGATGCGCCCACAAGCCATGAATTGAAATATAGGTCCGCGTTAATATCCGCGAACAGTATCATAGTTGTAATAATAAACGCGACGAAAAAAAGTAAAAAGAACTTTGTTAATATTTGTCTCATTTACCCACCTTTATTTGAGCGAATTATAGCGCTCGGCTTGACTTTTGTCAATTATTTATAGGATAATAGAAATGTTCTTTAAAATTTTAATCCGCCAAAGGCGGATAAGAAGGAGGCAAAAAATGGACGAAAAAAAAGACAGATGTTCTTTAATAACTTTATGCTCAAAAAAAGGAGAGATATCGGAAGGAATAATAGAATCTGAAACAGGAGAAGAAGGATGGGCGATAATATCATTGCCGGTTTGCGGACAGCCCAGAGCGGCAATCAGAAGTTTTATAAGAGGAGATGATGCCGCATATATTCGTTGCAAAGGAATAAAAACACTGGCGATTAAGGTTGATGGTGTAATTTTTGAAGATAAATTGAATGGGAGTTTTGTAAATATTTCGCAAGGATTGATTTTAGAAAAAGCTCGTCATGTCGTAAATTTATTGATGATGAAGCCAATTCCGTTGAATAAGAATGATAAAGAAAATAATATTTACAAAAAACTTACACTACCTAATAATTTTGAGCAAGAGGCGCAAAATCTCGCATTCTTGTTGTTATTTTACATTAATTCCCCAATTCATATTGGATATCCGGTAGCCATTGTTCGGTGGAAAAAAATGCCGTAAAAACAAGTAAAATACAGGGCCTTTTCAGAGGCCTTTTTTTGTGGAAATATCCACTTGCCAAAAAATAAAAAAAAGGGTAGTATTGTTTCACGTTTACAATTATCATATTTTTGCTTATGTCAAAAAAACAAATATACGTTTCTTCAACAAAGTCGCAGAACAGGTGGAAATTGTGCGTATTTCTTGCTGTTTTTATTTTGTGCGTATTGGCGGTCGCGCCGGCTTACGCGAACAGAGGAATTGATTGGGTTAATACAAAGATGAATCTAGGTTTTCCAAAGTTGCCGGAAAAAACTTTTAACCTTGGCCTTGATTTGCAGGGCGGGGCGCATCTTATTTATCAGGCGAAAACAGAAAATATTTTGGACAAAGACAGAGCCGATTCCGTGGAGGGCGTTCGCGATATTATTGAAAGACGGGTGCGCGGAGGTTTGGGCGTGAGCGAGCCGCTGGTGCAAACAACGAAAGTGGGGGATGATTACCGCATCATTGTTGAATTACCCGGAGTATCAAATGTAAACGAAGCGATAAAAATGATAGGCGAAACTCCGATTTTGGAATTTAAAGAAGAAAACAACGACCCGCCGCGCGATTTGACGCAGGAAGAATTAAACCAATTGAACGAGTATAACGGAGCGGCGAACGCGAAAGCCAAAGAAGCGCTTAAGGCGATAAAAAACGGAATGAATTTTTCCGAAGCCGCGACAAAATATTCTGAAGATGAAACGAGCAAAAATAACGGCGGAGATTTGGGTTATATCACCAAGCAAAATTATCCGGAATTGTATGATTGGGCGCAAAATCACAGTGATGGCGATGTAAGTTACGATTTGATAAAAAGCCAAGGAGGTTTGAACGTATTGAAAAAAATATCAACCCGCGACGGAGAAAAAAAGGTTTCCGCGGCTCATCTTTTAATTTGTTATATGGGGGCTGAAAGCTGCGATAACGCCCAATATACAAAGGAACAAGCCAAAAAGAAAATTGAAGAAATAAAGAGCCAAATAAATACGCAAAATTTTGCGGAAATGGTAAAGCAATATTCCACGGAGCCTGGCGCAGGTGATCGCGGAGGCGATTTAGGATGGTTTACGAAAGGGCAGATGGTGTCGGAATTTGAAAATGTCGCTTTTGAAATTACATTGGGTTCCGTCTCAGATATTGTTGAAACAAAATTCGGTTATCATTTGATTTATAAAAAAGGCGAGGAAACCATCAAGGAATACGCAATGTCGCGTATTTTTATTAAAACAAAAGAAAAAACCGATATTGTTCCTCCGGCGAGCGAATGGAAAACCACCGGTCTTTCCGGCAAACAATTAAAGCGAGCCGAAGTGGCGCAAGATTATCAAACAGGTCAAGTGCAAGTGAGTTTGGCTTTTGACGATGAAGGCAAACAGCTTTTTTCTGACATCACAACTCGCAATGTGGACAAAACAGTCGCAATATTTTTGGACGGAGAGGCAATCAGCATACCGCGTGTGAATGAGCCAATTACTGATGGCAATGCCGTGATTTCCGGAAGTTTCACTTTGGCTGAAGCGAGATTATTGTCGCAACGGCTTAATTCAGGAGCTTTGCCCGTTCCGATTGAACTTATTAGCCAGCAATCCATTGAAGCGAGTTTGGGCGCTGATTCTTTGCAAAAAAGTTTTAAAGTCGGTATTTTCGGTTTATTACTGGTCGCTTTATTTATGATTGTTTATTACCGTTTCCCCGGGTTTTTGTCGGTTTTATCTTTGTTTTTTTACACGGCATTGACGTTGGCTATTTTTAAATTACTTGGAGTTACTTTGACGCTTTCGGGTATCGCCGGTTTTATATTGTCAATTGGCATGGCCGTGGACGCGAATGTTTTGGTTTTTGAGCGTCTGAAAGAAGAACTTCGCGCCGGAAAAAGTTTATCTTCGGCAATGGAAGAATCTTTTGTGCGCGCTTGGACATCAATTCGCGACGGAAATATAACAACGCTTATCAGCTGCGCGTTTTTAATTTGGTTCGGCATGGGATTTGTGCAGGGATTCGCGGTTACTTTAGCAATCGGTGTGCTAATCAGTATGTTCACGGCCATTGTTTTTACCCGTTTAATAATGAGATTTGCTGTTTCGTTGTTCAAGGGCGAAGCAAGTTGGATGTTTTTGGGTTATAAAAAAGAAAAATTGAATTCTTAATTCACGATATATTTATGATTATTCCATTCGCAAAATATTCTAAATTATGGGTGGCTATAAGCGGAGCCACGGTTGTCGTGTGTTCCGTGTTAACATTGATGTGGGGTTTAAAGCCCGGCATTGATTTTACCGGCGGCACTTTGTGGGAATTTTCTTTTTCGCAAAACAGACCGGCGATAGAAGATGTGCAAAAAGCGTTCACGGATTTGAATTTGAGCAACAGCACATTGCAAAAAACCGGAGATTTCGGAGTGATGGCAAGGACAAGTTTTTTGACTGAAGACCAGCATCAGTTGGTTTTGCGCGAATTGCGCGTGAAATTTCAAACCGATAGCAATAATTTGCGCGAAGACAGATTTGAAACAATAGGCGCGGCTGTTAGCAAACAGCTTCGCACGCGAGCTCTTTGGGCCATTATTCTCGTAAGTTTTTGCATTGTATTATATGTAACATACGCTTTTAGAAAAGTTTCAGCGCCGGTCGCAAGCTGGAAATACGGCGTTCTCGCCATCGTCGCTTTGATACATGATATTTTATTGGTAATGGGTGTTTTCGCGGTCTTGGGTCATTTTTATGGCGTAGAAGTGGATATAGCGTTCGTTGTCGCGCTACTTACGGTTTTGGGTTATTCCATCAACGACACAATTATAGTATATGACCGCATCAGAGAAAATTTGTTGCGTCGCCGCGGAGAAGATTTTGGCGAAACCGTGAATGTCGGGTTGAATCAAACTTTAATGCGTTCCATAAATACGACCTTAACAACTTTACTTCCTTTATTTATCTTGTATTTTTTCGGAGGCGCGAGCATACATAATTTTACCCTCGCTTTATTGATAGGCATCGCCAGCGGGGCTTATTCATCCGTATTCATCGCCAGTCCGCTTTTAGTTTTGGTTGAAAAATGGAAAAGAAATTAAAAATTTTTTCATTATTTACAAAAATGTAAAATCCCCCGACAAGGGGGATTTTATGTTGTCAAATAAATATGATATAATAATAATGATTAAATTTTGATTTTCAATATATGGGCGATAATATTATTCGTCACTTGGTGGCTCTATCCGCCACGATTGTTTGTTTATTGGCTTTTTACAGCGGATATGTTTCCGGGAAAATGGGTTGGTGGTGGACGGCTTTCGGCGTTATTATAATTTATGGCGGAGTTTATAAATTGATTAATAAGTAAAGGCAATATGTCGCCTTTCACGGTGGATACTCCATTCGGAATCGGTCTAGACTTCTCTTTTTGGCAGTGGTTGTTTTTGGAATTGCCACCGATGGAAACAGTGCGGTTGATTTTTGTGATAATCGGGTGGGCGATTGTCGGACTCGTTTTCTTTTTTATGGGGGCGGAGCTGTGGGTTGCGTATAAGCAGGCCAAATATATCGCCAAGTGGCAGTGGGTTGTTCTTGCGGTGGATGTGCCGCTGTCAATCGTGCAAACGCCGAAAGCGGTAGAGCAAGTATTCGCTCAATTAAGCGGAGCGCATACAACGCCAAATATAGGACAAAAATATTGGATTGGAAAAAAACAAAAGTGGTTCAGTTTTGAAGTTATAAGCATTGGCGGTTATATACAATTTTTAATCCGTACTGAAGCCGAATATCGCGATTTGGTTGAAGCGGCGATTTACGCGCAATATTCAGGAGCTGAAATTACAGAGGTGGAAGATTATGTGAACGCGATTCCCAACGCTTATCCGGACAGCGAACAAGATGTTTTCGGGGTTGAAT
Source organism: Patescibacteria group bacterium (assembly GCA_028705565.1). Classification (GTDB taxonomy): domain Bacteria; phylum Patescibacteriota; class Patescibacteriia; order Magasanikbacterales; family GWA2-37-8; genus STF2-47. Next base: position 210 of record JAQWDH010000008.1, on the reverse strand, counting down.
TCGGCTTGGCGGAAAATGAGGCGTATCCGATTCGCGTTTACGAAGAATTTATTTCCAAAGGTTTTATGTCCAAAGAACTGGAACTCGGTTTTTCTGACCCGATGGCCGCTATTTTGGAAAATTTTTCAAGAATCGGACAAGGTGAAAATTTATGGATGCAAATAATTATAGAACCAACTGACAGCAAGTGGAAAGAAAAGGGTTTGGCGA
>JAQWDH010000033.1 GCA_028705565.1 Patescibacteria group bacterium | reverse complement strand
ACCCATGGAAATATCAGAAATATTGACAATACGCGGCAGTTTGGCCACTTTTTCAAAAAAATGAACAATATTTTGAAAATGACCCGTCACGGTCACTTTTACCGGTATCTCCTCATAAAAAGGTTCCGGCGCCGGCGCCGGCCCTTTTTTCGCATCGCCGGGCTTGCCGGGCGTCGCCGCCTTTTTTTGAGCCTCCGCCTTTTCCTGTTCTTCCTGCCTCTTATCGGACGGTTTCAGCTTTGCGGACAATTTTTCAGCTTTTTCCAGCGTTTGAGGCACGGAGGCTTTCGGCTCAAATAAGACGAACTCAACACCTGTTTCTCTGCCCGCCATCGCGACAGAATGAAAAAGGCCGGGGATTTCCCGCTGGTCGGGAAGTTTCAACAAAGCCGTTTTATAATTTTCTTTCAGCACCGCAACATCCGCCTTATACTTGTTGAGCTGCGACGCGATTTTTTCTTTCTGCTGAATTTGCGACTGAAGTTCCTGATATTCCTTATCCAGCTCCGATCGCTTGGTCAGGGTGTCGGATAAAAAATAAAAGTAATAGAAGTAGCCAACCAGAAAGATGACCCCGACGACGATCAGAGCCCTGACCTGTGGAGACAACTTTTTAAGATCGTTCAAGTTAATGGGCATAATTTAAAACCCCTTTTTCATCTTGCAGGAAAAAATAAACTGCTGCAAGGTTGTTTCGGCAATCTCCACTTTTTTTGACGAAACCAAATCAACCGATTGGATGGGAGGAAAATTTTCAACGGTCTTCATGAAATCGGCGGCGGCAATATTGTCGTGGCCGACGCCTTCGATGGTCAGGTTGCCGCCCTCCTGTCCGATTTTTGTAAGCCAAATGCTTTTGGAGGGAACCAGCATGGCCAGCTCGTCAAAAAATTTCACCGGCACCAATCGATTTTCTTCCAATATCCCGATGACGCCAAGTTTGAGTTCAAGTTCAGCCTTCTGACGTTTAAACTTATCCAAATCGCCTACTTTGGCATCCAGGACCTTCAGGATCTGCTTGGCATCCGCCAGATTGGTTTCCAAATTTTTGACCTGTGAAGACAGGTAGATCTGCACGGCAATCAGACAAAGAACAAAAAGAATAAAGGATCCCGCAGCGATAACGATCTGCCGGGTCAGATTCTCTTTCTTTTCTTTCTCATGGTAAGGAATAAGATTAATTTTAATCATTTGTCACCTATTTTTCTTAAACCCAAACCGATGGCCACAGCTCCGATGGTTTTGATGCTGTCCAGCTTTCCTTCATCGATGTTCCTTTTATTATAGCCGACTTTTGAAAGCGGATTGATTAACTGCGTCTCGATATTCAACCGCTGCGATAAATGATCGCTTAAACCGGCAATTCTGGCTGATCCGCCGGAGAGGTACACATGCTTGATATAATCGCCGCCGAATGTTGAGCGGAAATAATCGACGGATCTTTCAATTTCCGAACAGATCGGCTCGGCGCAGTCTAAAATGGCGTTTTCCAGATCGGGGATATCCTGCTCGCCGCCGTTTGCTTCCACTTTCATCCGTTCCGCCTCCTCCGGCGAAACCTGATACCGTTCCTGCAAAGCTTCCGTGATCGCATTTCCCGCCATCGTAAAATCTCTGGTGAAGATGGACATCCCGCCCTTGATGACGTTGATATTCGTTAAAGCCGCGCCGATATTGACAATGACGATGATATCATTTTCTTCAAATTCATAATTGGCTTCATACATGGTTTCCAGGGCAAAAGAATCCACGTCCAGGATCATCACCGTGAGGCCGGCTGCGGTAATCGCGTCCAGGTAGTTGCCGACATCCGTTTTTTTGGCGGCAACGATGATGACTTCCATCTGATTGGGGTTGAATTCATTATCTCCCAGAATCTGGAAATCATAATTGACGTCATCCATGTTGTCAAAAGGAAGGTATTTGCCGGCTTCGTCATGAATGAGTTCGCGCAGTTCGGCCTCTTCCATCTGAGCAAGCGTGACTTTTTTAATGATGACGGAATTGCCTGAAAGAGAGGTGACGATGCCTTTTCCCTTGCAACCGGAATTACGGAAAAGCTCTTTGATCGTCGCGGCCAAAGCGCCGGCATCCTGCACAACACCGTCCACGATGACGCCCGGTGGCACGGGAATTTGACGAAAACGGTTGAGGGTCTGACCTTGAGAGGTCGTGACGATCTCGGCAAGTTTGAGGGAGGTCGAGCCGATATCCAGGCCGACAAGGTTTTTTGTTCCTGAAAATAAGTTTTTTAAATCCATTAAAGCACCGTCAATGTTATGTTTGATCTGGAAAACATGCTTTCGATCATTTTGTCATCCGGTAAACCACATCTCCTTTTTTGACCATCCCTAATTCATTGCGCGCGATCGATTCAATATAAGCCGGATCACTTCTCAGCAATATGATTTTTCCCGCCAGCTCCTTGTTTTGCCAGGCTAGTTCGTTATTTTCCGCCTTCAGTTGCGCAAGCCTTTTGCCCATGAAATAATTATCAACAACTCCTCGATTGCCAAAGGTTATTAAAAGAGTCATTAAAAACACAAAGGCAACTAGATACCGGCAAATTTTCATTTACAAACAATGCCTCCAGTGAGCAGATCATAAAACTTGGCCCTTAGTTTGGGAAAACGTCCTCATAAGCTTTTTGTAATGCCTTGGCCACCTTTAATTCTGAATTTTTTCGCGTGGGCAACCCCTTTTCCATTTTGGCAACCGTTTGCGGCGTCAGTTCAGCCTTGCGGGCCAGCTGCGAAACACTCAGCGGAATAGATTCTCGAAATTTTTTGACTTTGTTTTTCTTTATATTTTCCATGGGGTTTTAGGAAATACCTTCTTTTTGACCTTAAAAAACTACAACCAAAATAAAAAGTCAAGCAAAAACATTTAATGATCATTAAAGTTATTTAAAATTGATTAATATTAATTATTGATAATATACATCATTATGTGTTTATGAAATATTTATACCACAACATGTAGTGTTTTCATCAGTTTAGAGAAAAAATTTGATAAATGATGTTCCTGCTGTTGAAAAACAATAAAATAATCACGGTTGACTGATGCTCGGTAAATTTTGCTGCGGTTCGCCGAGCAGGAATTTGCCGCTTTCGATCCAGTCCTTCAGGACATTGGCAATTTGATTGGCCTTGTAATAACTGGACAGCGGAGCGGTAATAACTTTTTTCCCGTC
>JAQWDH010000007.1 GCA_028705565.1 Patescibacteria group bacterium | reverse complement strand
TCCCATCGGATATGGAAAGCGGCGAGACGATTGAACCTGAGAATGTGTTGTTGCCGGTAAAGGTGTTGTTCGCGTTGATAAGAGGGACATTTGAAGAAAGGTATGCGTCTAAAATGGAATTGTTTGGGAGATAAAGAGTTGAACTTACATTAAGTGTTGAGAAGTGGCCATTGGTTGAGGACACGGTTGTCCAATATCCTGTCCCTGCTCTGGCTGATGCTGTCCCGATGTCTAAACCGGTCATTGTTAAACCTGCTCCGGATAATGTAAGGCCGTTTCTTAAAGTGGCAGCTCCGTAGGAGTTGAGTGTGCCCGAGGCGGAGATGTTGCCCGAACTGTCAACATAAAACTTCCCCAACGCGTTGGAAGAATCTTTCGCGATTGTTAAAGAATTTTTTGTAAGTGTTGACGTGGTTGAACCATCAGAAACGAAATAATTTCCGCTCACTGTCAAATCCGTAAGTCCGGTAATACTGTTGCCTCCCATTGCGATATTGCCAGCCATTATTCCTCCAGCCAAAGGCAAATAATTTGACGCTGTGATTGTATTCGCGACCATCGCGTCGGTGATGGAATTATCCGGCAAAGAAATTCCGTTTAAAACAAACAGGTTGGAAACATTCGCCGTTGAAATTGTTGACGATGTAAATGTTGAGGTCGCGAAAGTTGTGGTGGCTGAAAAAGTGTTGTTGCCGGTAAAGGTGTTGTTCGCGTTGATGAGAGGGACATTGGAAGAAAGGTATGCGTCTAAAATGGAATTGTTTGGAAGATAAAGAGTTGAACTTACGTTAAGTGTTGAGAAGTGGCCATTGGTTGAGGACACGGTTGTCCAGTATCCTGTTCCCGCTCTGGCTGATGCTGTCCCGATGTCTAAACCGGTCATTGTTAATCCTGCTCCGGATAATGTAAGGCCGTTTCTTAAAGTGGCGGCTCCGTAGGAGTTGAGGGTGCCAGAGGCGGAGATGTTGCCCGAACTGTCAACATAAAACTTGCCCAAATCATAATTTGTAGTTTTGCCTGAAATTATTGTATTCGCGTTGTATGTGGATGTTACGGTTCCGCCGCTCGCAACGGATAAAACTCCTGAACGGATATTGGCATTGCCGACCACTTCAAATTTCGCGTTAGTGGAAGTTGTGTTCGCGCCAATCACAACCGCATATCCGACATCCAAATTCGGATATCCGATTAAACTGTTCGTTGTTGTAGCCCACCAACTTCCAGCCCCTCCGCTTCCACTCGGCCAAACAGTTTGTGTCACTCCGTTTAAAGTGATTGATTCCGCGACAACCGAGTTTGAATTTACGGTTGTGAGATATGCTAAATTACCGTTTAAATTTGTAATTGTTGATGAAGCCGCCGTTGTGGTTGTAAAAGTGGATGTGCCTGTGACAGCCAAATCAGAATAAAAAATAACATCTCCAAAAATTCCCAATGTTCCACTCGCGCTCACGTTTCCATCCGCGTCCACATAAAACTTTCCGGCGCCGTATCCATCCGCGATTCCAGTTGAAAAAGTTGTTCCAGTTAAAGTTGATGTTGCGGAATTGCTTCCGACTGAAAGATTCCCTCCTGAAATTGTAAGCTTTGCGGATGGATCGGAATTGCCAATGCCTACATTGCCGACAGAATCAATTCTCATACGCTCGGTAGCATCAGCGGACATTGTGTTGTCGTGCGTTCTAAATATCAAAGCGCCCGCGCTCAATCCTGACTCAGAAACTCCGATAATTTCCGCTTGTCTTCCAACTCCGGAACTGGAAGATTCTAAAATTATTCTCGCGCCGGTTTCCGAAATTGGCACACCGGATACTCCTAATCTTAATAAATCATAGTATCCGGAAGGCATCGGGTCGCTTTTACTTATGTGCAACATTGCAGTTGGCGAAGTCGCGCCGATTCCGACTTGACCGCTGTTGTCAATCGTAAATCTGTCTTCTGTTCCCAAATCAGTTGAGGAAGAAATTTTGAATTTGCCACTGTCATCATAATCCGTCCCTATCGCCCAATTCCATTCGCCATTGCTGGTTGAAAAAATTTCTTTCGCGTCAGCCAAATAATTATTAGTAAAAATTGTGCCGCTCACGGAGACATTTCCTGAAGCGTCAATATAAAACTTTCCCAACGCGTTGGAAGAATCTTTCGCGATTGTTAAAGAATTTTTTGTGAGAGTAGAAGTGGTTGAACCGTCGGAAACAAAATAATTTCCGCTCACTGTCAAATCCGTAAGTCCGGTAATACTGTTGCCTCCCACTGCGATATTTCCAGCCATTGTTCCTCCAGCCAAAGGCAAATAATTTGACACTGTGATTGTGTTCGCGACCATCGCGTCGGTGATGGAATTGTCAGGCAAAGAAACTCCGTTTAAAACAAATAGGTTAGAAACATTCGCAGTGGAAATTGTTGATGATGTAAACGTTGATGTGGCGAAAGTGGTAGTGGCGGAAAAAGTCCAAAGACCGGATACTGTTTCATCCTGATTTAAAAACGCTATAACATTCCTGTCAACCAAAGACGATGACGCGACTTTATCGTTTGTTGTAATTTGTAAAAGTTTGTCATCGCTAATACTGCCGGCGAGCATTGTGTTTGTTAAACTTCCAGTCGGCAGATTCAAACTGCTTGAAACGGTCAAACTTCCGATGTTCGCCGTGTACGCGGTTGAGCTGGAAATCGTGGTGGTCCTGAAATTAAAATCGCCCGCGCTGTTGGAAACAGGAATGTAAGTTGAAGACGATACCGTGTTTGTTCCGACACCATCCAAATATTTCGCGTTGAAAGCGTAAGGAACAGAAGTAATTCTTTTGCGCGGAGATAATGTTTCGCTTCCGACGCGAACTTCCAAATAAACCGTCGCGTTATCTTTAAAAATATTTTCGTCCAACGCGTTCGTGCTTGAACCGCCTATATCAACGCTGAATAATCCTGAAGTCGGAGTAACGCTGATGTAGCTTGGCGACAAAGAAGTTCCGCCTGCTGAATAAAGTATGTTCCCGCCGCTCGCCGCGTCATACAAAATAAAATACATGTTTTGCGTGGTGGTTGCCGCGGCGTTGCTGATAAGCAATTTTCCTTGATAAGTGATAATCGCCGGCGCGCTCGCGGCTCGCGCTTTTCCTCCAAAATCAAAAACGCAAAAACAAATTATGGATAACAAAATTATCCCAAATATCAAAAAAATTCGGGACTTTTTTCTCGCGTTCCCTATCCGAGTTTCTACCTTCATAAACTCCTTGTTCTGGATATGACTATCCACCGTATATTATACCATATTTTAAACGATTTTTTACGACATTTTTTTAAAAAAAATTTTTAAAAATCTGTGGATAACTTTTTTCCAAAAATTTGGCTGAAACAAAACAAAAAACGGTCTTTTTTCACCGTTTTTGATTGTTTTGTTTTTTAAATTTAAAAAACAATTATTTTTTTTCCGCTTTTTTCAATTCCACATCAATGGAAATCGCCTCGGCATCCTTCCCTATTAAATCAATTTCATTTGATTTTAATGTCTCGTAAGCCGGATGGTCGTATGTGACATAATAACGGTTGTCACCAGCCAAAAAATAATATCTTCCGCTATTATCAGTAACTTGAGTGGCGACCAATTTATTAAATTGCGAACTGAAAAGACGGGCAACCGCTCTTATGATCGGTTTTTTCGTGTCCGCGTCGTAAACAATTCCCCAACTTTTTGATTTTCTGCGCCGCGCGAAATATTGCACGATAAAAAATATAAATAAATGTAAAAATAACAAAGCAATAATATACCACTTTGGAGAAATATAAACCGAAACAGCCGTAATAATAATACCTATCCAAGACACAACCGTTTGGAATCTTCTGCCCCACTGCTCCCAAACAAGACGCTTTGGTTTTTTCACTTCGCCGGCCGGATCCAAAGGTATGGTGGCTGTAATTGACGCGTTACCCTCATTCACTTCAATAATTTCACCATGATAAATATCAGTTCTCTTGCCGTCATTTTTCAAGCCTGCCAAAAGCGACGACGGAAAAACAAAATTTCCTTTTGTCACTTCAATTCTATATTTTCCAGGGTCGGCCGCGAAAACATAATGCCCTTGAATATCGGTAACTTTTGACTGAATTATTTTATTCGTGATGGAGTTGATTAAACGAACAATCGCCAAGTCAACCGGTAATTTATTAAGCGAATTGTAAACCAATCCCCATTTTTCTCTTTTGCGCGCGCCAATAAGCATAAGCGGCTGTAAAAAAAGCAAACGCAAAAACGGCAAAAAATCCAACCAAGAAATAAGCGGAATGGTTATTGCCGTGATGGCGGCCGCTGAAACAGGCGCCACATATTGTTCAGTGGCTTTTTCAACTTGCGGATTATCGGCGGCTTCTTGCGCGGTTTTTGCCGTGTCGGTAAAATCTTGAAATGAAACTTGCGCCGCCGCCTTTGTTTTTTCCGCTAAATTTTTCGCCACATTTCCTATGTTTTTACCTAAAGTCGCGTTTGGGTCTATAATTTCCGCAAGCGCCGGAGGTTTGGCTATTAAATTCAAAGTAATGTTAATGACATTGTTATTTACGGAAAAATTTGCAGTTCTTCTTTCATAATATCCGTCTTTTACCGCTGTAATTGAATAAATCCCGTTTGGAATCATCCATCCATAAACTCCGTTCGCGTTTGTAAGAAGAGGATTTGCCTGACCGTAATTTTCCATCAACGCTCTTTGCCCATTTTCCGATAAAAGCGTTATTTGCGTTTTACCTAATCGTTCGCTATCGGCTCCGAAAACATCGCCCCATTTTAAACTGGAAATTTTAAAACTTACGGAATCGTTTTGCCCGCCGCCATAATCAATTTCCACATACACTTCATGCTCTCCTATTGGTGGAAAAGTAAAATCGGAAAAATAAATTCCGCTCGCCGAGTCCAAAACAAATTGATGATGCTCTGTTCCGCCGATTTTTATTAAAAAAGTTTTCGGCTCGCCTATCAATTCTTCTTTTTTAATGCCAACCGCCAAACTCGTTCCTGCGAGGCCGGTAATTTTATTATCTAACAAAACAAGATTTAATTTTCTATCAGCGGCTAAAAATATCAAATCGCTCAAAGAAATTTTCGCGAATGTCGGAACTGTTTCAGCCGGCGGATTATATTCATCATTGTCCGCGGCGTTCTCGCATCCAAGGTCCGCGGGAAAATCAACAAGTCCGTCGTTGTCATTATCAGCGCCGTCTTCGCAAAGAGGAGAGGCGGCTCCGCCAACCGGCGCCTCTCCGGCCGAAACGCACTCAGCAAAACCGGAACAATCACCGTCAGCGCAATCAACTTTTCCGTCTCCATCATCATCAACGCCATTGTTGCAAATTTCCTGTCCGGTTCCCGCGGGACCGACTTGACACAAAGCGGAACCTACGCAATCCGCATCAAGACAATCTATTTGTCCATCAATATCATCATCAATTCCATTATTGCAAACTTCGGCAGGAGGAATTTGACAGCTCAAACTCGCTGAACAATCGCTATCCGCGCAGTCCGCTTTTCCGTCTTCGTCATCATCAACGCCATTATTGCAAACTTCGGCAGGAGGAATTTGACAGCTCAAACTCGCTGAACAATCGCTATCCGCGCAGTCCGCTTTTCCGTCTTCGTCATCATCAACGCCATTATTGCAAACTTCGGCAGGAGGAATTATTTTTCCGCTTTTATAAGTTCCTGCGCTGTAATTTCCGGATGTGTCAAAAGAAAAAACCGTGTAAAAATATGTTATATTCATCGCGACATTGTTGTCCGTAAAACTTTCTCCGGCGCCCGTGTACATCAAAGACCCGTCGGTTGAATTGGATGAAGCGCTGCCGATTTTTCGCAAAACTTTCACTCCCATAAAATCAGGCGCAGTCGTCAAACTCGGGTTTGTCCATGTTAAAACCATTTTATTTGACCCAACGTTCAATTGTAAATTTGAAACATCAGGCGGAGGAACGTTGTCTTTTAAAGTTAAAAATGTCGCGTCAGACGAAGCGGCGCTGTTACCAGCGACATCGGAAGAAACAACTCTGTAATGATAAGTGGTGTTGGACAATAAATTCAAAAGCAAAAGATTGTGGGATAAAACAAAATTTGTGTCTGAACTTATGCTTCCATAACCATTTGTAAATCCGTAATTAACTTGGCTGTTTGCGGATTCATTTGTTTGCCAAAAAATTGAAGATGTCGTTATGCCGGGAGTCGCTGTGATTCCGGAAATAATAGGCGGGGTATTGTCGGGAGGAGACAAAGTCGTAAAAGTTCCGGTGTAATTTGATGTTTGATTTCCGCTGTCTGTCACGGAAATTTTGTAATAATATAAAACACCAGAGCTAAGGCCGCTTAAATTTGTTTGATACGTTCCTGACACGACTCCGTTGTTTCCGTAAGCTGTTGATACTCCGTAAACAAAACCGACTGCGGATATGCCTTTATCATCGGACGCGTTCCAAGTTATTGTTGAGGTTGTGTAAGAAACCGAAACCGCGACATTTGAAATTGAAGGAAAATTATCAATCGGAGGCGGCGGAGGAGTTGTTCCTCCCTGTCCTTGACCGGGTTCTGTAACAGTAAAACCAACATTGATAATTTGACTGTCCGTAGCGGCCGAAACTTTTTCAAATTGAAAAAAACAAAATAAAAAAAATCCGACCGATAAAATAATCGTTGATAAAAAAAATAAAATAATTTTTGGCCGAAAAGACATAATTTAATTTCCAAATTTGCGTTTGCGTCTTATTTCCCTAATCATTCGCCGTAATATAATAAACATCGTCACAAAAAACGCCGCCGCGCTCCATTTTGGAAAATACCAAATATAAAAAACTTTTGAAATTCTTTTTTCCGACTGGCCGTATATAATTCTCATTTCCGTTTGATACAAACCAGGCCATTTGATTTTATCGCCTATTTTTACTTTCCCGCTGTTAAAACGAATCGCGCCGGCCAATAATGAATTGCCTAAAAAAACAGGCTGTCTGAATATCTCTTTGCCTCTCCAATTCTTTATTGCCGTCTCGCCGGTTAACGCGACTTCAATATTCCCTTGATTTTTTAATTCCAAAACAAACGGCCATTCTTTGTTCCATGTAAAATTACGGCCTGTCCATTTTACAAAATTCGCGTCTTCGGTGATATTTCCCGTTATTCGCAAAGTTAAAAGAGCGACCAAACGGCCGGATAATCCGACTTGGTTTGAATTTTCAGTTTGAATTTGTTCAACCGCCAATCCCAAATAATGCGACCCTGGAATAATTTGTTTGGGAATTTCAATTAAAAATTCCGCGTTTTTTTCTTGCGAAGCGCCGACTGTTATTTTGTTGGTTTTCGGTTTTACCCATTCTTCCGCTTTTTCAATTCCGGAAAAAAACAAAGGCCGTCCGTATTCATCTTGTTTGGCTCCTAAAACTTTTAAGTTCAAATCAACTTTTTGCGCCTCGTCATTTTTAATTTTTATAATTAAATTTTGACTCGCTCCCGGCTCAATCGTCACATTAAAACGCGCCGGACTTATAACCAACGCGTCCGCGTCTTGAATTAAAAAAAACGAGGAAAAAATAAACAATATAAAAAAATATCTTTTTTTAAACATAAAACAAACCTGTTTTAAATTTAAAAATTACCGGAAACGGTTAAAACAATTGCTTGGCTATAGCTTCCTCCAACCGATGTATCGCTGATTGACGCTTTGAAAGTAAGGGTTGTTTTACTGTTTGTAACCGGTTCGCTTGAAGAAGCCAAAATCAGTCTTTCCGCTATCGCCCTGTCATTTGTAAAAGCTCTGTCAACGCCTGACACGGATAAACCGTACTCTTCTGAACCGATTGTGATTATTCCATCGCTTACATTCGCGATGCTTGTTCCGCTTACTCCTCCGATGGAAAGAGTATAGCCGGTGCCGGCATCGCTCCAAACAATAGCGTCAGCGCTTGCTGTTTTTATCGCCGTTGCGCTCAAAGTTCCCAAACTTAAAGAAGACGCGCTTACTTTCATGCCCAACTCCATCGGCTGGTATCCGCCACGCGTTTCATAACTCGTGCTTGTCGTAAAACCAATCGGCGATTCATTAAAAGTTCCTCTTACGCCATAATCTCCGCCACTGATAACTCCACCGGTATTCACGCTATCCGCGTAAATATAATAATCGCCAGCGGACATCTCGCCACGCGAACAAAGAGGATAAAACGACAAAAACAAAGCAAGTAAAAAATAAATTGGTTTCAAAACTTTCATAAACAAATAAATTGAATTCCCCCCGACAAAATCGGGGGGAATTCTTTGGTTCTGGTTATTTCTTTTCCGTTTCAACCGGTTCGCTCACCCCGATTAAACTTCTAATTTTCGCGGACACATCTTTATTGTCCGGATTCAAATCTTTCACTTTATAATAATACTGCAACGCCTTTGATTTATCTCCATTTGTTTCATACAACATTCCGAGAGCGAAAAGCGCGTTGGAATAATTAGGCTGCAAACGAACCGATTCCAGCCAAAGCGCCTCGGCGTTCTTCATATCGTCCGTTTGGCGACGATTGTAAAGAAGCCGTCCGAAATTGAATAATACTTCCTGATTATCCAAAGCCGATGATAAAATTCTTTGATAAAGTTCAATCGCTTTGTCAGTTTGCTTGTTTTGTTCATGAACATCCGCCAAGCTCATATACGCCCCGACATAATTCGTTTTCAAATCAATGGCTTTTTGATAACTTTCCGCGGCTTTCGTCAAATCCTTTCCGGCGACATAATTATTGCCCAAACGCCACCATAAAATCGCGTTGCTACTCTCCAAATCTTTCGCCGTGTTTAAAGATTTTATTGTCCACTCGCGCGCTTCAGGCACAACCAATGAAGCGTTCTCATACATCGTGGCTAAATTTTCCCAAATTGAAACGGAATTCGGAGACAAATCAGTCGCGGTTTTCGCTTCGTTCACGGCTTTGGCAAGCAAATCAGCCACGGCCATCACATCAACCTTATCTCCTTTTTGCGTCGCTTCGGCCGCTTGCATCAAATACACCTTCGCCAAGGACACATGATAAGTGTCAAGATTATTTCTTTTTTGCAAAACATCTTTCAATCTTGTTTCAGCTTCTTTATAATTCGCGCTATTCAAAGCCGCGACATATTCTTTATCCGCCATATAAAATCTCGCGCCCAAAACTCCAACCATTATCACTGTCGCCATCACAACTATCAAAGCGAATGAAAATGTGAGATTGTATTGAGGAGTGTCTTCTATGGCGAACTCTTTTTCTTTTACGACTCCGTGTCCCAAAAGTCCGAGACCTGAAATTATCAATCCCAAAAGCAACCACCATAGCCACCACAAAGTCGGTCCGTAAAAATTAGTGAACATTCCGATCCAAAGCACTATCCACGCCACGGCCGCGAGAAAAACATCAAAATGAATATCAACTGAAGCGAGACGCAGGCTCGCGGCGATGTTTTGGACTAAATCCGAACCGCGTTCTTTCAGCCATGTATGAAGCACATGTCCGAGCACGAGAAAAAGCACAAGCAACATTGATAAAACAAATGTTATGCCGCCTTCGGACATAATTGCGAAAAATGAACTGAACGGTTGACTGAAACGCAACGACCATGTTAAATCGTTGTAATTGAAGTCAGAGCTTCTGAATTTGGAAAAATCAATTCCAAAAGTTCCCGGACCGCTTCCGAAGAGAAAACTTTTCGCGCCTGAAAACATTGTTTTGTAAGCGATTGTGAACGACGGACCCGAACCCAAACCGATTTCCACCGGCACCGCGGTTTGCACGCTTTTCGGAATTCCAAAAATTATTGCGATAACGACTATAATCAAAGAAGTGAACAGCACAGAAAGCCACCCTGTCCGCGCTTTTTTTATCAAACTGATTCCCAAAAGCAAAAGTAAAATCAAACTCGCGAGCATCAGCCACCAAAGCGACTTAAAGTTTAAAAGCGTAAGAACCGTAAAAGATAAAATCATTACGAAGAAATACGAAAGCGCTCTGCCGACACCCAAATTTTTCTTGATAAGAAGACCTGCTGACAAAGTGAAAATCACGATAAGCCAAAGCCCGAACAAACTGTTTGTGCTGTCTATTAAATTATAAATATCTTTTAGGAATGGAATTTCAATGTGAAAAACCGCGCGCGCGACAAACATCAAAGCCGTGATTCCTCCAACCGCCAAAAGAGTTTCCAAGGCGGCTCTCCAACGCGCCGCTGTATTTAGATGATTAACAAGAATAAAATAAAACAAAGCAAGGAACAAAGCGAAAATAAAATTGAAAGTGAAAAATTCGTTTCTGCCCATGAAACTATCAAACAAACTGGAAGAAAATAACGACGATATTAAAATAAAAACCAAAATCGCGAGAATCGGAATATCAATAATGGAAAATTTAAAAACGAATTTTTTTGACAAGACGGCTCTACCCGCAAAAAGCAAAAGTTGCAGGCAAACCAAACCCATAAAAATGTATTGCTTCGGCAACACAAAATAATTCAACAAACTTTTGTCTATGAGCAAAGGCACGATTGCGATGCTCAGCAAAAGAATCACGTAAGAGGCGATGTCAAAAATTTTGACAAGCCGACTTTCCGAAATTTGAGGCATATAATTTAAATTAAAAAATTAAAAAATTATTTTATATTACATATTATATCACAACTCGCGTTCATTTCCAAAAAATTTTCCACCGAATTATCCCAATCCTTTCCAAATTTCATAAAACCATATTTTCAATGTTTCCGCGACCGCCGAATTCTCAACCTTTATTCCGGCCGGCGGGCCGGTTTTACAGTCTATTATAACGGCTTTTCCTTTCCACAGAATAAACGCGGCCGGCAAATCGCCTTTTTCTTTCGGCCATAATTTTATTTCCGAGTTCGGCAAAATATTTTCCGGCGCGCCGCAGATGATTTCTTTTTTTGACGCGTTGAACGAAGCTGAATTCCAAACCGGAAAAATTTTTATAAACTTTTCATAAGAATAAAAAACGAACAAATCGTTTTTCAATCCGGCGGATGTCGGTTCTGTGTTTTCCAAATCCGTTTTTATTTCATTTATGATTTTTTCCGCCGACTCCGCGTTCGCCAAAGAAACAAGCTTGGTTTTAAAATTTCCGAAAAGCAAGGATGTAAATTGGCTCTCCGCACTCGCAAGTTCGTTTTTGATTTCGCGCCACTCTTCGGCTTTGTCATCCGCTAAACTTACTAATCTTTCATAATCAACGGCGATAAACTTTCGCGTTCTGCCTTCTTTGATTTCATAAACCAAATTTTTTTTCTTCAAATCCGGCGCTATATGATAAACATTCGTTCTACCGACACCGGAAACTGACGCGACCTCGCTCGCGGACATTTTGCCGAATTTAAATAAAGCTAAAAATACGGAGGCCTCTTTTTCCGTCAAGCCAAACTTCTTCAGAAGATTATTGACATCAAGCATAGCACTGTCAATTATTTCTGACAGATATATTGTATAATTTTATTTTTTCTTTGTCAACAGCCAAACCTGTGTAAAACTTTTTTGACAAACTTTTACGTTTTATAAAAATGTTTCATGTGGAACAAGTTGGATGATGGACGATGGACCAAAGACAATAGACTATAGACTATAGACGATGGATTATGGGCAACAGATGATTGACAATTAACAACGGACGATTGACGATGGACAATGAACGACGGATACAATTGTCATTGCGATCCGCCCTGGGTGGAAACGAAGCTTGCCTACCGGTTTACATACCGTAGGTATGTTTACATACCGCAGGTATGCAGGCAGGCAATCCCATAGTTCGGTAGTGCCAATAATGTTTCTGACATAAATTTATTTATAATTTACAACACACCACCTCGCCCCACCGCCCGCAAAACCCCTTTTTTAAGCCATTTTTTACCCTTGACAAAACCTTCAAAGTATGCTATACTTACTTATTCTTTGACAATTAAAAAAATAATGGACTAAAAAGACAATAGACCGTAGTCTACGGTCAGTAGTCCATGTACAATAAACCCTGTGTCAAACAAGACCATCCTTTATGAATGGATTTGTTTGACCCAAAACATCGCCAATTGGCGAAAAAATGGAGAAAAAAATGGGAACAACGATTATCTTAAGAGATATCATATTTCTTTTACTATTATTGTCCTGTGTTTTACACATAATGACGGTAAGCGAATCATTTTTTTTAATGATTGCCGTCTCTATGTGGCTAACATTGTCGTCGTCATAGCCCTCCAGCAGGGGGCTGTGGAACTAGAATATAGAATGCTCTCCGCGTCAAACAAGGCTATTCTTCATGAATGGAACTGTTTGACCCAAAACATCGCCAATTGGCGAGTCGCCGATAATGCGAAGGAGAAAAAAATGGAAGAAAATAACAAAAATAACCAGATAAAAATTATAGTAGAGAAAAATGGTATAGTGTTTTTTAATTCTTCCCCCACGAATCTTAGCGAGAATAAGTATTTCTCGCTGGGGAATAATTTTAAAAAAGGAGACGCTGTCTCCACAAATCTCTACATCAATATCAGTAATAATTCACTTATCCCTATATACCAACAAAAAACCCTCAGGGACGAGGGAAGAGACCAAAAAGTTGGAATAAAGGGCGAAGAAAAAGAAATCCAGGAGCAATTCCTGGAGTACAAAAGGTTTCAAAAGAAGAGTTTGGTCTTCCAAAGAGACTTCGAGCCGTTTTCACTTTTTATAAAAAACGAAGAAAATTCTCTTCGCTTTTTAGAAATCCTCCCACTTGGGGAGGTAAAAATATGGGACATTCTCATAAGGGTATTTCCCATAGAAAAAGAGGACATATTTTTTTTATGTCTCCACCAACAATGGGAATTACACTGTTACGGAGGAAAAAAAGGGGAAATCCGCTGTTCTGAGTTAGAGACAAAAAAAAGGTGGCCGGAGATGGTCACTCTCTTAAATAATATTCTGAAAAATAGTATAGATATCCCCTCCACCCCCCCTCCACAACCACAAAAGAAGGAGATACAATTAGAAGAAATGGAGGCAGAAATTGAATTTTCATCCATTGCTGGTGGAATAGCATACGGAAAAGATTTTAAAAGAAGACCGGTGAGAATTCACTGGTCGTCACTTGAGGGACATAATTTTCTTTTTTTAAAAAAAGGGACGATTATAAAATACGGAACTTTGATAGGTTCCGTGCCGGCAAATAATCCTGCCGGGTTGCCTCAATACGAGGCAAAGGAGGTAAAAATAATAAAACAATAAGAAAAGGGTCTTTTTCACTTAAAAAAAGTGAAAAAGGCCCTTATTTTTTTTCAAAATGTTTCACGTGAAACAAATTGGACTGTGGACTATGGACAATGGACAATGAACTACGAATATAATTGTCATTGCGAGGGGCTCTCAAAGGGAGCGACGAAGCAATCCCAATGTTTCAGAAACATTATTGGCACTACCAAACTATGGGATTGCTTCTCCGCCCAGGGCGGATCGCAATGACAATTTACTAAATTCGTTATTCATAATTCACCACCAACTTTCCACACTCCAAAAAATCCTATTTGTATACACTTGTCTATACATTTATCCCCCAAAACACTTACTTTTGCACACACTTATCCACAGTTTTTCACAAATCCCAAACAAAAAAGGCATCCGAAGATGCCCACTGAGCTTTTATCTTATCTTGCTTGATTTTGCCATTTTGTCAATAATTTTCTTTACCTCCGACGCGAATGACGGAGGAAAAATCGCGTCAGCAATGCGCGGAATTTCCATCCGAAGTAAAATATAAATTACAGGCGGGTAGCCGACAAGTCGGCAAGAAATGGGCTTGCCAGACCCGTTGACGCCTGCTTGAAGGTCGTGGAGTGCCAACTCGCACCCCACCACGAACCCTATCGGCACGAGCTCTGGGTTGAGGTAGTCCGCCAGATAACGACCGAAGTCGTAGAGTACACCATCGGTGGCGTTGGGGATGAGTTCCTCTAATTTTACCAACCGCCGCTTTGGGTCGTCCATTGATAACGCTTTTTTATTCATCGTTTCTCTCCTTTTATTTTTGTTTTTGAGTCCTCCCAGTACCCATCAGCGTGATAATGCACAAATAACCCAACTGTGCATATATCATCCCTATTACTACTCACACCAATTATCTTATAAATGGGGTAAGCTTCATCCCCTAGTATTAAAGTAGAAACTTTAAACTTCCCGACCCTTTTTATTTTACTACCTTTTTCAAGGTAGCAAGATTGTTCATTTTTATTTCCAACCCCAATATCCTTAAGGTGTAAAGCGTACCAAGCCTCCACACCCTTATTTATTATATATGTACTGCCGTCTTGCTCTTTTTTCAGCTCTATTTTTCTAAAAAAAACATCCGATATGAGTGATAAAATAAAAAATAAACTGAGGGTACAAGCAACTATTCCTAAAACTTTTACCAAAGTCGTTTTTCTTTCTTCATCCATTTTTATTCTCCTTTTTTATTTTTTTTAATTCCTTAAAAAAACAAGTAAAAAATCACTAAATTTTTAAGGTGCCGTCTTTCTTTCCTCCTTGTAAGATACTTTATCTTAAACATTTTTTATAATTTTGTCAAGAATAACAGTGGAAAATACAATTGACTGTCATTGCGATTCCGCTCGCATTGGCGAGCAGGAGAAGCAATTCTATGGTTCGGCGGCGCCAGTAATGTGTTTTGACACATCAGGGTTACCGCAAGCCAAAGGATGGCAAGCGTCGCTCGGCGGAGTTTACCCCGTAGAATGACAGGGCTCGCTCCTCGCGATGACAGTTCATAATTCCTTGACTTTTATTCCGTTTTACCATAAAATAACTATATCAATATAAATTGATGTGATATGAAAACAGATAAAAAACAAACTGAAAAAACATCTCTGTTTCTCCACGCCATCGCGGAAAAAAACCGTTTTGAAATTTTGCGTTTTTTAAAAAATGACGAAAAATGCGTTTGCGAAATTTGGAAACATTTGAAAATTCCGCAAAACCTCGCTTCTCATCATTTAAAAATCCTCAAAAATCTCGGCTTGATAACCGCAAAAAAACAAGGATTATGGATTATCTGCAAACTCAATAAAAAAAATCTGAAACAAAATATAAAATTTTTGGATAATTTATTTTCTTAATAATAAAGTATGTTTTATCCGATAAAAATTTTCGCCGACTGGCTATCTTGCGCGGTTTTCGGCTTATCGCCAGAAACAATCTTCGGCGAAGCGGTTAATTTTTTCATTTATGACACAATAAAAATTTTTATTCTTCTCGCTGTCATAATATTCGCGGTTTCTTTTTTACGGACATTCCTCCCAAAACGAAAAATCAAAAAAATTCTTTCCAGACATAATAAATACTTCGGACACTTTCTTGCCGCGGTTTTCGGCATTATCACTCCTTTTTGTTCTTGCAGCGCCGTGCCTCTTTTTTTAGGTTTTACGGAAGCAGGCGTGCCGCTCGGAATTACTTTTACTTTTCTCGTCGCTTCGCCAATGATAAACGAAGTCGCTTTGGTTTTGCTTTTAGGAATGTTCGGTTTGAAAATAGCGTTATTTTATGTTTTTAGCGGATTAACAATCGCCATATTTTCCGGAATTGTTATCGGAAAATTAAAAACCGAAAATTTAATAAAAAATTTCTCTTTTGATGAAAAAACTGAAAATCTGAGAAACGATTCAAAAAAAATACAACTGAGAAGAAGGATTCTATACGCAAAAAATTACACAACAAAAATTATTAAAAAAGTTTGGCCGTATATTTTTATCGGAATCGGCTTTGGGGCGTTAATACACGGTTATGTTCCGGCGGATTTTTTAGCAAAATACACGAGCGCGAATGAATGGTATGCGGTTCCAATAGCAACGCTTATAGGTATTCCACTTTATTCAAACGCGGCCGGAGTTATTCCGATTGTGAACGCTCTATTTGAAAAAGGGGTACCTTTGGGAACGGCGCTGGCTTTTATGATGGCCGTAACAGCTCTTTCACTGCCAGAATTTTTGATTTTAAAAAAAGTGATGAAAACAAAACTGATAATAATATTCGCGACGGTCGTAGGTTTGGGTATAATCTTCACCGGTTATTTTTTTAATTTGGTTTTTTAATTAAAAATCACGGTCTTTGTAAGCCGTGATTGAATAGATGTAACTTATAGTTTAATTTTTTTAAATGAATCCTTAGAAACCAAGAGCTCATACGCTCTGTCTCCGTATTTTACAAAAAACCCGTTCCTTTTAAAAATTCTCCTCATTATTATATGTGGCAGGACGAAAAATCCTGCCGGCAATAAAATAACGAAAAAAACATAAAGTAAAAAAAACAGTAAAAAAATTGGAAAAAACAGAAATAATAAAAAAACAAATAAAATTTGAAGGAAAGAATTATTAATTTTTTCCTCCATTTCAAATAAAAAAACAAATAAAGAACTAATATTTTTTTTCATTTTTTTTCTCCTTTTTGTGGACCTAGGCAGAATCGAACTGCCGTTTCGGCAATGCGAATGCCGCGTTCTACCACTGAACCATAGGCCCGTTCAAAATTCCAATTATCGTTTGCCATTCCCGCGCAGGTCATGCCTACCTGTTTACATACCGTAGGTATGTAGGCAGGCAATATCCAAATTTTAAAATAATTTTTAAATCCCAAATCTCAATTCCCAATGCCCAATCAAATCAAAATATCAAATTTCCAAAATAATTTTCAATTTTTCCGCCAAAGGCAGGCAGGAAAATTGTAAATTGAAAATTTTTACCAGTCATTGGTCATTGGTGTTTTGGAATTTTATATTTGTGCCCCCGGAGGGAATTGAACCCCCGTTTTGTCCTTAGGACGGACCTGTTCTATCCGTTGAACTACGAGGGCAAATTTAAAAAACAACAATTTTGTTTAAAAATATTCTGTTTTCATACTAACATAAAAATTTATTTTTTTCAAGAGCTCGGCTCGGGTTTCCGCTTATTGACAAAAAGGATAATATCAGCTTCTTTTTTAATGTCTGAATTTAATATACAATAGGTATGCCTCATTGGGCGGTATCTGAAATTTATAACAAAACTTTTATGACAAATTTTCTTTTGCTTTTTATTATTATAGCCATTGGCGCGACGCTTGTTGTTTTGTATTCGTTTTTCCGAAAAATTCAAAACGCGCAAAAACCGAAAGAAGGCGAACAAAACCTGTTTTTAATGCTACAAAATCAAATGCAGGACCTCGGCAGAATGGTTGACCAAAAAATAAACGAAACGCAAAAAACAATGGCTGACACGCAAAACAATCTGCACAAAACCATCCAATCGCAATTCGGGCAGAGCGTAAAAATCATCACCGATGTCACGGAACGGCTCACAAAATTGGACGAAACAAACAGGCAGGTGATGGGCTTCGCCGACCAATTGCAAAATCTGGAAAACATACTGCAAAATCCAAAACATCGCGGCATTCTCGGGGAATATTATTTGGAAAATGTTTTAAAAAATGTCTTGCCTCCGGGCTCGTATCAAATGCAGTATAAGTTTTCAGACGGCGACATCGTTGACGCGGCCGTTTTCGTGAAAGACAAAGTTATTCCGATTGATTCAAAATTCAGTTTGGAAAATTATAATCGCGCGGCCGAAGAAAAAAATCCGGAACGCAAACAAGAATTAGAAGATTCCTTTAAACGCGACTTGAAAAATCGCATTGATGAAACATCTAAATACATCAAACCAAAAGAAAACACGATGGATTTCGCTTTTATGTTCATTCCTGCGGAAGGAATTTATTATGACTTGCTTATCAATAAAGTCGGCGCTCTTAAAACCAATACAAACTCGCTGATTGAATACGCGTTCAAAGAAAAACACGTGATAATCGTTTCGCCGACATCGTTTTTAGCGTATTTACAAACCGTTCTCCAAGGCCTCCGCTCAATGCAAATTGAGGAATCCGCGAAAGAAATACGAAAAAGAGTGGAAGAACTTGGCAAACATATTTGGGCTTATGACGAATATTATAAAAAACTCGGCTCCAATCTGTCCACAGTAATAAATACTTACAATATCGCTTACAAAGAATTGAATAAAATAGACAAGGATGTTGTGCGTATCGCCGGCGCGGAGAAAAAAATTGAACCAACAGTTATTGAAAAACCGGTTATGGACGAATAACCGCTATTGACAAATCTTTAAAAAAAGCATACCATACTTTCGCTCTCACAAAATTTTAGAAAAAAATAAATTCTATGCCAAATAAACCAAACGCGAAAAAAGCTTTGCGACAAGCAAAAAAAAGAGCTATTTTGAACAAAGCGAGAAAAGAAGCTTTTAAAGGGGCGATTAAAAAAGTTTTAAAAGCCAAAACAACCGATGAAGCGAAAAATCTCGTTAGATTGGCTCAAAAGGCCTTGGACAAAGCGGCAAAAAAAGGAACGATAAAGAAAAATACAGCCGCGCGCAAGCTTTCCAGATTGATGAAAAAAATCAATAAGAAATAAAAAAATAATCCCGACTTAATCGGGATTATTTTTTTAATTTAATTTCCCAACAAACAAATCAAGAAGTGTTTCACGGTCGCCTTGACCGGTTTTTGTTTTTATATCAACATCCAACAATTGATTGTATATTTCTTTGAGTTTGGACATCGGATAACGCCGAGCCAATGGCAAACTTTTTTTGACTACAAATGGATGCAAACTAATTCGTTTCGCGGCCTCGTCGCTCGTTATATTATCTTCGCGTTCAAACAAATCGCGAAGTTCCAACAAAATTCTAAACTGACGCAAAACCATTCCAAAAATATATCCCTCGTCTTCGCCCATACGCCTCTGCTCTGATAAAAGTTTAAAGGCCGACTTTTTATCTCCGCTCGCCATCGCTTCCGCCATATGAAAAATATTATCGTCGGCCTTCTCGTCCAAATACACCTGCGCGTCAGCCAACTGAATTTCATCTTTATTTTTAAAAGATATCAGCTGGTCAATAATGGAATTTAAAAACCACATATCCTTGCCGACATTCGCGGATAAATACGACAATGCCTGCTGACTGATCGTCCCTCCGCGTTTTTTAATTTCTTCACGCGTCCAAACCGCAAGTTTGGTTCCGTCAAAAAATGGAAATTCTTGGCTGTATTTTTCTTTACTCAAAAATTCCGCCAATTCTTTCACATTTTTGGATTTTCCGACAGGTTCGCCTTGCCAAAAAATTATAATATTATTCTCTGGAACTTTTTTATTTTTATAAATTTCCAAAAACGCGGAAACTAACGCGTCGTCTTTGGAAGATAAAACATTTTTTAAAACAATCAATCTTTTTTCAGCCAAAAAAGGCGAGGCGGTTATCTCGCTCAAAATTTTTTCCGCGCCGACACTCGCGTCCAAAACAGAAGTATTGTATCCTTGCGGGTCGCGTTTATTTTTAAATTCCGATATCGTCCGTCCGAGATATTCCCTGCTGCGAAAAGTATCTTCCCCAAAAATATAAATAATCATAAACAATGATTTAACATAGTTTCGCAAAAAACCGATCTGTTTAATAATTTTAATGGTCTTAATTCACTTTTGTTTTTGAATTTTGGCTAATATAAGCTCTCTAAATTTCATATATGTTGACGGCGTGTTGACAACTTTAATTATATCATTTAAACAAAAGTTGCCAACATATCGTCAACAACTTTAAAATCCAGCCTATTTTGCAATCTACTTCATTTCTCCCCACCTTTTTCCCGTTTCAACCTCAACTTTTACAGGCACGAGAAGTTTAACAACGTCTTCCATAATTTTTTTCACTTTTTCTCCAATTTCTTCCGCGAGCTCTTTTTTAACTTCAAACACCAATTCGTCATGAACCTGCAGAATCATTTTTGCTTCCTTTTCGGAAATTTTCACGTTAATCTCAACCATTGCCATTTTTATCAAATCAGCCGCCGTTCCTTGCACCGGATGATTGACAGCCATCCGTTCCGCCGCCCCGCGCAATTGAAAATTAGATGATTTTAATTCTGGAATATAACGGCGGCGTCCGAAAAGCGTTTCACAATATCCTTCTTTGCGAGTGAACTCCAATGTTTCATCAATGTATTTTTTTACTCCGCTGAATTCCCTGAAATATTTTTCAATAAATTCCTTCGCCTGCCATCGTGAAATATCAGCGCGCCAACTTAATCCATACGCTCCCATTCCGTAAAGAACGCCAAAGTTTATTTCTTTTGCCGCCCTCCGCATTTCTTTCGTCACTTTTTCCAAAGGCACTCCGTTGATGGCAGCCGCGGTTGCTATATGAATATCCTCGTCTTTTTCAAAAATTTCCATCATTTTTTTGTCTTTCGCCAAAGACGCCACAATGCGAAGTTCAATCTGCGAATAATCCGCGCTCACAAGTAAATAATCTTTTTCCGCTATGAACGCCTCGCGTATTTTATTGCCTAATTCAGTGCGAATTGGAATATTTTGCAAATTCGGGTCTGAGCTTGACAACCGCCCTGTGGCTGTAATCGCCTGGTTAAAATTCGCGTGTATGCGTCCGGTTTTTTTATCAATCAATGCCGGCAAAACATCAATATATGTATTTTGTAATTTTGAAAATTCGCGGTAATTTCCGATTTCTTCAATAATCGGATGCAACCCGCGCATTTTTTCCAGTTCTTCGGCTGAAGTGGAAAGCCCTGTTTTGCCTTTTTTAATTCCTTCAACCGGAATCTCTAATTTTTCAAAAAGTATTTCACGCAGTTGCAGCGGCGATGAGATATTAAATTCCTTGCCTGCCATTTTATAAATTTTGCCGGAAACTTTTTTTATTTCGTTTTTAATTTCCTCGGAAAGTTTAGCGAGCATTACAGTGTCAACTTTAACCCCATTCATTTCCATCTTCGCCAAAACCGCCGTCAATGGCATCTCAACTTTTTGAAAAAGCCCATAGTCGTCTATTTTTACCAATTCTTCTTTTAATTTTTCAACTGCTTGCGATACTAAAAACAATTCATAAGACAATTTTTCCGCATCAGGACCAAACAAACTATTTTGTCCGGAGGTCGCCGGCAATTCTTTTCCTAAAAATTTTAAAACAATATTCGCGACATCATGCGCTCTGCTGCCTGGATTCAAAAGATACGAAGCTATCATCGCGTCAAAAATTTTATTTTTTATTTTATTTATATTTTTAAATGCCAGCGCCTTAATCAATTGCTTTAAATCGTGTCCTATTAATTCCGCCTGCGCCGAAGAATCCGTAAAAATTTCCGCGCAATCGCCGATAAAATTTTCTCCCAGAAAAAATCCATTTTCCCCGACAACAAAAACCAGCCCTTTCAATTCTCCCATAAAAATATCTTTTCCCGCTAAAACTTCTTTGCACGCGAATCTCTTTTCTTTTTTTATCAGATCAACAAGTTTTTTTACTTCGGCTTTTGATTTTATTTCCGAAAAAACAAAATCTTTGCTTCCTGCCTGTTGGCAGGCGGGTTTAAACTTTAAATTTTGGTGTCTTGGGTTTTGCGTCTTGAATTTTGTGTCTTGAATTAGCGCCTCCCCGCCAGGCACTCTTTTCAAAAGCGAGGTGAATTCCAATTCTTGAAAAAGTTTAATTATTTTTTCCCTGTCAAAATCTTTTATTTCGCAGTCATCCAGTTTAAAATTTAAGTCCGGCGCGTCGCAATCCAATTGAGCCAGTTCATAGCTCATATTCGCGTCGCTCTCGCCGGCAACCAACTTTTTAACCACGCTTTCGCTAAACAGCTTTCTCGTTTCGGATTTCGGACTTTTAATATCCTTGTAAATTTTTTCTATTCCGCCAATTTTTTGTATCAATTCGGTGGCTGTTTTTTCCCCGATTCCGGCGACTCCTTTTATGTTGTCTGACGCGTCTCCGCGCAACGCTTTATAATCCACAACCGATTCAGGTCCGAAACCGAATCTGTTCTTTACGGCTTCTTCATCATAAATTATCGTGTCGCTCAAACCCTTGCGCAAAGTATAAACCTTTACATTTTTTTCAACCAACTGTAGCGTATCCATATCTCCGGTCACGATAAAGATTTCAATATCCTTATCGTTTTTGGCTTTTTTGACTATCGTTCCGATAGCGTCATCCGCCTCAAAACCTTTTTTTTCATAAATTGGCATATTAAAAGCGCGCGCGATATCATGCGCCAAAGGAAGCTGGTCATAAAGCTCTTGGTCGGCTTTTACGCGAGTCGCTTTGTATTCTTTATATTTCAAATGGCGAAAAGTGGGACCTGCCAAATCAAAAGTCACGGCTATATGCGTCGGCCGCAAATCCTTCAATGTTTTTAAAAGCATTGAAGTAAAGCCATAAACAGCATTTACTATTTTTCCATTTTTGGTAGTCAAGGGAGGCAAGGCGTGATAAGCCCGATGCACAATCGCGTTGCCGTCAATGATAATAAGTTTTTTCATAAATCGCTTTTATATTTGATATTATCTTATTCCTATTTCGCCTTTTGGGCAAGAATTAAAAAACCCCTCCTTATGAAAGGAGGGGACGATACTATACGAATTAACCTTCATCTTCTTGTTTTAACTAAAAATATTTCTTTAAGTTCTTTGCCGCTTATAGTCTCTTTTACAATTAAACTTTTTGCCATTTCTTCTATTTTTTCTTTGTGTTGTTTTAAAATTTTTAACGCTTCCTTGTACTGTTTTTTAATAATTTTTCTCACTTCTTTGTCAATTAAATTCTGTGTTTCCTCGGAACAATATTCTCTGTTTCCGCCGCCCATATATTTCAACTGGAATATTTTCCCCAAACTGGCTAACCCCGTTTTCTTTCCCATTCCAAAATTTGTTACCATCTTTCTACAGATATTTGTCGCCTTTTCCAAATCAGACGAGCATCCAGTAGAACACTCGTCTTTTCCAAAAAACACTTCCTCTGCCGCGCGGCCCCCTAAAAGTTCAGTAATTGTTGCCTCTAATTCATCCTTTTTGGATAAATAAGATTCTTTCTCCGGAATGGTTACAACTTTTCCCATTGAATCACCCCTTGGCTGCACAGTGATAAAACTAATCGGATTTGTCTTTGGATATAAACACATATTGACAACAGCGTGTCCAAGTTCATGAAGGGCTATTTGTAGTTTTTCTTCCGGAGAAACTCTCGTTTTTCTTGCCGGACCAGCGAGCACTCTTTCAGTCGCTTCACGGATTTCTTCGTTTGTAATTATTTCTTTATTTTTTCTCATTGTTAAGAGAATCGCCTCGTTCATTACAGACGCTATTTGCGCGCCGGAAAAACCGTGCATAGAAAAAGCGATTTTTCTAAAATCAATATCTTTGTCTGTTGGTTTGCCTTTTGAGTGTACTTTAAGAATTTTTTCTCTGCCTTCGGCATCCGGTAAATCCAATACAATATGGCGGTCAAAACGGCCCGGTCTAGTAAGAGCCGTGTCAAGAAACTCTGGCGCGTTTGTGGCGGCAATCACCACAATACTTTTGTTTTTTCCTTCGTCAAAACCGTCCAGTTCAGTTAAAAACCGCGAAAGGGCGTCTTCATTCGCTCCGTTTCCGCCAGTGGCTCCTGTCCTTTGTTTTCCAAGTGTTTCCACTTCGTCTATAAAAATTATACAAGGGGTGTGTTTTCGCGCTTCTTTAAAAAGACGACCAATATTGACTGAACCTTGCCCGACATATATTAATGCAAATTTTGAACCACTTGAAACAAAAAATGGAACTCCGGCTGATTTTGCTATGGCTTTTGCAAGCATCGTTTTCCCTGTACCGGGCGGTCCAGTAAGAAGAATACCGCGAGGAATTTTTGCTCCCATTTTTTCATATTTTTTCGGATTCTTTAAAAAATCAACCACTTCTAAAACTTCTTCTTTTGCTTCGTCCACGCCCTGGACATCATCCAGTGTTTCTTTAATTTTATCCGGATCTATTTTTTCAACACTAAGATCCGTTTCCCTTCTCGGCTGACCTGCCAAATCATTTTCGTCATTATCGCTATTGTTGTCGTAAATAACCGAGGAACAAATATAAAAAATACTATCCGGCTCAGCAAATGGCTCGCCATAATCAGCATAAAAAGCGCTGTATGTTTTTTTAACGATACAAAGCGTTAATTTTGCCAAGAAGCTAAGAATTTCGGAAAATTTTTCAGGCGAACCGATAGGCGTGATGGGGGCGCTTGTCTGGCTAACCAATCCCGCGTTAATAGTAATTGAGCTGCCAAAATTTTCTATGACAAAAATCGGATTTTTGCTATCTTTATTCGGATAAATATAAGCGACATTGTCCCCGGAAAACCGCGCGAAGAAATGTTTTGCTAATTCTTCTCTTGGCAAAGACACTACATAAAAACTTTTTACTCCTCCTTTTTCATAAAAAGAATCCACCGATATTTTTATCACTGAGGAAAAAAAATTTTCAGACGAAGTGGCTTCAAAACCTATACTTGAAAACGGGGGAGTGAGCGTAGCGCGACCTAAAATCAAATTTTTATGATTTTTTTTCAAACACTCATATATCTTATCGGAATTGATAATACTTACTTGAAACCCTTTTGGATTTAATATCATGTTTTTTCTCCTTTTTTTAAATGTCAATGTCCTAAATGTAAGTTAAACGTTAATCTGTCTCTTGTCAAGAACCTTGTTTAAAAAAACAAAAAAAACGCCATTATGGCGGATTTAAACTTTTATCCTATATACAACCACTTTATATCCTTTAAGCTTTGCCACGCGTAAACATAAAACATAGAGGTACCGGTGGGAATTGAACCCACGCATAAGAGTTTTGCAGACTCTTGCCTTACCGCTTGGCTACGGTACCAAATTTAATTCAAAATTTTTAATTTCCCCGCCAGAGCCTGCCTGCCGGTAGGCAAGCCTCGCTCGGAATGACAGTTGTTTAATTGTCATCCCGAGGAATGAAATGACGAGCCTGCCTGCCGGTAGGCAGGGGATCTCTGTCCGGTTGTAGGTTGTTTGACAGAGATTCCCCGCCTGCATACCTACGGTATGTAAACCGGTAGGCAGGGGATCTCTGTCCGGTGGTCAACGGTCAATATCCAACGAACATAAATTACCATTACAAATGAGACAGGGATTCCTCTCCGCCCTGGGCGGATCGGAATGACAGATATTTGATAATTATTTTGATATTTGAATTTTATTTAACACCCCACTGGCTCCAAAGTGAGCCAAAATGCCGTTAATGCTATAAACTATCTTCATCTCACTTCAAGATAACATTTTTCTCCTTTTTTTTCAAGAGATAAAAATTAAAAAACGCATCTTTTATTAAGATGCGCTATATCCTTTTCGGCGCCGGAGCCGTTATAATAAGATTACTTTTCTCTCTGGCAAGATAGATTGGCATTTTCTCTATCTCTAACAAAACATACTGCAGATAAAGTGGCCCGTTCTATGTTAATTTGTTTTATGGAGTCGGGAAAGTCCATATTTGACAGATGCAGATTTATTTCCCACACTCTTGCCAGCGGTTTTTTCTTCATCATTTCCCTTATTCTGTTCTTTATTTTATCCATAATTTTTTCTCTATTATTTTTATTTTTTATGTCGTTGGCTGAATAAGGAGATACGGCCTCATCTAACGCCTCCCATAAAGTTGGTTGAATAAATATTAAATAAATTTGTTCTGGCGTAATTATATCTCTTCTTCTATTTCTATGGAATATCATGTCTCTTCTATCAGGGGAAAGTGTAGAAAGAATTTTTTGTATAGCGTCATTGCTACAATTTGCGCTATACCTTGTATTAATATTAATAGAAAACCGTACTCCGTCTCTTGTTAAAGACGTTACTTCCTCAAAACGAGTCAATTGAGCGCAATTGACTAAACTTAAATTATTATACACACCTATATAGTGTGTCCCCGGCCCTAATACCGGACCTGATAATCCGTCACCGCCAATATACAACGCCCAAAAACCTGTTCTATTAAATATTTGCCCTTTGTGGGCTTGTGGGATGTCATCCACACATCCCAGAAAATTAAAAGACAAACAAAAAATAATAAAAAAAACAACTACTTTTTTCATTTTTTCCTCCTTTCTATTTTTGGTTATTTGGTTAAATGGTTGTTTTTTTATAACCCCCGCTTAACTCGTTCATTGTTGTCAAAGGAAATATAATTAAAGTATATTAAAGTATATTTTAGAGGTTTTGTCAAGTTTTGTTTTTGAATTTTCGTTTTTGAAAAATAGCAACAACATCCTCCCTAATGTCCATCGTCCATCTTATCTCACATATCCCAACGGATTCACGCGCGCGCCGTTGATTTGAATTTCAAAATGCAAATGTATACCTGTAACACCGCGGACTTTACCTGTATTACCCATTAAAGAGATGGTCTGCCCCGTAGTAACATAATCGCCCGGCGTAACCAATAAACGCGAATTGTGGCCATAAAGCGTTTTGACTCCTCCACCGTGGTTTATCACGATATAACAACCATACCCGCTGTTCCACCCGCATTGTGAAATTTCAACCGTGCCTGATTTTGCCGCGTAAATCGGGGTCGCAAAAGGACCCGCGATGTCCAAACCGTGATGCGTCCATCCGTAATATTGAGTTATGATTTTCGCGCCAGCCGGCCATACAAAACCGGAATTTGTCGGCTGTTGCTTGGAAGCGGATGGCGCCGCGTATTGTTTTACGCCGGCATAACTGCTTGGAACGCTTGCGTAGGATTTTTGTTGCGGTTTTATGCCTCCGGGTATGATTAAAGTTTCGCCTTTCGCGAGGTTGCTGCCGTCCTCTTTTAATTTATTAAACTTGGCGATGTCTTCCGCCACAACCCCGTAAGTGGAAGCGATTTTTTTCAAAGTATCGCCTTTCTTGACTGTGTAAGAGACTCCGCTTACCGGCAATATACGCAATTTGTCGCCAGGTTTTATTCTTGAATTTAAAGTTAAATTGTTTTCCCATAAAATAGTGGCGACGCTTATGCCAAAACGAGCCGCTATGCCGCTCAATGTATCTCCAACCGCCACAGCATATTCAATGGTTTCAACGCGACCTCCTGATAATGAAACACCGGGAAAAATCAATGGTTTATATAAAGAAGACCCTCCGGCTACCGGACCGGAAAATCCATTTTCTTGCCAGGACACATTGCCGGAGCTCGCCTGTTCCGCTCCTAAAAATCCTTGTAAACGGTAAGCTGTCGGCTCATACACCGAACTCCCAGATGTGATTTCTTCTAAAACAGACGCATCGTCTTCCATGCCGGTAAGACCGTAAGCTATTGTTTTACGACCAGCCAAATCAGCTCTTTTTTTTGCAAAAATCGTAGATTGAGGAATTACCAAAAAAAGCAATGTGATAAAAATCAAAATTTGTAAATTATCCCTTTTTAAAAGCAATGCGTCTATTCTGTCAACGCCGATTTTTTTTAAATAATATCCGGTTTTATATCCGGCGAGGATGTAAAGCTTCCAAAAAAAACCAAAAAAACGGCCAAAAACCGAAAAAAGTTTTTCGCCGACCCATTTTAAAACCCGTTTCAAATAAATGAGGGAATATAAAATTTTCAGCCAAATATTGTATTTCATACACTGGATTGACTATTTGCTTATTTTAGCATATAGTGATATATACATAAAGGATAATCATTAAAAAAGCAAGTCGGCCGAGTGGCTGATTTGATTAAAAATTTTTTAAAATTTAATTTTAACGGAAAATATGCAGATATTTTTATTTTCCATACTGCCGGCTTTAATAGCCGTGGCATATGGCGTGGCTCTTATCGTTTGGATTAACAAACAACCTTCCGGCGACGACCGTATGAAGGCAATCGCAAAAGCGATTCAAGAAGGAGCAAAGGCTTATCTTAAACGGCAATATAAAACCATAGCAATCGTGGCCTTGATTGTTTTTATTTTGATTGGATTATTTGTTGATTGGATGACAGCTCTCGGATTTCTTCTCGGCGCGATTCTGTCCGGATTGGCCGGCGCGATTGGCATGAGCATATCTGTGCGAGCCAACATAAGAACAGCGGAAGCCGCCAAGACAGGTTTGAAAGAAGCGTTAAATGTGGCTGTAAAAGGCGGCTCCATCACCGGGCTTTTGGTTGCCGGACTTGGACTTTTGGGCGTTTCCGGATTTTATTTTATTACAAAAGATGTTTCCGCTTTAATCGGTTTGGGTTTTGGCGGCAGTTTGATTTCCGTGTTCGCGAGAATCGGCGGAGGCATATTTACCAAAGCCGCTGATGTCGGAGCGGACTTGGTGGGCAAAGTGGAAAAAGGAATTCCAGAAGACGACCCGCGCAATCCCGCGGTTATCGCGGATAATGTGGGGGACAATGTCGGCGACTGCGCCGGCATGGCGGCCGACCTTTTTGAAACTTACGCCGTAACGGCAATCGCGACAATGGTTCTCGCCAGTTTGCTTTTTGTCGGAAATGAAAAAGCTATTGTTTATCCGTTGATTTTGGGAGGAATATCAATCATCGCTTCCGTTTTGGGAACATTTGCCATTCGTTTGGGTAAAAGTTTAAACATAATGAACGCTTTGTATAAAGGACTCGCCGCGTCAGGAGCCCTCGCTTTAATTGGCTTTTATTTCGCCACTCGCTGGTTGATGAATAATTTGGAAGGAATATCCGCCAATAATATCTTTCTTACGACTGTTGTCGGTTTGGCTTTAACCGCGGCAATGGTTTTGATTACGGAATATTATACTTCCACTAAATATAATCCGGTTAAAAAGCTGTCTAAAGCCAGTGAAACCGGACATGCCACAAACATAATCTCCGGCCTTGCGTTATCAATGCGCTCCACGGCTATGCCTGTTATTTTTATTGTAGCCGCGATTTTAATAAGCTATTCATTGGCAGGACTTTTCGGAATAGCCATAGCGGCCGTTAGTATGCTTTCTTTAACAGGTATAATTGTCACGATTGACGCTTATGGTCCAATTACGGACAATGCCGGAGGTATCGCTGAAATGAGCGAACTACCTGAAAGCGTTAGAAATATCACTGACCCGTTGGACGCGGTTGGCAACACAACCAAGGCGGTGACAAAAGGTTACGCAATCGCAAGCGCGGCATTGGCTTCACTCGTATTATTCGCCGACTACACGCACAAACTTCCTGATTCGGTAAAATTTTTAATAAATGAACCGAAAGTTTTGGCCGGACTTTTTATCGGAGGACTTTTACCTTATCTTTTCGGCGCCAATTTAATGGAATCTGTCGGCAAGGTAGCCGGCAAGGTGGTTGAAGAAGTGCGACGCCAATTTCGTGAAATTCCAGGCATAATGGAACGCTCAGCCAAACCGGATTATGGAAAGGCTGTTGATATAGTCACTAAAGGCGCGCTCGGACAAATGATTTTACCGGCTTTGATACCGATAATCACGCCAATTTTTGTCGGTTGGTTTTTGGGCGTTGAGGCATTGGGCGGGCTTTTGCTTGGCACTATCATTACAGGAGTTTTTGTCGCCATTTCAATGACAACCGGCGGAGGCGCGTGGGACAACGCTAAAAAATATATTGAAAATGGAAATTATGGCGGAAAAGGTTCATTCGCGCATCAAGCGGCCGTGACAGGCGACACTGTCGGCGACCCATACAAAGATACTGCTGGGCCGGCAATCAACCCGATGATTAAAGTTGTAAACATTGTGGCATTGTTGATTGTAGGATTATTGTTGAAATAAATTACAACCGGACAGAGATCCCCTGCCTACCGGCAGGCAGGCTCTCCGCCCCGGGCGGATCGGGATGACAATTAAACACTTGTTATCTCATTCTTCGGGGTAATAATATTCATAATTCATAATTCGTTATACACTTTATGAAACATGAAATAAAAAAACTCGGCAAAGCGCAAGTGGAATTAAACATTTTCGTGGAACCGGCGGATTATAAAGACGATTTGGAAAAAGCCGCCGCGCGCATTTCCGACCGAGCGTCAATTAAAGGATTCAGACAGGGCAAAGCGCCTTACAATATTGTCAAAGAACAAGTCGGCGAAATAAAAATTTTTGAAGAAGCGATGCAGTCAATCGTGGAAAAAAATTTGTTTGCCGTCATTAAAAAAGAAAACTTGGAAACCGTTGGGACGCCTCAAATCACGATTGAAAAAATCGCGCCGGGCAATGATTTTGTTTTTAAGGCCGTGGCGAGTTTGATGCCAAAAATTAAACTTTGCGATTTGAATAAAATCAAAATTGAAATAAAAACGCAAAAAACTACGGATAAAGAAACAGAAGATGTTGTTCAAAATCTTCGTAAAATGCAAGCCAAAGAAATTTTAAAAAACGGAACCGCGGAAAAAGAAGACAAAATCGTGATTGATTTGGATATGTTCTTGGATAAAGTTCCTGTTGAAGGCGGGCAGGCAAAAAACCATCAGGTTTATCTGAACGAGCCGAACTACATCCCTGGCATGGCCGAACAGCTTGTCGGGCTCAAAAAAGGCGACACAAAAGAATTTACTTTAAAATTTCCAAAAGAACATTACCAAAAACATTTAGCCGGGCGGGATATTGATTTAAAAACAAATGTTAAGGATGTTTATAAAATTGAATATCCGGAAGTGAACGACGAGTTTGCCAAAACTCTCGGACAGGAAAACGCGGATAAATTAAAAGAAAGAATTGCCGAAAACCTCACAAAAGAAAAAGAAACGCGCGAAGACCAACGGGTTGAAATTGAAATGCTGGAAAAAATAGTCGCTGGTAGCGAATTTGAAGTAATTCCGGATTCGCTCATTGATTATGAAAAACAAAAAATGTTTCACGAATTGAAACACGATTTAGAGCAACGCGGCATCACAATTGAAAAATATCTGACAGATATCAAAAAAACGGAAAAAGAAATTTTTGACGACTTCGCGGCGCAAGCCGATAAAAGAGTAAAAGCCGCGTTGGTTTCCCGCCAAGTGGCTCTGGATAATAATATTAAAGTTGAAAAAGCTGATTTGGACAAAGAAATTGAACTGATAAAAACTTCTTACGCGGGCGACAAAACGGTTGAAGAAAATCTCAAACGGCCGGAAGTGATTGACACTATCGCTTCCACTGTTCAAAATAGAAAGGTGATAGCGTGGCTAAAAACGAAAATTTGCGGCCAAAACAAATAATTAAAATCTCAAATATGCTATTCGGGGCCCATGTTTCAATTGCCGGAGGGCTGCCTAACGCTCCTCTTAACGCTGCCGAAATCGGCTGCGAAGTTTTTCAATTTTTTACTCGTTCTCCGCAAGGCGGATGGGTTCCTCCTTGCGATAAAAAAATCGCCGAAGAATTCAAAACAAATTGCGAAAAAGCCGAACAAAAAGAATGGTATGTCCACACTCCGTATTTTATAAACTTCGCTTCGGCTAATAAAAAAATTGTTTACGCTTCAATAAAAGTCGTCCGTGAAGAACTTGAACGCGCCTCAATGCTCGGAGCGAAATATATCATGACGCATCTCGGCAGTTATAAAGATTCCGGCAAAGAAATCGGATTTATCCGCCTCGCGGATTCTTTGGAAAAAGTTTTAAACGGATATGTTGGCAAAACCAAGTTCCTGATTGAAATTTCAGCCGGCGCGGGAGAAATTATCGGCGACACTTTTGAAGAAATAGCGGAAATAATCAACCACCCGAAACTCAAAAAATACAACCTTGGCGTTTGTTATGACACACAGCATGGTTTTGCCTCCGGATATGATATACGAACGCCAAAAGCGGTAGAAAAAACTCTGGACGCGTTTAATCAAACTATCGGATTGCAAAAATTAAAACTTTCGCACTGCAGTGATTCGCTTACCGAACTCGGCTCGCGCCGCGACCGCCACGCGCATCTCGGCGAAGGTCTCATCGGCCTCGCTGGATTTAAAAATTTGTTGTCCGCGAAAAAATTGCCGGATATAAATTTCATTTTGGAAACTGAGAGTGAAAAAGTAAAAAATGATTTGAAAAAATTAAAAAATATCAGAAAATCATTATGACGCAACTTGAAACAGCCATAAAAATAATCAATCAAGCCAATAAATTCCTTGTAAAAAAATATCGCGTCTTCGGCGTTCCTGCCGCGCGTTTGAAAAAAAATAATGAAATTACCACAGATGTTGATATCGCGGCGAACGATTTAATCATCAAGAAACTTAAAAAATATTTTCCAAAAGAAAAAATCATCAGCGAAGAAAATAAACAAAATAAAACCGCTCCCGACGCGTGGTATATAGACCCTTTGGACGGAACAACAAATTTTGCGTTCGGTTTGCGCGACTTCTCGGTTTGTCTCGCGCGGACAAAAAATAACGATGTTGAATCCGGAGTGGTGGGCGTTCCAATGGCCGATGAAATTTTTTGGGCGAAAAAAAACAGCGCGGCTTTTTTAAACGGAAAAAAAATAACGGTCTCCAAAAGAAAACCGACTGACACTCACCTTATGATTTTGTTTTGCGGCGGCCATTCGCCGAAAGGAAAAAAACGCCTGTCCTTAATTATTAAAAAAATTGAAAACATAAAAATTCACGCGCGTATATTCGCTTCCGCCGGACTTGAACTTTCTTCGGTAGCGTGCGGCCGCGCCGATGGGTGTGCGCTTACGGAAATTCATCCTTGGGATGTTTTGGCCGGCATCGCGCTCGTTCGCTCGGCCGGAGGAAAAGTCACTAACTTTAAAGGCGAAGAATGGAAAATCAGCGATTCAACACTTATCGCCAGCAACGGATTGATTCACAAAAAACTTTTAAACTTGGTTTAAGGCGCGTCAACTCCTCCTTTGTTCCACGGATTACATCGTAAAACGCGCCAAATTGTTTTTAACGACCCTTTCAAAAGGCCGTATTTTTTTATTGA
This sequence comes from Patescibacteria group bacterium, assembly GCA_028705565.1. Taxonomy (GTDB): domain Bacteria; phylum Patescibacteriota; class Patescibacteriia; order Magasanikbacterales; family GWA2-37-8; genus STF2-47. The sequence goes on along the minus strand of JAQWDH010000007.1, from coordinate 20,189 downwards.
TTGATATCCGTATTCACTGCATGAAGGATAAAATTTGCAGCATCCGAACGGATAAAAAATCCGGCCGATAAAACTATGGTCCGGAGATATCATACATTGGTAAATACGAATAAAAAAAGATAAGACAAGCGAAGGTAAAGCAAAAATCAGTTTTAATTTCATAATTTTATTATTTTTGCTTTGTTTAATAATAAGTTCATTTCTTGGCTTATTTCAGCGAAATCTTTTGTTAAAACATCCGGCTTGGCAGTGAACAAAACATAATACCCTTCTTTTATTTTCCCCTCCTTTATTAGGAGACGAACCACCTCTCGCATTTGACGACGGACACGGTTGCGTTTTACCGCGCTTTTTGAAACTTTTAAACCGACTGAAAAGGCTAATTTAAGCTGTTTTTTAAAACTTTCCAAATCAATTTTTTTAGGAAAATAAGTTTGAATTTTAGCTAACTCAACATATTTTATGTCCAAAAAAGCGCCATTCGCCCAACGGCCATGTTTTATAACCAAATTAAAATCCCTGATTTTAGCTAAACGATTTTCTTTTGGCAACATATTTTAATATTATATCAAAAACCCGCCATAATTGCTCAGGCGGGTTTTGTTTTTATCTTGTTTTTCTCAATCTCTTGCCTTTCCTTTCGTCTGAAACCGACAATTTCTTTCTGCCTTTGGCGCGTCTGCGCGCTAAAACGGTGCGGCCGGCTTTTGTTTTCATTCTTTTACGAAACCCGTGAGATTTAGCTCTTTTTCTCTTTTTTGGTTGATATGTTCTTTTTGGCATAATAAAATGTTAAAATTAAATGACAATTGTTATATTACTCCTTATTTTTAAAAAAGTCAATGGGACGCCCGTCCCTTTATAGAGATTGTCGCCAAATGTGTTTGTCATCCTCGCGCAAGCGGGGATCCAAGACAACCGCATTTTAGGACTATCGCCGAATAACGAAAATCATTCATTCGGCGACAGTCCCGTGTAGTCTTGACGAACAGTTTGGACTACACTGTGTTGACAAAAAATTTAAAAAATATAAGATGCCAACATGGTTTTCCACAGGTTTTCCAATACCTATTAACTTTTGACCGGATTGAATGATTTTTTATTCAAAAAATCTGTGCTACAATTTAACTACCCTTTTTAATATATTTTGTTTTACGCTTTCATATGAATACTCAAGAAATCTGGCAGTCCGTTTTAGGTGAATTGGAGCTTTTAATTTCCAAACCGAATTTCATCACTTGGTTTAAAAACACCGGCATTATAAATTACCAGGAAAACGAGGTACTTTTGTGCGTGCCGAATAATTTTACTCAGGCTTATTTGGAAAAAAAATATCATCAAACCATTATTAAATCATTGGAAAGAATCACAAGCAAGCCGATAAAAAAATTGGAGTATAAAATATCAAATATAAAAAATCTCTCAATTGAAATTGAAAAAGAGAATACTCAAAAACCGGATGAACAAAAAGAATTAACAATTGAGATTAATGAATCCGAAAACAGTCAAACCTATTCAGTAGATCAAACACCCGCTTACGCGCCGGCTTCAACAAACGCGCGCGGTTTAAATCCGAATTATACATTTGAAACTTTTATCGTAGGTCCTTGCTCGGAACTTGCTTTTGCGGCTTCGCAGGCAGTCGCCGCCAAACCCGGCGTAAGTTATAATCCTCTGTTTATTTATGGCGGCGTGGGTTTGGGAAAAACACACCTTCTCCATGCCATCGGAAATCAAATTTTAAAAAACAACCCGGGCACCCGTATTCTTTATGTCACGACAGAGACATTTTGCAATGATTTTATTTCTCTTGTGCGAGGGGGTCAGGCAAAAGAATTTCAAAACCGATATCGCAATGTGGATTTGCTCTTAATAGATGATATCCAATTTATTTCCGGCAAAGATGGGACTCAAGAATCGTTCTTTCACACATTTAACGAACTTCACCAACAAAACAAACAAATAGTGCTCACCTCTGACCGCCCGCCGAAAGCGATTCCAACATTGGAAGACCGTTTGAAGTCCCGTTTTGAGTGGGGAATGATAGCTGATGTCGGCGCGCCGGATTTGGAGACAAGAATCGCCATTTTAAAACAAAAAAGCGAGGAAAAAAACTTCCCGTTGCCTTCGGAAATTTTGCAAAACATCGCCGTTATCGTGCAAAATAACATTCGCGAACTGGAAGGGGCTCTTAACAAAATCATCGTTTACCATCAGCTAAAAAATATCGTCCCAACAGTGGAATCCGTAAAATCGCTTCTGTCCAACGCTCGCGCGACTTCCATGCGAAGCTCTTTGACGACACGAAAAGTGATTGAAGAAGTAAGCGAATTTTACGAAATCACCTCCACGGAAATACTCAGTAAAAGCAGAGAGAAAAAAATTTGCAACCCGCGCCAGATAATAATGTTTTTAATGAGGGAAGAATTAAATATGTCTTTTCCCGACATAGGCAACGAGCTTAACAACCGCGACCATACAACCGCTCTGCACGCTTACAAAAAAATAAACAAATCAATTGAAGAAAATTTAAAACTCAAACAAGAAATAGAAATGATAAAACAGCGGCTTTATTTAAACACTGTTCAATAGCTGTGGATAAACGCCTCTTTTTCAGCCGCGGCGTTGTTAAAAACAAAAAAACATATTAACTTTTTTTTAATAAATTTCACGCTTTTCCACAGGGCTTAAAAAAAAGAAAAAAGTTATACAAAGTTTTTTACATTTTTACAAAAAGTTCTTAACCGATATTTTCGCTTAAATAAAAAGCAAACAACGGTTTTCCTAGTTTTCCACTCCCTTATTGTTATTATTATATTTATATATTATATATTTAAACAACCAATATGAAACTTGTGTGCACAAAAGAAAATTTATCACGAGCTCTTAATTTGGTAAACGGGGTGGTAAACAAAAATCCAAACTTGCCGATATTGGGAAATATACTTATCAAAGCTCTTAATCAAAAAGTTGAAATTATCGCGACTAATTTGGAAATCGCTATCACAGCCAATTTGAGAGCCAAGATTGAAAAAGAAGGTTCTTTCACCGTGCCATCTCGGACACTGTTTGATTTGGTTAATCTTTTGTCGGATGAAAAAGTGGAAATGGAATTGGAAGGAAGCGAACTTAAAATAATTTGCGGGAAAACAGCAACTAAAATCAAGGGGTCGCCGGCCGATGAATTTCCGGTTGTGCCCGCTGTTTCAGGCGAGAAAGGGTTTTTAATTGACGCGCAAAATTTAAAGAGAGGTCTTGAACAGGTTGTTTTTGCCTCCGCTAAAAACGAAATAAGACCGGAACTTTCCGGGGTCTTTTTTAATTTTAACAGAGACGACTATAAGGGTTTGGTTTTAGCCGCAACAGACAGTTATCGTTTGGCTGAGAAAAAATTGGCGCTGGCGCAAGGGCAGGACTCTTTAAAAGTGATTGTTCCATTCCGAGCGGCGCAGGAAATAATTCATATTATAAGCGTTTCCGGAGGAAGCGAATCGGAAAAGAACTTCAGATTATTAGTAAGCGACAACCAACTGGTGGCTCGTTTTGACGATGTGGAAATGGTTTCGCGTCTGGTGGAAGGGCAATATCCGGATTATACGCAAATTATTCCCAAAGATTTTCTTACAGTCGCTGAAATGCCGGTAGCCAAAACAATTAAAGAAATTAAGGCCGCCAGTTTGTTCACGACAATCGGCATTAACGCGGTTTTGTTTAATATAAAATCCTCGGAAGGCATAGTCTGTTTTTCTTCCACATCAACACAAACAGGAGAACATAAATCGGAAATAAATACGGAAATAAAAGGACCTGATAATTCAATTCTTTTGAATCACCGTTATGTTTTGGACGGGCTTGGAAACATTGACGACGAAACGATGATGTTTAAAGTCATAAACGGCGAAAATCCATGTATTTTCGCGCCAAAAAACAATAACGATTATTTATATATTGTAATGCCTGTGAGGCAGTAAGAGAGTATTGACAAAATTATAAAAAAATGTTTAAATTTTAACATCTTACAAGGAGGCAAAAAAGATGGTAAAAAAAAATAAATACGAGGATGAATTTGAAAAAGCAGAAAAAAAATTTGAAAAAGAAACGAACAGGGTTCTTTGGGTGTCCATTATAATTAATATAATTATTTTGGCTTTAATTATAATGGTCGTTCTCGGACTCTGGTGTTTTGCTCTCCCCGCGCTCGGGGATTGGGTTGAGGGGTTGGTAAAACTGTCCAACCCACAATAATTTGAAGAAACTAAAAGCGGTTCAACGCATTGAGCCGCCTTTTTATTTTGACTTAATCGGAATCCATCGTCCGTCGTCCATTGACCGGATTTTTTAATCAATCTTGGCAAGCTGTTCTGTTTTTGGGCTGTAATAAATTTCCACTTCCACTCTTTTCACGCCAAATTTTTTCGCTTCGGCTTTGGAAACATCAAGCCAAATATCCATACGGCCGTAGCCGTAACGCGAGTTCATGCGGTCGTCAATCGTAAAAACCTTGTCGCCGTAAAGTTCCGGAATTTTAATCTTTGTTCCAAAAGGAAGCCAGTTGGCGGCTATCATACCATCGTAAACTCTTTTGCCGGTAGCGGCGATAAACGGAGAGTCATCGGTTTGGTCCGGAGTGCTTGTGTAAGCCGTAATAACCGATATGACTTTTTTGTCCGGTTCGCGGTCTGACGCTTGTGGAAATCTTTTTTCCTCATTATTTTGGCCAAAAATAAAGGAAAGAATGCCTAATCCTTCGCTTTTCGCGTAAGTCGCGGTCGGATTTACCAAAACGGCTAAAACAAGGGCTAAAACCAAAGTATTGGCTATTGATTTTATCATTTTTTTATTGATTTTTTCGCTAAATAAAGCCATATTTTTGTTCCTTTCAATCAAAAAAGATACCGTATGGTATCTTCGTGATTAAATAGTATAGCACATTTTAGCGATTTTGTCAATCGCTTGTCATCCCGAGGAGCGTAGCGAAGAGCTTGCCTGTTGGTAGGCAGGGGATCTCTGTCCTGTTGTAAGTTGTTGGACAGAGATCCCTCTCTACCGCTCGGGATGACAGTTAAATATTTGTCATCCCGATCCGCCCAGGGCGGAGAGGGATCTCTGTCCGGCGGTCATTCGTTTATTCCCGTCCGCGTAGAATTTTTGCTCCTTTCAATTGCCAGTCGTAGGTCAATAAACCGTTGGAATAAAAAATTAATGTTCTAATTTCGCTTTTTTTATGTGGAGACAGACAGTCCGCAATACAAATATTCTGCCCATCAATATTCACAACAGTCCCATGGTCCAAAGACATTAGACGGGACCCTTTTGAGAGCAATTCGTATTCAATTTTCTCGCACATTTCGCCCCCCAAACAATTGTTATTTGTAAACTCAACCGCACATTGATTTTCTTCAGGTTTTCTTGCAGGACGAATAGTGAGTTGGTCCACATCGTTATTGCGGCACCAATTAATAAGTTCAAAAACTTTTTTTGGGCTGTCTATAAAATTTTTTAGCATTATTATATTTAGACGGACAGCGAACCTAAAACAGTGAAGAAATTTTATGGTTTTTGCCAAATCCGGACAATCATCGGAAATTAATTTATTAAGCCCCTTGTCATAATGAACGGCTGAAATGGCAATTGTGTTTAATCCTTTTTCATACCAGTCTTCCAAAATAACACTGTAATAATTTTTTACTTCTTTTCCTTCCGCCATTTTTCCAAAAATAATCCCGTTGGTTTGAAGTTCAACAATTGGAAAATTCCATCTCCAAAGACGCTCCATATATTCCGTAATTTCATTTGGATAAAGAGTCGGCTCGCCTTTTCCAGTTAAAAGCACGGTAGTGGCGGATCCAAGGCAAGCGAGTTTGCATGCTTTTTTTAAATTTATTTCGTTTATTCTAGACCCTTCTGCGTGTCTTTGTGGAATTTCTTCAAATCCGGTCATTATAGTTGTACAAAAAGGACACTTGGCGTTGCATTTTGCATCGCCTATAACGATATTAAAAGTTTCTATTTTCATTTTTTCCTCCTATTATTTTAAAAGAACAGCATAAAGACAACCTTAATAAAAAAATCCGGTTTTGTCAACCATTCTACTTCGCGATGAAGCCAGAATATCTCAAAGAGTTGTTTCTTATTTGAGTCGCGGAAATAGGAAATTTTTTTCTTTTTAAATCAAAAAGTTTGTGTTCTATGCTTAAAAATTTTGCCAGATAATCTCCATATTTTTCCGAAGAAAAAACAACATCAATTTTTCCAAATCGTTTTTTTATGTATTTGCACCAAACATCCGAAGCAGCGCGCGATTGTTTTTCACCGCGCGGAAGGTTCGCTTTTATTGACACAAATTTTATATTTTTACGCGATTTAAATAATTTCCTCATCCATAGCAAACGCTCGCTTCCGGAAGTCGGATCATCAGGACGCGAGCAAACAGCGATTATCAAACTGTCGCAATTTTTCAAAGCGAAATCAATCAAAGCCAAATGCCCTTTGTGAGGAGGCATAAATTTTCCGACTATGAATCCGGTTTTCATAGTGAATTATGAATTATGAATTATGGATACCAACCATTCCATAGAACCAAATGCCGTGAATCTTGTCAAGAAGGCGCGAAAAAGGTATGATATAAAAAATTATGCCCATTTCTCAATTAAAAAGACGGGTCAGAAGCTATGGCGATATTTCTTCCCGCCAACGCGTTTTGGAGCCGATAAAAAAAATTAAAATTAAAATCGCGCGACCGAATCGCAAATGGCTGAAAAAACTTCTAACCTTGGCTTTAGCGGCCGGGGCTGTATTTTTTGTTTGCGCGATAGCGGTCGCGGCTTTTGTAAGCCGAGATTTGCCGGACCCGAACAAACTGATAGACAGACAGGTTGCTCAAAGCACAAAAATTTACGACCGCACCGGCGAACATTTGCTTTATGAAATTTTTCAAAATCAAAAAAGAACGATGGTAAATTTGGACCAAGTCGCTCCCATGGCGGTTAAAGCCACCATCGCGATTGAAGACAAATATTTTTATGAACATAGTGGCATCCGCGTTTCAAGTATTTTACGCGCCGGATTTAACAATCTTATCGGACGAAAAGCCGGCTCGGGCGGAGCGTCAACCCTTACGCAACAACTGATAAAAAATGCTATCGTTGGGGACGAACATTCTTATTTCAGAAAAATTAAAGAAGCCATTCTCGCGTTGCAACTGGAAAAAAAATACAGCAAAGACCAGATATTAAAAATGTATTTTAATGAAATACCATACGGATCCACAAACTATGGTATTGAAGCCGCGAGTCAAAGTTATTTTCATAAAAACGCCAAGGACTTAACCCTCGCCGAATCAGCGACTTTGGCGGCTCTCGCGAAAGCGCCGAGTAAATATCTGAATAACATTGACGCTTTAAGAACTCGCCGAGATTATGTTTTGGATTTGATGTTTGAGCAGGGCGTTATCAGCGAGGAAGAAAAAAAAGACGCTCAGGGCGCGGCTCCGCGATTTTATCGCAGTTCCGGAATTATGGACGCGCCACATTTTGTCCTTTATGTGAAACAACAGCTTGCGGACAGATTTGGAGAAAATTTAGTTGACACGGGCGGATTAAAAGTCCTCACTTCTTTGGATTATGATAAACAAATGGCGGCGGAAAAAATTATTAAGGAGCAGGGAGATAAGTTTGCCAAAGAATCAAATGCGAACAACGCCGCGTTGGTGGCGATTGACCCGAAAACCGGACAGATATTGGCAATGGTCGGGTCGCGGGATTTTTTCAACGAAGAAATTGACGGACAATTCAATGTCGCTACCTTAGGAAAACGTCAACCCGGATCTTCTTTTAAACCATTCGTTTATTTGGCTGCTTTTGAAAAAGGATACACGCCGGACACCGTGCTTTACGATACGATTACAGCTTTTGGCAAAAAAGCGAATGGAGAAGATTATATTCCAAAAAATTACGATGACAAAGAACACGGGCTTGTGACTATGCGCAAGGCGCTGCAAGGGTCGCTGAACATTCCGGCGGTTAAAACTTTATATTTGGTCGGACCGCAAAACGCGATTGAATTTGCCAAACGATTCGGATACACAACTTTTACCGGCGACTACGGGTTGAGCTTGGTTTTGGGAGGCGCGGAAGTTAACCTCTTGGAACATACAGACGCTTACGCGACTCTCGCGAATAATGGCGTTTATAACGCGCCGAGCAGTATCTTGAAAGTTACAAATCCTCAAAATGAAATTCTTTACGAATGGCAGGCGACCGAAGGAACCGAGGCCGTAAAACCTGAATTAGCCGCGCTTATTGGCGATGTTTTAACTGACGACGCTTCTCGCGCGTTTGTTTTTGGCGGCAATAGCACGCTTACGCTTCCCGGTAGAAAAGTTGCCGCGAAAACCGGCACAACAAATGATTACAAAGACGCGTGGACAATGGGTTATGTTCCGTCTTTGGCGGCCGGCGTTTGGGTCGGCAACACAACGCCGTCTCCGATGAAAGGCGGTGGAAATAAATTAGCCGGTTTGATTTGGAATAATTTTATGAAAGAGGCGTTAAAAAATATTCCTCCGGAACCGTTTCCCGACCCGCCGGTCAATGACGCTTTAAAACCTGTTTTACGCGGTTCAAACGGCGGACTTACTCTAAAAATAAATAGATTTAGCGGCAAACTCGCTTCATCCACCACGCCGGAAAGACTGGTTATTGAAAAAACTTTTTTATTGCCACATGACATTTTATATTATGTGAATAAAGACGACCCGCGCGGGTCTGCGCCGGCAAATCCGGCGGAGGATTCTCAATATGAAGCGTGGGAAGAAGGTTTGCAAAGTTGGATTATGAAAGAGCGGGAAGCCGGCAGAAATTTGGATTTGAGCGAACCGCCGACAGAATATGACATATTGCAATCTTCCGAACTTTCTCCATCGGTTGATTTTATTTATCCGGAAGACGGACAAATTTTAAACTCGCGTCAAATTGATTTTCAAATTTCCGCCACGGCCCCGCGCGGGGTATCGCGTGTTTTATATTATATTGACGGACAAAAAATTGGCGAGAGCAACACCTTCCCGTTTAATTTGACTTTTTACGCGAAAAAAATAATCAAAGGCGAACACGCGTTAAAAGCGATAGCCGAAGATGACTTGGGTAATGGAGGAGAAAAAGAAATTAAAATTATTCTTGATGTTGAAGAAGACCCGCCATCGGTGGAATGGTTTGACTCTACCCCTTTATCTTTGAGCGAAGACGCTTATCCGCGTCCGTTTTTACTTTCGCCTTTTCGTTGGGAAGAAGTAAAAGATATAAAAATTTATCTTGGCGAAACAAATTCGCGCCGGCTTATTTACACTTTCAAACCGGAAGAAGATAAAATTGAAAACGGACATCTTTCTTTCACATGGCAACATTCCCCGGGAAAAGGAATTTCAATTTTAACCGCAGTTCTCACGGACAAAAATAATAATATTGAAGAGAGAATTTTGGAAGTTAGCGTGAGATAGGCGAAGCGTAAATTATAATATAAAAGAAAAATTTTTAATTTTTTAATTTTATAAATAATTTTTAATGTATTAATTTTTAAACGCCATTTTGAGATAGCAATTTAAAAATTTGAATTTTGGATTTATTTCAAAAATTGAAAATTAAAAAATTAAAAATTTTGTATTTGATTGAGTTAACGGCGTATATACTATTTGCTACACACTGCATCGTTCTGCGTAGTTTGCATCGCTATTCGTTCAAGATTCTATTTTTGACCTGTATTGCAATGTTTCGGCGATGTGCTCAGTTTGAATTTCGTCTTTGCCGGCGAGGTCGGCGATTGTGCGCGAGAGTTTTAAAATACGATTGTAAGCGCGGGCGGAAAGATGCATTTGTGTAACGGCCGCGCGCAGAAGATCCATTGATTCTTCGTTTAATTTGCAAAATTCGCGAATTTCTTGGTTGCGCATTTCACTGTTCGCTTTTACCGGCAAACCATAAAATCTGCGGTTTTGAATTTCTCTCGCCGTTTCCACTCGTTCGCGAATTTTTACGGATGATTCAGCGAGTTCGGTTGAAGCAAGCTTTTCAAATTTTACGCGCGGCACTTCAATATGCAAATCAATGCGGTCTAAAAGAGGGCCGCTGATTTTTTTATTATAACGGATGATTTGCATCGGCGCGCAGGAGCAGGCGCGGTCCGGGTCTGTAGCGTATCCGCACGGGCATGGATTTTGCGAAGCCACTAAAATAAATCTCGCCGGAAAAGTAACCGTGCCTTGCACGCGGGAAACGGTAATCACGCCATCTTCCAATGGTTGTCTTAAACTTTCAATCACGAAACGGGGAAATTCCGGAAATTCATCCAGAAAAAGTACGCCTCGGTGGGCGAGAGAAATCTCGCCCGGCCGCGGCACGCGGCCGCCGCCCACAAGGGCGGCTCCCGAGGCGGTGTGATGCGGAGAGCGGAAAGGCCTTGTTTGAATAAAATTATTTTGTAAAAGTCCGGCAACCGAATAAATTTTTGTAACTTCCAACGCTTCTTCGCGCGTAAGACGAGGAAGAATTGAAGGCAGGGCGCGAGAGAGAAGAGTTTTTCCGGAACCAGGAGGTCCGCTCATCAAGATATTATGGCTTCCGGCCGCGGCGATTTCCAAAGCGCGTTTCGCGAATTCTTGCCCTTTAATTATTGACATATCAACTTCGTAATCAACAGGATTGCTAAATAGCATTTCATCCGGCTGTCGGTATGGTTCTATCGGTTCAACGCCGGCAATATGGTTTATTATCTGTTTTAAATTTTTTACCGGATAAATTTCCAAACCATCAACCAAACCGGCCTCGGCCGCGTCCGTATAAGGCACAAATAGCCGTTTAAGCCCTCGTTTTTTCGCGAATATGGACAATGGCAGTATTCCGTTCACATGCCGCACGGTTCCGTCCAAAGCCAATTCTCCGGCGAGCAGAGCGTCTTCCAGCGTGAGCGGAATGTCGTTGCTTATCGCTATTATCCCGACCGCCATCGGCAAATCATAAGCAGGGCCTTCTTTATTCAAATCAGCAGGCGCCAAATTTATTAAAATGCGAAAATTAAAAGGATAAGCGAAGTCAGAATTTTTAAGAGCGGAATGTATGCGATCTTTGGCTTCTTTGATTGACGCGTCCGCCAATCCAACAATGTTAAAATTCGTTTGTCCTTTGTTTATATCAATTTCCACATCCACTGGCAGGCAGTCCAATCCCATCGCCGCCGCGGAATTAAGTTTAAGAAACATACGGTTATGAATTACGAATTATGAATTGTCACTCCTTTTGGAAATTTTTCGCGATGACAGATAAAAGTATATCAAAAATCCCATGACGATTAAAATATCCGCTAAATTAAAAATACTAGTGAAAACCGATAAATAATCAACCGTGTGTCCGTAAACGAGCCGGTCAAAAAAATTGGACAGCGCGCCGGCGAGAGCGAGCGATAGCGAAAAAGAAACGAGGCGAGAAGATGTATTTGCGGTTTTTAAATTCAGGTAAATAAAATAAATGATGAGTGAAATTATTATCGCCGACAAAACAAGGATCAACCAAGCTGTCATTGGCAAACCGAAAGCGATGCCGGAATTGAAATACGGTTGCCAGCCGAGATATTCGTTAATCAATTTTTTTTCCGTCCATCCGTTCGCGGCTTGCCATTTTAAAAATCTGTCCAAAAATAAAAAAAGACCGCTTAATAAAAATAAAATAAAGCGGACTTTTTTATTGCTCATAATTTTTTTAGAATTCCTGCTTTATTGCTTTTTTGCATTCCATGCAGGCGTTTGAAGTCGGTCGCGCCAAAAGCCGTTTTTCTTCAATCGGTTTTTTACAGTATTTGCAGATTCCGTATGTCCCCTTTTTTATCCTCTGCAAACTATTCACGACATCGCGCAAGTTTTTTTCCAGATTTTTTTCCAAGGCAAGGTTTGTTTCATAATCCGCCACCTCGCTCGCGTTTTCGTCTTCCTTGTCTCCATAATCCGGAAAAGTGGAATTATAATCATTTTCCACATCCGGATTTTTTTTGGCGAATTTATTCAGTTCGTTTTCCATTTTAATTTTTTCTTTCAAAAGATTTTCTTCAATTTTGGCAAGGAATTCTTTTGAAAAGGATGGTTTGGAGGACATATTGTTTGGTTAATTCTATGTATTTGATTATACAATGTTTTTTAAATAAGCGTCAAGCGTCAATCCCTCAAAAAAAACATCATTGCGATACCGATGACTATAAAAGCAAATCCGGAAAAGAATTTTTTTAAACCCGACGCCTTTCTTATTTCCGGCAAAATGTCGCTTAAAGCGATATATATGAATCCGCCGGAAGCGACGGGAACTAAAAATTTTGTTATGTTTTCAATATGAGTTGAAAGAAACCACCCCGCGAGTCCGCCGGCGACCACTGCCAAAGCTACTAAAAAATTTAAGACAAGAGCTTTCTTTTTTTCAAATCCGGCGTAAAGCAAAACACCGAAGTCCCCGATTTCTTGCGGAATTTCATGCAGGGCTATCGCCAAGACCGTGGAAACGCCAAGTCCGGTGTTGACCGCGAAAGAGGATGCTATAATCAACCCGTCAATAAAATTATGAACGCTGTCGCCGACCAAGTTCATATATCCAAAAGTATGTGTTGAACAATGCGGACCGGAATGACAATGTCGCCAATGTAAAAGTTTTTCTATCAATAAATCGCCAAGGATTGTAGCGAGCATTATTAAAAAAAATAAATCTGGAGAAAGATTTTCCACGCCTTCCGGCATTAAATGAATAAATGCCGCGCCCAAAAGCGCGCCGGATGATAAACCGACAAGTCCGAGCAGGACCTTGTTTAAAATTTTTTGATTGACAAACAAAGTGAGGACGCCGATGAGCGAGCCAAGCGATATTAAAAATGTTCCGAGAATGATTAAAATTAAATTATTCATATATTATAAAAATAATTTTCAGTATTGTTTAATTAAAAATTTTGGATAATTTTATCCAAACATCAGCCATTCGGGCTTAAAAATTAAAAGCAATCCGAGCGCGAGCATTAAAATCCCGCCGATTAAATTTGACGCGCGCGTGTATTTTGCAGTTCCGCCGACTACTTTTAATGTTGCCATTGCGGTAAAAAAAACAATCATATCATCCAGCATAAAAAAGAACAGATAAAGCAGAATATAACAATAATATTGCCAAACCGGAAGATCGGTGATAGTGAGGATGCGTGTGAAAATCGCTGGCAATCCGGCGGAGCACACGGCTTCCACCATATTGACCGCGCATGCCAAAAGAATTATGCCGGCGAGCGCCAACCAAAATTTTTGCTGTTGCGTGATTTGTTTCAATTTTTCAAAAATCTTTTGCCGTTTTTCGGTTTTGGTGACTTTGCAGACAACATTTTTGTTCGTAAAATATTCTTTGAGATTGTGCCATCCCGCGCCTAAAGCTACGAGTCCTATGGCAAGACGAATGGCGAAAATCATCCCTAAAAATAGAAACAAATTCAGCCATGCGGTCATAAAAAGGAAATAAATTCCGGCCGAAGCTGCGATAAACGTTCCACCCAAAACCCACATTCTTTTTTTATTTTTCATGTTCAAAAGCAGGCCGATTAAAAATATCAAAGTCCACATCGCGCAAGGATTAAAACCGTCCAAAATACCGAAAATAGCCGAAAGTATCGGCAGGGAAAAGTTTTTTACCGCGATTTCTCCGAAAACGGGCAATGTGATTTTTTCCGGAATTTGTTGTTCCTCCGATCCCAGCTCTATTGTCGGTGTTGGTTCTGACGGTTTGACAATGCCTGTAATTTCGCCTGCCACATCGCGATATTTATGACGTAAAGCGTATTTTATAATATCTTCAATATCCGCCCCGCTTGTTTCGTCGGATAAATATCCGGTGTTATACTTTTCTCCCACAACCGTGAAAGGTATCAGCGAGATGTCCGCCTTTAATTCCTCGCCGACTTCTTGCAAAATTTTAACATTGTCGCTGTTGTGCCAAATTTCAAATTCATAAATTTTCAAGCCCGGATATTTTTCTTTTAGATTTTCAAGAAAAATTTTTTCTTTCGCGCAATGCGGGCATCCTTCTCCCCAAAAAAAATAAAGGTTTAATTCCTGGTAAGGTTCTGATTGCGCGGCAACCGGCATCGCGAAACTCACGCTCATCATTAGAGCCGCGATTATCGCTGTTATGGTTGTTATTTTTTTGAACATACAATTGAAATTAACATGAATTTCTGATAAAATTTATCTTACAACAAATCACGATAATTTTAATACAAAATTATGATTTTGGCAATTTTTTTGATTATAGTCGGATTGGCTGTCTTGGTTGTTGGAGCCGAGGCGATGGTGCGCGGAGCATCTTCGTTCGCGAAAAAAATAGGCGTTTCCGAATTGGTCATCGGCCTTACGATTGTGGCTTTTGGAACTTCCGCGCCGGAGCTTGTGGTTAATATCATCTCTGCGTTTAAAGGCGCGTCAGATATCGCCATCGGCAATATTATCGGTTCCAATATCTTTAATATTTTGCTCATCTTGGGCATTTCCGCGGTTATTTATCCATTATCCGTGAAGGGCAATACGGTTTGGAAAGAAATTCCGTTTGCAATCTTGGCAGTTATTTTGGTTTTTGTCATGGGTAATGACGCTATAATAGACGGTCTGCCTTTTAACGCCATTACACGCATTGACGGATTTTTGTTGATTTCGGTTTTTATTATTTTTATGTTTTATATTTTCAGTTCGGCTAAAAATGGAGCCGAATCAGAAGAAGTAAAAATTTATAATTTACCCGTTTCTTTATTTTACATATTGGCCGGTTTGGGATTATTGGCGGTCGGTGGCAAAGTGTTGGTTGATAACGCCGTGCTTTTGGCTCGTTTGGCCGGTTTATCCGAATCATTCATCGGTCTTACGATTGTGGCGGCCGGCACATCTTTGCCCGAGCTCGCAACTTCGGCTGTTGCCGCGTATCATCATAAAGACGATATTGCCATCGGCAATATTGTCGGTTCCAATATTTTTAATGTGTTTTGGATTCTCGGTTTGACTTCCGTTATTTTACCGCTCCCATTTAACGCCGCGGTCAACGCGGATATTTTGGTATGTTTAGCCGCGACCTTGCTTTTATTTTTGTTTATGTTTGTCGGCGCGAAAAAAAAGCTGGACAGGTGGCAGGGAATTGTATTTATTTTACTGTTCCTTGTTTATATGGTTTTTTTGGTGAAAAGAGGATAGGACAAATAACTAATAAATATCAAATTTTTAATTTTCAATTAAATTATAAATAATATTTGTCATTTCTACCTCGTCATTCATGATAGAAAAATTTTATGTCTTTAATCATTGTTGTTTATTTTTTATTGTTTTGTTTTCTCGCTTGGCGGAATTTTCGGCTGGCGGTCGGAATTTTTATTTTGTCTTTGCCGGCTTATTTAATCAGGTTTAATATCGGTCCGATTCCATCCACGGTTTTAGAATTATCTTTTTTCGCGATTTTTTTTGTTTGGCTCGTTAAATTCGGAAAAAACGATTTAAAAATTTTTTGGAACATATTTTTGGATTGTCGCCAAATGTTTGTCATTCCCGCCCCGTCATCCGACGGGGTAAACTCCAATTGTTGTCATTCCCGCGAAAGCGGGAATCCATCGTCCGATTATATGGATTCCCGCTTTTGCGGGAATGACAGATTAAACGATTTTCCGTCTCGAGCGGAAAGCAAATTTTTATTTGTGGCGATGGCGGTATTTTTTTTATCTTCAATAGTTTCCATTTTTGCGAGCGATATGTGGTTGAAATCCGCCGGACAATGGAGGGCTTATTTTTTGGAACCAATGCTAATTTTTGTAATGCTCGCGAGCCGAATGTCTTTTCAATCCGAAAACATAAAAGAAAAAATAAGCGCGAGATTTATTATTTTTTTTCTCGCGCTTTCAACTTTAAGCGTAAGCGTTTTGGCAATCGCGCAAAAATTTTTTAACGGATTTTTTCCTCCGAGTTTATGGGATGATGATTTGGGCGGGAGGGTTGTTTCTTTTTTCACCTCGCCTAACGCGATAGGTTTATATTTGGTTCCGATTGTTTTTTTAATTATTATTTGTTTGAAAACCGCCAATGGTTTTTTAAAACGAACTGTCTGTTGCTTGATTTTTCTTTTGTCTCTTTTGGCAATCTTTTTTTCTTTTTCACAAGGCGCGATTATCGCTTTCGCCGTTAGCGCGGTTTTATTCGCGTATTTTATCGGGTATAAAAAAACGGCAATAGCGGTCTTGGCGATTGGAGCGATTGTGTCGCTCTCAATTTCCTCTTTTCGCTCAGCGGTTTTTTTTCAAGACCAAGCCGGGCAAAACCGCTTGACGCTTTGGAAATATTCTTATGAGTATCTTTCCGCTTCGCCGAAAAATTTTATTTTAGGAACCGGCATTCGCCAATTTTTTCGCAAGATACAAAAATCGCGATACGAGCCGGAGGAGATGGAGCGGCTTATTTATCCGCACAACACTTTTTTGAATTTTTGGACCGAAACGGGTTTTTTCGGAATGATTTCTTTTTCCGCGATTTTAGGGTGGGCTTTTTGGGCGGCGAACAAAATCAGAGAACGCGATAAGGTTTTCGGCGCGGCGCTAATCGCTTGCTTGGCCGTGATTTTAATACACGGTTTGGTTGATGTTCCTTATTTTAAAAATGATTTGGCAATGATATTTTGGATAATCATTGCGATTATTGCCATAAAACGTGCCTCGTGACGCGTTTTATGATATAATAATTCATATATGCGCCGTTATTCTTCACGCAAACCATACCATCAGCGCGAGCCGATTTTAAATTCTGAAATCAGCCGGGGAATCTTGGCTGTTTTATTGTTTATTGTCGCCGGACTTTCGGCTTTGAGTTTTTTTTCTCTCGCCGGAGTCGCCGGAAATTTTATAGATTCGTTTTTATCAATAGTTTTCGGGCAAGTAAGATATGTTTTTCCTCTCGTGCTTATCATTGTCGCGGTTTTAATGCTTCGCGATTTGGAATATGAATACCGACCCACGCATTGGCTCGGAGCGGTTTTATTTTTTTTAAGTTTTAACGGGCTCATACATTTGCAAAAACCGATTTCAGAAATGCCAAGCTTGGCGATGCAGGGATTCGGAGGCGGGCTATCCGGTTTGATTTTATCATGGCCTCTTTTGAAGTATCTTAATTATTGGGGGGCTGTTGTGGTTTTGACCGGCGCGCTTTTGGTGGCTGTAATTTTTTTATTCAACACTTCGCTCGCGCGCATAGTTAATTTGCATAAACAATTATTTTTACTTTTGGGATGGTTTGGCCGTCAGATAATTTCTTTTTTTTCGCTTTTCAAAAAAGACGGGCAATTGAGATTTAAAATAAACGGAGAGTACAACGCGAAAAATAATGAAAATTTTGAAGACGATGACGCGGAAAAAACCGCCGGCGAGGAAGAAATTGAAGAGGAAAAAAGGGCGTTTAAACAAAAAGCGTTAAACAAAAAAGATGATGAGGAATCCGATTCAGGTAAAGATGAAAAAGAAGAAAACGATTTTGAAAGAGAAAGAAAAAATAAAGTGGTTATTCGCGATTTGCCGCCATTGGATTTATTGAGCGCGGTTAAGAGCAAGCCGACATCCGGAGACATAAAAAGCAACGCGGCTGTCATTAAAGACACATTGCAAAATTTTGGAATTGAAGTTGATATGGGAGAAGTGCGAGTGGGTCCGACAGTAACGCAATATTCGTTTAAACCCGCGAAAGGCATCAAACTTAACCGCATCACGGCTCTTAATAATGATTTGTCGTTGTCGCTCGCCGCGCATCCAATACGAATTGAGGCGCCGATTCCCGGGCAATCACTCGTCGGTATTGAAGTGCCGAATCAAAAAGTGGCGATGGTAACATTGAAAGAACTTTTGGAATGTTCTGATTTTAAGGAAAGAAGAAGCAGCTTGACGATTGCTTTAGGTAAGGATGTGTCAGGTAAAATTTTGTTCGGAGATTTGGGAAAAATGCCGCATCTTTTGATTGCAGGCGCCACTGGTTCGGGAAAAACGGTTTGTATCAATTCAATTTTATTAAGTTTGCTTTATCAAAATACGGCCGAGACGCTTCGCTTGATTATGGTGGACCCAAAAAGGGTTGAGTTAACACTATACAACAGCATACCGCATTTACTAACGCCGGTTATTACCGACCCGGGCAAAACGGTGAACGCTTTAAGATGGGTAATCGGAGAAATGGACAGGCGATTTAATATGTTGGCGCAATCCGCGAAACGAGATATTGATTCTTATAACAGCGTGGCTGAAGAAAAAATGCCTTTTATCGTTTTTGTGATTGATGAATTAGCCGATTTAATGCTTTCGGCCGCTAGCGAAGTGGAAGCCGGCATTATCCGCATAGCGCAAATGGCGCGCGCCGTTGGCATTCATTTGATTGTGGCGACTCAGCGTCCGAGCGTGGATATTATCACCGGTTTGATGAAAGCAAATATACCGGCGCGTATCGCTTTTTCCGTCGCGTCGCTCGTTGATTCGCGCACGATTTTGGATTGCCCGGGAGCTGAAAAACTTTTGGGGCGAGGAGATATGCTTTACCTCACGGCGGAATTAAGCAAACCGAAACGAATTCAAGGCGCTTACATCTCTGATGAAGAGATAAAAAGAGTGGTAAATTATTTGAAAGGAGATGAGCCGCCGAGATATGACGATTCGGTTGTTTCCAGAAATAATTTTACCGGAAATCAGGTTAATCTTTTTGGAGATGATTTTAACAGCGGTACGGACTCGTTGTTTAATGAAGCGAAGCGAGTCGTTATTGAATCCGGCAAGGCGAGCGCGTCTTTGCTTCAGCGCCGGCTCAAAGTCGGATACGCCCGCGCCGCACGATTGCTTGACGAGATGGAAGAAGCTGGTATAGTAGGACCTGCGGACGGCGCTAAACCGCGTGAAGTATTTTTGGAACATCTTGAGCATAACCGCGGCGACATTGTTGATGAAATTGTTGATAACAAAGAAGCGGAAGAAAAAAAAGATGAAGAAATACCGCCGGAAGACCAAACAAACGATTCCGGAGGAACGGTGCTGGATTGAAACGATTGATGCAGTATGTAGTAAGGGAGAAAAAAATTGATAATTATTTTAATATTGGAATTTGGAAATTAAACATTTATGTTTAGTTCAAAAAAACTTGACCAGCCGGTGCGCGTTTGCCACCGTTTGAAAAAAATCCGCGAAGAGCTGGGGTTAAGTTTGGAATTTTTGTCAAAAACCACGCGCATCCCGCAGAAATACCTTGAAGCGATTGAAGATTGCAGGTTCGCGGTTTTGCCTCCGGCGAAAATTTATCGTCTTTCATACATTCGCGAATACGCGTCAGCTTTGAATTTGGACGCGGAAGAAATTTTATCCAAATTTCGCGATGAGGAAGACGTGGTGGAAAACAAAATTATTCATCCGCGCGCCGATCTTAAGTTTTTTCCTTTTAATTCCGTCGCGATAATGTTGCGTAGTATTACAATTTTGGTTTTGGTCGCGGTGTTCGCCGGATATCTGGGCTGGGAAGTAAGAGGAATTTTGCAGGCGCCGAAACTTTTTGTTTTTACTCCGATTGAGGGCAGCATAGTGAATAAATACAGCGCGCAGGTGCGAGGCGAAACTGAAAAGGAAGTCAATCTTACCATTAATGGACAAGAAGTTCGCGCGAATGAAGAAGGAAAATTTGACGCAACGATTGATTTGTCGCTTGGAGTGAACACGATTGTAATCACAGCCATCAAAAAGCACGGAAAGACAAGCGAGATAATAAGACATGTTGTAGTGAAAGAAATCGTTGATAAAGTAAGTTACAAATAATTTTGCGTTTATTGTTTTTAGTGATAAAATGAACGCTCGGAAGGAGGACCGAAAAAGGGTCTTTTTTATTTGTCATTGCGATCCGCCCTGGGCGGAGAAGCAATCCCGCAAATACGCGCAGAAGACAATATCAATTGTCATTGCGAGCGAAGCGTGGCAATCCCATGAATATGCGCAGAAGACAATATTATATTTACATCATGACCAATCAAAATAACACCACTCTTTATACGGGAGTCAGCAATAGTTTAGCCCGTCGTATATATGAACACAAAACAAAAAATTCTTACCATGAAAGTTTTACAAAAAAATATAATATTAACAAATTGGTA
>JAQWDH010000032.1 GCA_028705565.1 Patescibacteria group bacterium | reverse complement strand
GCGATATAAAAGTGCAGTCAATTCCTGTTGAGTTTTATGGCTCCGCGAATCCTGTGATAAAATTTAAAAATATAGAAAAAGAAATAATGATGAATAAGGGCGTGATTGCAAGCGAATCGGAAAAGGCATTGTTTGAAAAATCATCAGCGGCCGGAGCCGGAAAACCGATGCATCCGGCGAATATTTTTTCAAATCGCAAATTTTTAATTTTTTCCGCTGTTGGAGTATTCGCGTTATTCATCGTCGGAACAAGCGTTTATTATTGGCGCCAAGAGACTGCTAAAAAACAAACAGCCGCCATTCCAGCGGTTCCGGCAACACAAACTACAGTTGAACCGACTACGACCGAAGAATTTGCTGAACAGCCTGCTGTGGAACAGCCGGAAGCGAAAGAAGAAGTTGAGACGATGGTTGAAGAAGCGCCAATAATTTTTCCATCGCTTTTGTTGGGAGACAGTCCTGATTTGGACGGCGACGATGTATCTGACACGGCGGAGGAGTCGTTCGGTTTGGATTCCGCGTTGGCTGATACGGATAAAGACAATTTTCAAGACGGACATGAAATTTATAATCTTTACAATCCGGCTGGTTTTGAGCCGATGAAAATAGCCGACTCGGGTTTGACAAGAGAATTTACAAATCCGGTTTGGGGATACGCGATTTATTATCCGAGTTCTTGGGCTTTGGGTAATGTTGATGAAAATTACAAACAAGTTTTGTTCAGCGCTCTTTCCGGCGAGAACATAGAGGCGCGTGTTTTTGAAAAAGACGCGAGCGAATCATTCGCGGATTGGTTCGCTAAATGGGCGCCGAACGAAAGATTTGACGAATTAAAGAGTTTTGTCAGTGTTTTTAAAGTTGACGGTTACAGACGTGATGATTATTTGGTTTATTATTTTCCAACCGAAACAAAAATTTTTGTTATAATTTACAACACAACTGATTCAAACGAAGTTAATTACAGGATAGTGGCAAAAATGATGGCTAGAAGTTTCAGCTTGCTTGGAGGACAAGCTGAAAATATTTCCGCGATTCAAACCGAACAAGTCGGAGCGGAAAATTTTACTTCAAGCCAGCAACAATAATTAATTTATGCTCGCTATAAATTTTTTGAAGACGGCGAAGTGTGTTTTGCCGAAAAAAAATGTCGCGAAAGCCGCGAAATTTGTTTTTAGAGGTTTGAAAAAAAAAGCTTGCGTTGAAATAAATATCGTTGGAAACGGCGAGATAAAAAAAATAAACAGGGAATACAGAGGAAAAAACGCGATAACGGATGTTTTGTCTTTCGCGTGGGAAGAAGATGAGAAAATAAAAAGCGATTTTTGGGGTCAAATTTATATTTGTTATCCGCGAATTAAAAAACAGGCCGAGAGTTTTGGGGTTAGCGAACAGGAAGAGTTTGTTCGTATTTTAACTCACGGTATTTTGCATCTTGTCGGTTATGACCATATCGCAAAAAAACAAGCTGATAAAATGTTCGCTTTGCAAGAAGGTTTTGTCAAAAAAATCAAAATATAAAATTTATGTTTTCTTTATTGGAAAGTTTCAGCCACGCGTTTAAAGGGTTGGTTTATGTTTTTAAATCTGAGCGGAATTTTCGCATACAAACATTGGCGTCTTTAATAACAGTTTGCTTGGCGGTGTATTTTCCTTTAAAAGCATGGGAGATAATAACCCTGATATTGCTTATTTTGCTTGTGATGATAATGGAAATAATAAACACGGCTTTGGAATATTTTAGCGATATGATGAAGCCGAGATTGCATCATTATGTTGGAGTTGTTAAAGATATGATGGCAGGAGGAGTATTACTGTCTTCCATCGGATCAATCGCGATAGGATTGATTATATTTTTACCTCGTTTAATAGATTTTTTTAAAAGTTTGTAAAATTTTATGGCTAAGAAAGGAAAAAAATTGATTGCGGGTTTGGATATCGGTTCAAGCTTCATACGAATGGCTGTCGGTCAATTGGCGGCAAAAGACGGCGGGGATGAGCTGCAAATTTTGAGCGCGGCGGAAGTTCCTTCCGAAGGCGTGTATAAAGGTTCGGTAAAAAGCATTGAAGATGCCGTGTCATCAATTTCCGCCTGCTATGAAAAAGTGGAACAAGCGACGGGCGCTCCGGTAGAAAGCGTTTTTGTCGGCGTATCAGGACCGCAAATAGTTTATCAGGATAGTAAAGGCGTGATCGCGGTTTCCAAAGCTGACAACGAAATTTCTTCCGAAGACACGGAAAGGGCGGTGGAAGCGGCGCGCACAATCGCTGCTCCTTTGAATTATGATATTTTGGATGTTTTGCCTTTAAGTTTCAGCGTTGACGGGCAAACGGGCATTAAAGACCCGATTGGCATGACAGGAATGCGTTTGGAAGTGGACACAAAAATTATTTTATGTCCGTCAATACAGATAAAAAATTTAACCAAAGCGGTTTATCGTTCCGGTTTGGAAATTGACGGGCTCGTATTTTCCATATTGGCCTCTGCCGAAGCTGTTGTTTCCAAAAGACAAAAAGAAATAGGAGTGGCAGTAGTAAATATCGGCCATTCAACAACAAGCATGGCTGTTTTTGAAGAGGATAATATATTGCATACGGTTGTTATTCCGGAAGGTTCGGTTCATATCACTAATGATATAGCAATTGGGTTGAGAAATCCGATTGAAATCGCGGAAGAAGTAAAAATCAAATTCGGCGGATGTTTTTCGGATATGGCGAATCGCAAAGATGAAATAGATTTGTATGAAGCCGGCGCCGCGGAACATGAAAAGGTAAGGTCAAAATACGTATCGGAAATAATAGAGGCGAGAATGGAACAAATTTTGCAAAAAATAGAAAATGAATTAGTTTCAATTCAAAGAGCCGGGCGTTTGCCGGCAGGAATTGTTTTTACCGGAGCGGGCGCTAAATTACCGGGTTTGATGGAATTGGCGAAAAAACAATTAAGATTGCCGGCAATGCTTGGTTATCCGGTGAATCTGATAAGTATCACAGATAAAGTGAATGACTTGGGTTTTTCCACCGCGGTTGGTTTAGTAAAAATGGGATTTAGCGAAGAGTCCGGAGATCGGATAATTGGGGGAGGACTGAAAAATTTATCCGGTAAGGTAAATAAGGCGTCAAATACGGTTAAAAAATGGTTTGATTTATTGCTTTCATGAGGAGTTTTAAGTTATACACACGATTTTTTATTGACACGAACGATTTTCAGAGATAAACTATAAGCGGAATGTTGTCCGCTTATTTTTATAAAAAATTTGGAGGGTGATTGAACACATTTTGTGTTCAATCACTAATTTAAAATAGTATGCCCCAAGTAAAACCAAACATAGACCCGATAGTTAAAATTAAAATCGTTGGAGTCGGCGGCGGCGGCGGTTCGGCGATAAACAGAATGGTCGCAGAGAAAATA
>JAQWDH010000031.1 GCA_028705565.1 Patescibacteria group bacterium | reverse complement strand
ACAGGCCGCAGGCCGGAAGATATCGTGAATTTTTTCAGGTTGGATTTGAAACTCTCGGAAACGCCGACCCGTCGGTTGACGCGGAATTGATTTTAGTGGCTTATAATTTTTATAAAGATTTGGGCTTACCGGTCAATGTGCGCGTCAACAGCATAGGATTTCCGGAAGAAAGGCAAAGATATAAAACTGCTCTTGCCGATTATTACAGAGCTAAAAGAAATCGTTTATGCGATGATTGCAAACATCGTCTCGCTAAAAACCCGCTACGGCTTTTGGACTGTAAACAGGAACAATGCCAGTCGGTAAAAGAAGATGCTCCGCAAATTGTGGATTGGTTGGAAGAAGAATCAAAAAATCATTTGATGAAAGTGGTTGAGTATTTGGACGAACTTTCTATTCCTTATGTTTTGGACCCTACATTGGTGAGAGGACTTGATTATTATACGCGCACGGTTTTTGAAATTTACACGGCTTTTGAAGGGGTGGAAAATACTTCCGCGCAAAGCGCTCTCGGAGGAGGGGGGAGATATGATTTACTGGCGGAACAAATGGGAGGAAGACCGGTGCCGGCCGGAGGATTCGCTTTGGGGGTAGAACGTGCGATTTTGGCGATTAAGCAATTTAACGAGTTGAACAAAATTGAAATGCCACAAGAAAGTCCGGATTTATTTTTTGCCCAGCTTGGCGACAAGGCGAAAAGGCGAGCGATGAAAATTATCAACGATTTGAGAAACAGCGGTTTGAAAATCGGATATAATTTTACCAAGGATTCGTTAAAAAGCCAGTTGGAAATAGCCAACAGCCAAAAAATTCCATACGCGTTGATTTTGGGACAGAAAGAGGTGCAGGACAATTCAATCATTATTCGCGATATGGAATCAGGCAACCAGGAGATAGTTGATCAGCAAAAAATAAAGGCGATAATGTTGAAAAAAATCGGAATAAAATAAATTTGACTATCTTGTTGTTTTTTTGTTATAATTAAATAACAAGAAAGACATCTATCGCTTGTGTCCATAATTCATAATTCGTAATTTATTATTCACAACATTCATAATTTAATTTTTAATTTTAAGAAACGGAGGTGGTATTGTGCCGGAAATCAAACGCAAAAAAAATGAGCAGTTTGAATCTTTTTTACGCAGAGTCAAAAAGAGATGGCAGCAATCTGGAAGAGCGCTGCAAGTAAAAAAAATTCAATTCTACGATAGACAAAAGAGTAAAAATATGCAGAAGAAAAGCGCTCTGCATCGTTTGAATATGTCTCAAAAAATTGAATATCTGACAAAAGTTGGAAAATTGCCGAAAGAATTGGAACAGAAAATATCAAAAAAAAGAAGATAGAAAAAATCTAATAAATAATTAATCCATTGCCCATGCTTCAATGGATCAATAAAAAAACAAGAAAAAATATTTTAAAAACCGTTGCCGTTTTGGGAGGGTTACTTTTGGCAACGGTTTTTTGTTTATCAATAATTACTTCAGCGTCCGCGCAAAACGCGACCCCGAGCATCCAAGAGGGCCTGCAAATTATAGAACAGCCGCTCGGCTTGCCGACAACAGATATAAGAGTGATAGTGGCGAAAATAATCAGAACAGCCCTCGGATTATTGGGAATAGTGATGGTTGTTTTGGTTATTTACGGAGGATTTTTATGGATGACTGCCGGTGGCAATGAAACGCAAATCGGCAAAGCTAAAAAGATTTTAATCAACGCCGCCATCGGTTTGGCGATAATTTTAAGCGCTTACGCGATTGTGTCTTACGTTATAAAAATGTTGGGAACCGGCGACGGAGGATTGGGAACCGGTATCGGAGCCGGAGGCGAAGGAACCGCGCAAAATTTTCAAGGCAGCGGAGCTTTGGGAAGCGTCATCAAAGACCATTATCCGACGCGCGACCAAACAGGCGTGCCACGCAACACAAAAATCGTCGTGACTTTTCGCAGTCCGATAAAAATGGACAGTTTTGTGACAGATAAAAACAACAATGGAATTTTTGGCGATTGCAATCCGAACGCGAGTTTAAATTGGGAAAACGATTGCGATTCATTAAAAAGCGTTGATGACAATTTAATAAATATAAAAGATGGAAGCGGACAAAAAATTCGCGGCGCGGCGGTTGTGGCGAATTATGTTGATGAGGGCGGTGTTCAAAAAGCGTATACTTTTACAATAAGACCGTATGATGTGTTGGGAAATTCGTCCGAAAGCGTGGCTTATTCCGTAAGATTGGGAAAAAATATTCTTTTGGACGATTCGGCAAACGGAAACCCATCGGCTTTTTCAGTTGGAATTTTAGGCAATGATTATTATGAATGGAAATTTGCCTGTTCCACAAATCTTGACACGTCTCCGCCGGAAGTGATAAGCGTTTTTCCCGGAAATAATACGATTGAGCCGAAAAATGTTGTAATTCAGATTTATTTCAGCGAGCCGATAGACCCGACCGGCGCGCAAGGAAAGTTTAACGATGCCGGAGGATATTACGCGCTGGACGGTGAAAAAGTGTTTTTAAAAAGCGGAAACAGCAGTATTCCGGTAGGTAATTTGCGGCTTACGAACGGTTATCGCACCTTGGAATTCACATCAACGCAAGCCTGCGGAACCAACGCGTGCGGAGGAAAAATATTTTGTTTGCCGGTGTGCGACAAGCAAGGAGTGAATTGCAAACAGGACACTTATGAAATAATTTTAAAAGCCGCGCGAACTTTCAGCAACACTTCTTTTGAATCAGTTCCTTTTTCAGGAATTATGGATATGTCAGGTAATGCTTTGAACGGCGACAGGGATAACCCTCCGTCCGTTGATTCGTCCAGTTTGAATTTACCGGTATTTGATAATTGGAAACAGCCGGACAATTATTTTTGGAGTTTTAAACTTGAAGACAGAATAGAAACAACGCCTCCATTTTTGCAAAAAGCCATACCCGGACCGGATGCGATGAACATCTCTGCCAACGCGGAATGGAGTATGATGTTCAGCAAAAAAATGCGGGTTGAGCCGATGTATGATATTGGCATTGAACAATATCCGGCGCAAGCAATACCCTTGTGCAAAGTTCCGCGCGTTGAAAATAATTCCGTGGAAATAAAACACTGCCCGTTTTTGGATTCAGTTAGGCAATATTATTTGCCGGTAGTCACTTCAAATGTTGAAGATGTTTATTATAATTGTTTTTATCCCGGCAAGGGTCCGATATACACAAATCAAGCATCTCCTAAAAAAGAATCATATGTATGCGACGGAAGCAGTTCTGAAAATTGCTGTAAAGTCACAAATGAAAAAGAAAGTTCATTTTGTTGCAACGGAATAGTAAGCGGAAATTTAAGCGCGTCAACAACGTGCATGAATTATTGGAAAGAAAACAGCGATTAAATTTAAAAAATGAATAAATTTTTAAAAAAATTATTTATAATATCAA
>JAQWDH010000030.1 GCA_028705565.1 Patescibacteria group bacterium | reverse complement strand
GCGATATAAAAGTGCAGTCAATTCCTGTTGAGTTTTATGGCTCCGCGAATCCTGTGATAAAATTTAAAAATATAGAAAAAGAAATAATGATGAATAAGGGCGTGATTGCAAGCGAATCGGAAAAGGCCTTGTTTGAAAAATCATCAGCGGCCGGAGCCGGAAAACCGATGCATCCGGCGAATATCTTTTCAAATCGCAAATTTTTAATTTTTTCCGCTGTTGGAGTATTCGCGTTATTCATCGTCGGAACAAGCGTTTATTATTGGCGCCAAGAGACTGCAAAAAAACAAACAGCCGCTATTCCCGCGGCTCCGGCAACACAAACCACAGTTGAACCGACTACGACCGAAGAATTGGCTGAACAGCCTGCCGTGGAACAGCCGGAAGCGAAAGAAGAAATTGAGACGATAGTTGAAGAAGCGCCAATAATTTTTCCATCGCTTTTGTTGGGAGACAGTCCTGATCTGGACGGCGATGATTTATCCGACACGGCTGAGGAGTCGTTCGGTTTGGACTCCGCGTTGGCCGATACGGATAAAGACAATTTTCAAGACGGACATGAAATTTACAATCTTTACAATCCGGCCGGTTTTGAGCCGATGAAAATAGCCGACTCGGGTTTGATAAGAGAATTTACAAATCCGGTTTGGGGATACGCGATTTATTATCCGAGTTCTTGGGATTTGGGCAATGTTGATGAAAATTACAAACAAGTTTTGTTCAGCGCTCTTTCCGGCGAGAACATAGAGGCGCGTGTTTTTGAAAAAGACGCGAGCGAATCGTTCGCGGATTGGTTCGCTAAATGGGCGCCAAATGAAAGATTTGACGAATTAAAGAGTTTTACCAGTGTTTTTAAAGTTGACGGTTTCAGACGTGATGATTATTTGGTTTATTATTTTCCAACCGAAACAAAAGTTTTTGTTATAATTTACAACACAACGGATTCAAACGAAGTTAATTACAGAATAGTGGCAAAAATGATGGCTAGAAGTTTCAGCTTGCTTGGAGGACAAGCTGAAAATATTTCCGCGATTCAAACCGAACAAGTCGGAGCGGAAAATTCCACTTCAAGCCAGCAACAATAATTAATTTATGCTCGCTATAAATTTTTTGAAGACGGCGAAGTGTGTTTTGCCGAAAAAAAATGTCGCGAAAGCCGCGGAATCTGTTTTTAGAGGTTTGAAAAAAAAAGCTTGCGCTGAAATAAATATCGTTGGAAACGGCGAGATAAAAAAAATAAACAGGGAATACAGAGGAAAAAACGCGATAACGGATGTTTTGTCTTTCGCGTGGGAAGAAGATGAGAAAATAAAAAGCGATTTTTGGGGTCAAATTTATATTTGTTATCCGCGAATTAAAAAACAGGCCGAGAGTTTTGGGGTTAGCGAACAGGAAGAATTTGTTCGTATTTTAACTCATGGTATTTTGCATCTTCTCGGTTATGACCACATAGCAAAAAAACAAGCTGATAAAATGTTCGCTTTACAGGAAAGTTTTGTCAAAAAAATCAAAATATAAATTTATGTTTTCTTTATTGGAAAGTTTCAGCCACGCGTTTAAAGGATTGGTTTATGTTTTTAAATCCGAGCGGAATTTTCGCATACAAACATTGGCGGCTTTGATAACGGCTTGCTTGGCGGTGTATTTTTCTTTAAAAGCATGGGAAATAATAACTCTGATTTTGCTTATTTTGCTTGTGATGATAATGGAAATAATAAACACGGCTTTGGAGTATTTTAGCGATATGATGAAACCGCGCTTGCATCATTACGTTGAAGTTGTTAAAGATATGATGGCCGGAGGAGTATTACTGTCTTCCATCGGATCAATCGCGATAGGGGTGATTATATTTTTACCTCGTTTAATGGATTTTTTTAAAAGTTTGTAAAATTTTATGGCTAAGAAAGGAAAAAAATTGATTGCGGGTTTGGATATCGGTTCAAGCTTCATACGAATGGCTGTCGGTCAATTGGCGGCAAAAGACGGAGGAGATGAACTGCAAATTTTGAGCGCGGCGGAGGTTCCTTCAGAAGGCGTGTATAAAGGTTCGGTAAAAAGCATTGAAGACGCCGTGTCATCAATTTCCGCCTGCTATGAAAAAGTGGAACAAGCGGCCGGCGCTCCGGTAGAAAGCGTTTTTGTCGGAGTATCAGGACCGCAAATAGTTTATCAGGATAGTAAAGGCGTGATCGCGGTTTCCAAAGCTGACAATGAAATTTCTTCCGAAGACACGGAAAGGGCGGTGGAAGCGGCGCGCACAATCGCTGCTCCTTTGAATTATGATATTTTGGATGTTTTGCCTTTAAGTTTCAGCGTTGACGGGCAAACAGGCATTAAAGACCCGATTGGCATGACAGGAATGCGTTTGGAAGTGGACACGAAAATTATTTTATGTCCGTCAATACAGATAAAAAATTTAACCAAAGCGGTTTATCGTTCCGGTTTGGAAATTGACGGGCTTGTATTTTCCATATTGGCCTCTGCCGAAGCTGTTGTTTCCAAAAGACAAAAAGAAATAGGGGTGGCAGTGGTAAATATCGGCCATTCAACAACAAGTATGGCTGTTTTTGAAGAGGATAATATACTGCACACGGTTGTTATTCCGGAAGGTTCGGTTCATATCACAAATGATATAGCAATTGGGTTGAGAAATCCGATTGAAATCGCGGAAGAAGTAAAAATCAAATTCGGCGGATGTTTTTCGGATATGGCGAATCGCAAAGATGAGATAGATTTGTATGAAGCCGGCGCCGCGGAACATGAAAAGGTAAGGTCAAAATACGTATCGGAAATAATAGAGGCGAGAATGGAACAAATTTTGCAAAAAATAGAAAACGAACTGATTTCAATTCAAAGAGCCGGGCGTTTGCCGGCAGGAATTGTTTTCACCGGAGCGGGCGCTAAATTACCGGGTTTGACGGAATTGGCGAAAAAGCAATTAAGATTGCCGGCAATGCTTGGTTATCCGGTGAATCTGATAAGTATCACGGATAAAGTGAATGACTTGGGTTTTTCCACCGCGGTTGGTTTGGTAAAAATGGGATTTAGCGAAGAGGATGGAGACCGGATAATTGGAGGAGGATTAAAAAATTTATCCGGCAAGGTAAATAAGGCGTCAAACACGGTTAAAAAATGGTTTGATTCGTTGCTTTCACAAGGAGTTTAAGTTATACACATGATTTTTTATTGACACGAACGACTTTCAGAGATAAACTATAAGCGGAATGTTATCCGCTTATTTTTATAAAAAATTTGGAGGGTGATTGAACACATTTTGTGTTCAATCACTAATTTAAAATAGTATGCCCCAAGTAAAACCAAACATAGACCCGATAGTTAAAATTAAAATTGTTGGAGTTGGCGGCGGTGGCGGTTCAGCTGTAAACAGAATGGTTGCAGAGAAAATAAAAGGAGTTGATTTTATAGCCATGAATACTGATGTGCAAGCCCTGCATCTTAATTCTGCTCCGCAAAAATTACACATAGGACAAACTGTAACGCGCGGTTTGGGCGCCGGAATGGATCCTGAAGTCGGAAGACGCGCCGCGGAGGAATCGCAAAACGAAATCAGAGAAATACTCA
>JAQWDH010000029.1 GCA_028705565.1 Patescibacteria group bacterium | reverse complement strand
TTTTGCGAATTAAAAACAAAAGGGCAGGGCTTCCGGCTCTGCCTTTTTAAAAAGCGGGCGTAGTATAACGGCTATTACATCGGCTTCCCAAGCCGAGGACGAGGGTCCGACTCCCTTCGCCCGCTCAATTTGAATGATTAAAAATAAATATAATCTATGCCGGACAAATACACAGCGGTTTGGGTTTCGCACAGTTCCATAAGCGATTTTTTGGAATGTCCACGTGCTTATTTTTTAAAAAATGTTTATCGCGACCCGAAAACAAATCATAAAATAAAACTTATTTCTCCGCCGCTTGCTTTGGGTTCGGCCGTGCACGAGGTTTTGGAGTCGCTTTCAATTTTACCGAAAGAAAAAAGATTTTCCGAATCGTTGATGGTAAAATTTGAGCGCGCTTGGGAAAAGGTGAAAGGCAAGAGGGGCGGATTTTTTGATATTGACACTGAATACCGCGAACAAGAGCGCGGACGCGCGATGATCCGCAGGGTGACTGATTCGCCGGGACCGCTTTCCGGTTTGGCTGTAAAAATCAAACAGGATTTGCCGTCTTTTTGGCTTTCCGAAGAAGACAATATAATTTTGTGCGGAAAAATAGATTGGTTGGAATATCTTCCGGAAATTGACAGTGTGCATATAATTGATTTTAAAACAGGACGCAATGAAGAAAAAAAAGAATCGTTGCAATTGCCGATTTATTATCTTTTGGCTAAAAATTGTCAGGAATATAAAATCGTTAAAGCGAGTTATTGGTATTTGGAAACAAGCGATGAATTGTCTGAAAAAATATTGCCAAATGAAGAAGAGGCGGTCGCGAAAGTTCTCAAAGTCGCTCGGCAGATAAAATTGGCCAGACAGTTGAATAAAATGACTTGCAATCAAAAATCGGGCGGGTGTCCGGCTTGCCGTCCGTGGGAAGCGATTTTACGCGGAGAAGGGGAATTGGTCGGAATTGATAATTATGGAGCGAATGTTTACGCGTTGCCTCGCCCGCAAAATTTCCAAAGAGACAGTAAAATACTTTAGAACATAAATTTTTACCGAGTTGGCTTGAAAATACAATAAAGTTGTGTTATATTCTTTTTAAATGCCATCTTAGCTCAGTTGGTAGAGCGACGGTATCGTAAACCGTAGGTCCGGGGTTCGATCCCCCGAGATGGCTCAAAATCTCTTTTGGGGTTTTTTTGTTTTTTAAAATTATGATATAATATATTCGTATGATTAAACTTCACGGTGTGACAAAAATTTACGGTCCGGATTGTGTGGCTTTGCGCGATATAAATTTGAATATCGTATCCGGCGATTTCGTTTCAATAGTCGGACAGAGCGGTAGCGGAAAAACCACGCTCATTAAACTTTTAATTGCTGAAGAAAAACCGACCAAGGGTAATATTGAAATAAGCGGATGGGATGTGGCAAAAATAGGCGTGAGTGATATTCCATATTTACGCAGGCAAATCGGCGTTGTTTTTCAGGACTTTAAATTATTGCCGAAAAAGACCGTTTATGAAAATGTCGCCTTTGCTCTGGAAGTTGCGGGAGAAAAATACAGCCGCATCAAACAGATAGTTCCGCAGGTTTTGGATGTCGTCGGTTTGGCAAATAAAAAAAACAGATACCCGTGCCAGCTTTCAGGCGGCGAACAGCAAAGAGTTGTGGTGGCGCGTTCGTTGGCGCATAGGCCGAAAATAATCGTGGCCGACGAACCGACAGGTAATTTGGATTCAATCAATACGGTTGAAGTTATTGATATTTTTAAAAAAATAAACGAATTTGGCACCACCGTTATACTCGTTACGCATAATAGGGAAGTCGTGAACCATTTGCGCCGCAGAGTGATAACGCTTCATGAAGGTAAAATTATCAACGATGAAATTGACGGAAAATATAGATTATAAATATGACGGTTTTTTTTAGGGTTATAAAATACGCGTTTCAAGATATGGGCCGTAATCTCGGTTTGTCTTTTATGACCGTGTTTATTTTAATACTGATGCTTCTGTCCGTGAACGCGCTTTGGTCCGTGGAAATTTTAATGGGCGAAGCGGTGCGAATTGTTAAAGAGCAAATAAATGTAAGTTTATATTTTGTGCCTGAAGCGAAAGAAAAAGACATAAAAGAAATAAAAAATTATTTGCTCGCGTTTCCGGAAGTCACGGACGCGCAGGTAAGCACGGCTGAAGACGCGCTTAAAAGTTTTCAAGAACGTCATAAAATGCGTGCTGAGGTGATGGAAGCGTTGACTGAGCTTGGCGAGAATCCGTTCGGTCCGACTTTAATAATCAAAGCCAAAGAGCCGGAGGATTATAAAAAAATAATGGAAGCGTTGAATGTGCCTGAATACGAAACACTGATTGAAGCTAAAAGTTTTGAGGGGCACGAGGAAGCGGTTGAACGTCTGCAAAATATCACTTCTCGCATTGAAAAAATCGGTATGGGTTTGACGATTATGTTCGCGATTATTTCGTTTTTAATAATTTTTTATACCGTGCGCGCGGCAATATTTACGCAAAGAATTGAAATAAGCATCAAGCGTTTAGTGGGCGCTAGCAATTGGTTTATACGAGGACCATATTTGGTTGAAGCGTTCGTGTTTTCTTTATGCAGTTTGATTGTGGTTATAGGTTTGATTTTTACTGCTTTGCGATGGATAGACCCATATTTAACGGTTGTTTTTTCCGACGGATTTTCCTTGACAAATTATTATTTTTCGCATATTCTATTGCTATTCGGCTCGCAATTCGCGGTAGTACTTTTTCTTACAGTTGTTTCTTCAAGTATCGCAATGAGGAAGCAATTGAAAGTGTAAAAATTTAGTAAAAGCGCGGAAAAGTCCGTAATATAAAAAAGCGAACTTGCGTTCGCTTTTAAAAATTCCGGGATCGTCTAAAGGTAGGACAGCAGCCTTTGAAGCTGTTTATCTTGGTTCGATTCCAAGTCCCGGAACAAATAAATAAAATGAAAACATTTTTTGAATTATTTAACACCATACTGACTGCTGATAAAGATACCAGCCGAAAAGCTTCTCGTGAAGTGAGAAGATTACTTTATGGTTCTCATAACGGACAATATGATGAGATTTTGTCAATTATAAAAAACGCCCCCAAAGAGTACGCAAAAATTAAGGAAGATTTCCGAAAAAATAATTTTGTAATGGCTGTATCCGTTATGTATTTTTTACACGACAGGGAAGACCGACAGGACTTTTTATTCCCTTGGATATTTAGTCTGCTCCAACATAAGGATGGTAATATTCGTTTTGCCGCCGTGCGCATGTTAGAGAACGAGATTGGTCCGCTCACATTTCATATTCGTTTTCCAAACGAAAAATTAAACAAGCGTGAACTTTCCCCTGAACAGTCAGATAATATCCTTTATGGTTTATTCGTAAATCTAAATAATTTAGCAACTCATTTGTGGAAACCATCGTATAAACGATTCAAGTATATATCCTCTCTTCCTACCGGACCGTATAAATCAGTTCAGATGATCCTTTCTCAATTAGATGAATATTGCGACGACAATTTTATGAATCGTTGCAAAAATAGCATTTTTTGATATAATAGCGGTATGAAATTCACTCGTACAAAAAAGTTGC